>CALBZG010000111.1 GCA_937889655.1 uncultured Clostridia bacterium
CAAGATTGAAGAGCTTTTTGCAGGCTTTACTATGCAGGAAATTGTGGCCATCTGCGATAGAATCCTAATCCCGGGCACGATGTGCGGCACAACAGAAGATGCAATGAAAGAACCGCAATTGCATGAGAGAAACATGATCGTCACAGTGGAGGATGATAGCGCAGGGAGTTTTGAGATGCCTGGCCGCCCGGTTAAGTTTGTTGGTGAAGCAGAAGAGCCCCTTCGCAAAGCGCCAGGGTTAGGGGAACATAATGCTGAAATATATGGGACTTTTGCTATAGATCCGATAAAGTTGGAGCAATTGAAACGAGAAGGGGTCATTTAGAAATCTTGATAGATGATCTCATGAATAATTAGGTTAAGGAGTGTATTTCATGAAAAAAAGACCTCTTGAAGGAGTTAAAGTTCTTGATTTATCTCAAGTTTTATCTGCGCCGTTCTGCGGCATGATGCTTGCGGATTTGGGCGCACAGGTCATCAAGGTGGAACGGCCGGGCGGTGGAGATATATCACGCCAATACGGACCCTACATCAATGATATCAGTCTTTATTTTTGCCAATACAATAGGGGCAAGAGAGGCTTGGCGGTTGACATGCGGACAGAAGCCGGCAAAGGCGTGATCATGGATCTCGTTGCACAGGTGGATGTGGTCGTAGAGAATTTCAAGTATGGCACCCTGGAAAAACTTGGGATAGGGTATGAAGAGATGCTCAAGGTCAACCCGCAACTGGTATACGGGTCCATTTCAGGCTTTGGTACCCATGGACCGTTATCTCACCTGCCATGTATGGACATCATTGCTGCCGCTCGAAGCGGTTTAGTGAGCCAGACGGGGACAGATGTCCCTATTAAACCGGGGTTCTCTTTATGTGATACCTGGGCGGGGCTGCATTTATTGCGTGGTTTGTCAATGGGATTGCTCCACAGACAGTCTACCGGCAGAGGAGTCCGCGTTGATATCGCGATGTTGGATTGTGCTTTTTATATGTGTGAAGCGCCTGTTTTAGAGCATTCTGTGACAGGAGAATTCAGAAAGAAAACAGGCAACCACGATCCGATATTTGCTCCTTGCGGTGAATTCGCTGCATGCGATGGGAATGTGGTGATAGCCGTGACGAAAGAGGAAGAATGGCTTGCTCTCTGTGGGACGTTGGGGCTATCTTCATTGATTGAGGATCCAAGATTTCGTAGCAACGAATCACGACTTGATAACAGAGAGCCGCTGATCAGGGAATTGGAAAAGGCCACCTCTTCTATGGGAAGATACGAGCTCGAACAGAAATTATCTGAGGCTGGTGTTCCGGCTTCTGCCGTACAAACAGTGGTTGAATTTGTAAATAGCCCTCAAACGAAAGAGTTGGACGCTATTGCCAAAACCAATCAACCGGGAGTAGGGGATTATCTTGCTGTGAACACACCAATACGTTTCAGCAAAACTCCGGTTGACCCTACAGCTGAAGCGCCGAGTTTCCCAGGTGCGCATAGTAAAGAAGTTTTGAGCAATTTAGGGTATAGCCAGGAGAAGATAGAGGAATTGATCGATAGCGGTGCGATTTATCAATCTGCTTAATGCTTGAATCATTACTTGCACAGTACATTTTCAAACATAACAGATTCATAGAAAGGACTAGATTGTGAAACTGCTCTCAACAGATAAGGCGAAATGCGTGCGATGTCGTGCATGTGCGGAGGTTTGCCCCATGGGAATTCTCCAAATATCTGCCGATGGATTTCCAGAGCCAAAAAGCTGTGCATATCGGATTTGTATCAATTGTGGCTACTGCGTTGACATCTGCGTTGCTGGCGCGTTACATCACAGGGTCAGAAAACGCTCCCTGGATTCTGGCGCAGCCTTGAAAAGATATGAAGTTTTGCAGAAAAAAAGAAAAGGTGAACTAAAATGAGAAGTGATTGCGCATTTTTTTGCCCCATCCGCGTCCGCTATGGAGAATTAGATCCGCAAGGGATCGTATATAATGGAAACTACTCGATATATACAGATGTTGCATTTGAAGAGTTCCTTCGTTCCAGAGGATATTCATACAAAGAACTCGTTCAAGAACATGCATCTGAGGTTTGTCATAAAAAAGCCACTTTCGAATATATTTCCAGCGCCTTTGAGGATGATATGATTGAGATTGGCGTGCGTGTCATAAAGGTTGGAAACAGGAGTTTCACTTTGGGCTTTGAAGTTTATCGACAGGGTGAAGAAAATCCGATCGTTCTCTCGGAAGTCGTTTATGTCGGCTACGATACGGAGAAAAGAAAAAGCCGGCCATTAACTGAACTGATGCATAAGATCTTGGGCGCCTGACGAAGCGACGGTACGACTCGCGAACATTAATGTTTGAGTCGGCACCGTCTTTTTTTATTTGGCAAAAATATTTTTGAATAGAAATAGTATTGAAGCTAAAATAATTATGGAACTTTATAGACATTAAATGTATAATTTGAAATCAACGCGAAATTTTAAATGCATTAAGGGATAAAGACGAATTAAAGTACAAATAAGGCTAGTGCTTTTAGAATGAAAGGACTCTATAAATGAGCTGGATTCGTATCGGACAGATGGCTGCCATGAACGGCATTACCGAAGAAACTCTGCGCTATTATGATTATATCGGTCTTCTGAAACCGTGCCACACGGATTCCGGTACGGGGTATCGCTATTATGACATTAGCCAGAGTGTGAAGCTGGATTTAATCCAATATATGAAATCTTTGGGTATGCAGCTCAATGAGATAAAAAAACAACTCGATACCGGAGATATTTCTATCATTCGGGAATTATTGGAGAGGCAATCAGCGACGATCGACTTGGAGATCCAAACCTTGACCATACAAAAGAGTTCGATAGAGCGGGTTGTTGAAAGTTATGAAAAACTTAAAAATCATCCACCTGTCGGGATCCCGGTGCTGGAATATATACAAAAGAGATTCATGTTTACTTTTGATGCCGGCGATGAGTTGTATAATGTCGAAAATGGAGAAGAAGTTTATGAACTCGGCCTGCGGAAAATGCGCACAAAAATGATGCAGATCAATCTGCCCTATTCCTATTTCTGCAATACCGGAATAATCGTTCCGGAGAATATTTTTAAGCAGAACAGACTTGGCTCAACAGAGGTTTTTGCATTTGTGGATTCTGTCTATGCCGATTATGAAGGGATCAAAACGATTCCCGCAGCCACCTTCCTGAGCATATATTGTGATGATTTTAACCAGGAAATGGTATTTTTCAGGAAGCTGTTCAACGAAATCGAATCAAATAAATATTTGATTACCGGCGATTATATTTGTGAGGAGATGGCGGCGATCCCTGCCATCAAGGGGAACCAACGGGATATGCGCTACAGGATCCAGGTCCCTGTTACTTTTCGCTAAAGTCCCGACCTTGAAGCAACATTGAAGCAACATATAAACAACATAAAGACTAAAAAAGCTCTTAACCGATCAATAGAATCGTTTAAGAGCTTCTCTTTATTTTTGCGCAAGAGGAAGAGATGCTTTGCAGTAATTCAAATTTTTGCCATTGATAAACTGTTCAGAAAATTGCACAAATATTTGATCCAATCTCTTGACTCTCTTGTTACACAAAAGTCTATAGTTATATTTCAGAAAACAGTATTCATAAACAAGGGAGGTAATATTCAATGGATTGTGTTTTAGTAAAAAAGGCCGATATCATAACTGAATACCTGGATTGTGGTGAAGAAAATAATTTTAAAATCGTCGACGTCATCGATAAGCGTCATGGATCACCCTACACCGTTGGTGTGGTGGAAATGGAAAAATCCGAAGGCGTAGAATTTGAATACGATGACGATGCGGGATGCTGCTACATGCTGGAAGGAGAGATTACATTAAAAGAGAACATATCTGGCGCTGTTATGAAGTACGAAGTTGGGGACGTAGTTTACATTCCGCAAAAAAAAGGACTTGTGGTGACCTTCAGCACCGATGGTTATGCGAAATTCGTCTTTGTTACGTACCCTCATTGGAGGTGATCCTTGATCACTGCTGCTGAAAGACTCTTACTTTATATTCGAATCTACGGTTTGAATAGCAATCATAATATCAAATTATTCATATCAAACATTTACAAAGGAGTAGAATAACGATGACAAAAAACACAAATGAAAACACCTTGAATGCCGACCGCCTTCAAGGGAACATGGGCGTAGGCGCTCTCGTTATGTCGGTGCTTGCATTTTCGGGCCCTCTGTTAACAACGTCTGGATTTATCCCTGTTTATTTTCCTTTGCTGGGCGAAGATGCGTCCGGCGTACCGATGGTATACATATTTGTTACAGCAATGCTGGTACTGTTCGCTATAGGTTTCTCAAAGATGGGGACTGTAATGGAAAGACCGGGAGGATTCTACACTTATGTTACAGACGGACTTGGCCGCAAATTAGGGCTAATGACGGCGTTCCTCCTGATCGTAGGATATCTGTCAATCGCGCTCTTTGCGCCGCCGCTCATCGCGATCTATACGCAGAACGTGGTTGAAAACATTTTCAACGGTCCACACATCAATTGGTATATTATCGCCATCATTTCGGTATTGGGAACGACGGTGCTGGCTTACAGAAGGATCGATTTGTCCGCAAAGGTCCTTTTCTGGGTCATGGTTTTTGAAAGCGCTGCAGTCTTTATTTTTGACGCGGTATGCTTTGCAAAAGGGTACGGAATCAATGGCGGGGTGGTTGGATTCACGGCTCCTTCAATCGCAACCAGCGGATTCGGCATCGTATTGCTGTTCGCAGTTGGAAACTTCATGGGATTTGAAGCGACGGTCATATATCGTGAAGAGTGCAGAAACCCGCAAAGGACGATCCCTCGAGCAACAATGGCTGCAGTTATTGGTATCGGCGCATTCTATTTCCTCGCTTCTTGGGGCTTCCTGGCTTATTACGGTGCAAGCTCTGCAGAAGTTCTGGCAAATGACGCTGCTATTGCTTTCATGAATATCTTAGGAACTTTCAGCAAAGCATTTGGCGATGTCGTATCAGTAGTCGTTATTACCTCATGCTTTGCATCGCTGCTTTCAATACAGAATGTTGCATCCCGCTATCTATTTTCACTTGGTAAAGACGAAGTGTTGCCAAAAGTTCTTGGAAAAGTTCACGGCAAGCATCACTCGCCGTTTATGGCCGCAAGCACAGTCGGAGCAATCTGGGTGATCACACTCACGATTTTCCTATTGACTGGCAAAGATCCGGTTTACCTTTACCTGCTGTTTGCCGGCGTTGGAGAGTTCCTGATCGTATTTGGCATATTTATGGCTTGCCTCGCAGTTATTTTCTATTTCAAAAAGAATACGCAATATAATTTCTCGGCATGGTCAACTTTCATTGCTCCGGGCATTGCGCTGATTGGCCTCGCGTTTGTCTTGGTTAAGGCAGTATTGAATTGGTCCGCTCTTACAGGAGCATCGGGCGCTATCAACTCAATATTATTTGCTGCCATGGTGGCTCTCGGAATCTATGGCTTTGTATATGCTTCATATCTTCAGAAAAATAAACCGGAAGTATATGGGCGTATCGGCCGTCAGGATTCTGATGATGCTGATGCTGACTCTAAGGCAGCATAATTAAAACACAAGTAGAAAAGTATTACTTATCTAAACGCCAAGTATGTTGTAATTACAACATACTTGGCGTTTTCCATTATGGTACACTAACACTATGATAGAAATAGTCGAATAGGTTGATTTATTCAGGAGGTATATTTTATGGTTGAGCAGATTTTCAAACTGTCACAAGGCAATGAAAAAGCCGTTGAACGGGTTATTTTTGATGAGAATATACATTATATGCACATGATCTTCAATAAGGGCGAAGGATTACCGCAGCATTTTTCTAATTCGAATGTTTATATGACAATTGTAAGAGGCCGGCTTTCAATAAGACTCGACGAGCAAGAGGTACATGAGTACACTGCAGGAACGCTGCTGAAAATCCCGTTTCAGACGAAAATGAATGTAAGCAACCAGCACGAGGATACGCTTGAACTTATCGTTGTAAAGGCTCCTGCACCCAAAGTTTGAGGCATCAA
Source organism: uncultured Clostridia bacterium (assembly GCA_937889655.1). Lineage (GTDB taxonomy): Bacteria > Bacillota > Clostridia > Peptostreptococcales > Anaerovoracaceae > CALBZG01. The sequence continues at coordinate 6,062 of CALBZG010000111.1, forward strand.
GTGAGCATAGCTTTTAACAGTACTACCAATATCTAACCCTGATCTTTCATCAGGGTTATTTATATTCCCGGCCCAGACTGGAAATGCAAAGAGTCATGTCGGGATAGTATTGCCTTGGATGAGGAGACGGTACTTTATTGGGATAGTTGCACTTCGGACAACGTAGTGATAAAATTTTTTGAATAAGAACTACTGATAAACAAGTAGGAACCATTTAATATTAAGAAGGATTACTGACAGTGCCATTTAAAACAGGAGTGGGGGATAAGCCATGATATCACTGAAAATTGCCTATACACCGGGGGTTGAGGACTACTTTTCAAAAACAAGGGACCGTGTGCTCGTCGGACAAACGGATTATACCGATATCTCCGCCGCGGTACTGACAGATCAGGATCTGGATGTCATCGAAGAAATCTATAAGACGATGTTCGGGATTCCAGTATTCGTTTTTTCTGAAACCAGTGAATTTGTCTATCCGGAGCTAAAAGACAAGGTGTATCGTTGGGTGTATTTGAAAAGCTACGATCGTAGCATTCTGGATATCGAAATAGACAATGCCGCAGAGCAATATGAATTGAGAACCCTGCCTCCATTTTTTGAAGCGCTGGATGAATATGTAGCTCTTAAGAATCAGCCATTCAACTGCCCGGGGCACCAGGGTGGAAAATATTTCAAGAAACACCCTGCCGGCCGCTATATGTATGATTTCTATGGGGAGAATATTTTCAATTCCGATCTATGCAATGCTGACGTAGAGCTTGGAGATCTGCTGATCCATCAGGGGCCTGCACAGGAAGCGCTGAAGAACGCTTCAAAGGTTTTCAATTCTGATAGCACATACTTTGTTTTAAACGGCACCAGCACGTCCAATCTTGTGGTCGGCACGGCCCTCGTAACACCGGGTGATCTTGTGCTTTTCGACCGGAACAACCATAAATCCATTTATGATGCTGCCTTGATCCAGGCAGGAGGGGTTCCGGTTTATCTGGAAACATCCAGGAACCCTTGCGGCTTCATTGGCGGCATTGCAGATCATTGTCTGGAAGAATCCTATATCCGTCAGCAGATATCCAGGATCGATCCGATACGCGCCAAGGAGGAGCGACCGTTTAGACTGGCCGCCATCCAATTGGGGACTTATGACGGCACCATCAGCAATGCAAGAAAAATCGTTGAACGCATCGGCCATCTTTGCGACTATATACTGTTTGACTCTGCCTGGGTGGGTTACGAGCAGTTTATCCCTATGATGAAGGATTGCTCACCGCTGCTTCTAGACCTGGACGAAAATGATCCCGGCATCTTTGTGACTCAATCAGTACATAAACAACAGGCTGGGTTTTCCCAGGCATCCTATATCCATAAAAAGGACAAGCATATTAAAGGGCAGAAACGCTATCTGGATGACAGGAGGTTCAATAATTCATACCGGTGCCATGCAAGCACAAGTCCATTCTATCCGCTTTTTGTTTCCATGGACGTCAATGCAAGGCTACAGGACGGGCCTTCCGGCAGAAGACTATGGGATGATTGCGTCAAGCTGGGTATTGAAGCCAGAAAGTCGATTTTTAAGCACTGCACCATGCTGAAACCGTTTGTACCACCGATGGTCAATGGCACCTATTGGGAGGAAAACGACACAGCCGCAATTGCTGCGGATATCCGCTTTTTTGAATTTGTGCCTGATGAAAAATGGCATTCCTTCTGGGGTTATGGGGAGAAGCAATACTTTGTTGACCCAAACAAACTCATGCTGACCACCCCGGGGATCGATATTGAAACGGGAGAATATGAGGAATTCGGTGTCCCTGCTACAATACTGGCGAATTTTCTTCGGGACAACCGCATCATCCCGGAAAAGAATGATTTCAACTCCATTTTGTTCCTTATGACACCGGCAGAAAGCAAGGCTAAAATGGATCTGCTGGTGGCCAAACTGATGCAGTTTGAAAAAGCCATTGAGAATAACGATCCGGTAAACAAGGTCTTGCCGTTCCTCTATAGTAAGAACCAGGACAGATACCGGGGCATGGGCATCAGGGATCTTTGCCAGGAAATGCATGATTTCTACAAGGGCTATGACGTCAAGAACCTTCAGAAAAAACTTTTCATGGAGGAACATTTCCCCGAGAGGGCGCTATCGGCTTATGATGCATATAATGAATTGATGAGGAACAACGCTAAGCTGGTGAAGGTGTCGGAGATCAAAGGAGAAGTCGCCCTGGAAGGCGCGCTTCCATATCCTCCCGGCATCTATTGTGTGGCACCCGGTGAACGATGGAACGAAACAGTGCAAAAGTACTTCATGATCCTGGAAGAGGGCA
>CALBZG010000112.1 GCA_937889655.1 uncultured Clostridia bacterium
GTAAACATATTTCCATGTTTTATATCACGCAAAAACTGTGCCATTTTTTTAAAAAATTTACCATTGTAATGTTTGATTTCAAATCCTCTTCAATTAGGTCCTGTATCCTTGTCTTTTCAAGCCTCACATGTCTTTATCATTATCCCGGGATTGAGATCATAAACTCGTGTGTGCGGCGGTCTTTCGCATTATTTTTATTTTGACTGTACGGTTACTCGGACAACTGTACGGTTATAGGACAAGCAGTATTACAAAAAAGAAACTGCAGCCCTTATTGATCTTGACTGCAGTTTCATATTGGTTTTTCGGGATTTTACTACTATAGAACTAAAGCAGAGGGATCACTGAGACAAAAGCCCCTGTCATGATGGCAGAAACGATAACTCCGCAAATATTCGCTCCCATGGCATATTGTATTACATTGACTTTTCTATTTACTGCCTGAACTTCGTGGGCGGCTATTTTAGCTGTACTAGGGACACAAGAGACTCCCGCAATACCAATGGCTGGATTATATTTTTTATCGTTGATGAAATATACAAGGTATCCGCCTAGAATCCCTCCGACGCCTGAAATTGCAAGCGCTATGCAGCCAAGTATCAGGAATATAAGAACTTTTGGATTCATCAGAGTGTTTGCTTCACAAAGCACACCCAGCATCAGGCCCAGGAAGAATGTGGCCCAATAGAGGAACGTGTTTTCTATCAGTTCGATATACTTGGTTACTCCGCTTTCTTTAATACCGTTTCCAAGGAAGAAACTCAGGAACAGCGGGGCTGCCACCGGGAAGAGAAGGCTTAACAATGTACATGCGACAACGTCAAAGGCAATCTTCTGTCCGGAAGTGATGGTTGGACCCTTTGATGTTTTGACCATAATACCTCTTAATTCCTTCGGAACCAACGCCCTGATAAGGAAAGGATATCCTGCATAAGTAAGACTCAAATATAAGTACGCAATGACTGTGATCGGGACAAAGGCTTCCGGAGCCAGCATCAACGCTGTAAAGAGTACCATCGGTCCATCTGCTCCGCCTACTACAGATATAGCTGCAGCGGAGCCATTATCAAGACCCATGGCTATTGCTATCGGGAAAGTGATGATCGTTCCCAGCTCTGCGAACAATGCAATAAACATGCTCGTGAATGGAAACCGTAAAACATAGCCAACATCTGCCAGTACACCGATGCCCATAAATACCAGGCAGGCAATCAGATTATTGCTGAATGTCAGGTTATAGATCGGCTGAAAAACATCGATCTGAAGCATGCTCATGACTTCATCAGTGGATGAAGCAAGAGGGTCTACGAAAAGCGTTCCCATCTGCGTCTCTGAGAAAAACAGAACACCGGCATTTACAGCTGTCATACCGAATCCCATAGGGATCATGATCAAGGGCTCTAATATGTTTTTCTTTCCGCAGTATACGAAGAGAAATCCAACCATCATTAATACAATTCTGGCTATAAGTATTTTAGGCTCTGATGCTGCTAATGTACCAAAACCTTGAAACAAAGTTGATAGTTCCATTATTTAATCCTCCCATTTATTATTCTGTAATCTTTTTTTCTTCCTTAGGGCCAATTGCATTTATAAATTTCATCAAAATTTTGATCGTAATTGAAACTCCAAGGGCTACAACAAATGCCAGCACATAAAGCTGAGATATGACTCCAATTGATTCTCCTATGCCCATGACTTTTCTCCTTTCTTATTACTCCAATTCTACTATTTTAATTCTTTTTTGATCATAACAGCAAAAATAACACAGACTGCCAGGAATATTCCTACCATTATTCCTATAGTTGTTGGTGTCATTTCAAACATTTTTTTCACACTCCTTGTCCATGAATTTTAGACTTATTACCACGCTTAATGAAACATGAATAATTATTATATATTATAAAGCAAGAATTATGCCAAAATCCCAATGCTTACTCAATGCTAAATCGCCAAGCGCAGAACCACTCTTCCGGATGATCATCGGGAGGGCATCCGACGCACTCGGTCTTTATCCTGGAATCGATAGTACGGGCAAAATTTGTATATTCAACCAGTCCTGCCGATTTGCAAGGATAATCATCCATACCTTTGCTTTTTCTGGCAGACTGCACTCGGCAGTCATTCATTTGGAATATTATGCTGTTCGGACTTTCATCGATAATTGACTGGACATTGATCTGCGCATACAATCGCATCTGCAATGCTTTTTTTAATCCTTCAATTCCCGGTTGTTCAGGCAGTTTCAATAGTCTCTTGATAGACCATGCCTCAAAAGGCGAAAACCATGCCCAGCACGAATCATTGCAGCGTTTTGCATCCAGCATGCCGTGCTTGGCTTCAACAGCCTGGAACCAGACTCCATCGCCGGCCAGCCAGTTGAGGCCGAGGCCTTCGATCAGTTCTTTCATCTTTTCTTCGGGCATATTCAGCAGCGGAGCAGGCACCCCGTCAACCAAATCGAACCCCAACAACTTACTCAAGCGCTTCAGCTGTATGGTCTTGCTCTTATCGTATGCCGTTTCCATTATTTTTAGAGCCTCTTCAAAACCCATCTGATGTTCCACTTCCTTGAACCAGAACACATGATGTACGATGGTCCGATGCAGCATATCGATCGCCAGCTCAGCAAGCTGCTGCTTATTCAATTCTTCATTTATCGGTTTCTTCTCTTCCATGAAGCACGCTCCCTTGCAACCTCTAACCTTGTAACGCGGAGCGTTTCCGCTCCGCGTTACAAACAATTTATTAATGCTTTCGAAATGCTTTTTATTTAAGCTTTTTGAATTCTTCCGTCAATAGAGGCACGACGTCGAAGAGATCTCCAACGATCCCATAGTCGGCAAGGTTGAAAATATAAGCTTCAGGATCTTTGTTGATCGCAACGATGACTTTGGAAGAGCTCATGCCTGCAAGATGCTGGATAGCTCCGGAGATGCCGCATGCGATGTAAAGAGTAGGAGAAACCGTTTTGCCTGTCTGTCCTACCTGGAACTTCTGCTCGATCCAGCCTGCATCTACAGCAGCACGGGATGCTCCAACAGCTGCGCCGATAACATCAGCACATTCTT
>CALBZG010000113.1 GCA_937889655.1 uncultured Clostridia bacterium
CGCAAAACCATTTTTAAAGATCAGAGAACTGAATACGGAAGAGAGTCCATCAAACGGTTCATAGCCTTTGTAGCCATGAGATTCAACCCATTTCTCAACCTTGTCCAGGCTTTTTTCTGCTTTTAATTTGAAACTTCGCATGTGTCCGGCTTGGAGGAGATCATTTTCATATGATAGGAGATGTGTGTCGCGGGTAGGACGGGGCAATCGAGCCGCGCCAGTAGTATTCGATGCAGCTAATGGTTTTGCTATGCAAAAGCAAATGGACATATCCGAGAGGCACTTTTCTTCAGTCGCCTCATTTGCTCACTGCGGTGAAACCGCATCAATTCATTACTTATCGGTCTTTTTACATGAATCAAGGCAGACCATGCATATCCGAGTAATAAAAAGAGTCCGCCAATAACATAAGGTCTGGATTTCATCTGATAGACAGCTCTAAAAATTTGCCAAAGGGGGTGTCCGCCTAAAAGATAATCTTTTTGGCCATAACGAAATTTAGTTTTCAGCATGTTGTGCTGACCCCGGCTGATGGGGCGATGATGGGTGCTGGTCTTTTCTGTAAAGGTTCGTGTTTGCCAGCCTTGCATGCGCGCGGTCGTCACTGCGATCCAATCAATTCCGCCATTTTTAACCGGCTTGTAGCCACCGATTTCTAAAAAACATTGTTTACGAAATAGCTGACATGCCCCGGAGACATGTTCGATATTTGTAAATCGATAATCATACACTTGTAAAGCGCTTTCGATGAATGGCGTCCCGGCCACACCCAGCCGAGGATACAGTGCAAACATGTTAAGTAGATATTCGAAATAGTCAGGTTCGAAGGATATATCTGCATCCAGATTACCAATAACATCATACTCTGTATCTTGAACGGTCTGGAAAGCGGTATTAAAGCAATTTACTTTTGAGGCAAAAGAGCGATCTGGATGTTCCGGCAATCTGAGATACTCTATCCATAGAAATTTACAGCAATAACGAGCGATAATCTCATCCGTTCTGTCTGTCGATCCATCACTACCGATAATCCATTTAACAGGCAGAACGGTTTGGTTTAGCATGGATAGGATGGTTTTTTCAATATGTTCTTCTTCATTATAGGCGGCGGTGATGAGGATATAGGAGGGAAGGGTGTAATTATGAGGACGGGACAATTTTACTTTTTTGCTCCAGATAGGTATAGGCCGATTTCAGAACTTTTTTTTGCTCATCCCAGTTGAGGCTTTTTTCAATCCGCATTCTGCCGATTTCTCCCATTTTTTGTCTTGTCCGGGGATTTTCGATCAGATAGACAATAGCGTCCGCAAAATGCTCTATATTATTATCCCTGACGTTATAGGCCGCATCGCCAGCAGTCACTTTTCCCTCTGTGGTTTCGAATTGAACCAAGGCCTTACCAAATGTCATATAATCCATAATCTTGATCATGGTCGATCTGTCGGTGAATTCATTTCTGAATTCCGGATTGATGCACAGATCGGCAGTAGCCAGGATTTCATAGAAATCTTTGTACGGTATATATCCTGTAAACAGGACATACTTTTCAAGATTCATCATTTTGGCGAGCTGAACCATGGCCTGCCAATGTGGCCCTGTCCCGACAACGATGAACCGGGTGTCCATGATTCCCCTTTTATAGACCAAATAGTGCACAATTTTCAATAGCGAATCGATGCCTTCCTGATTGCCGATATTGCCCACATAGGCGATCATATATTTGAATCCGTCTTTCCATTTGTCATTGGCTGTGACCGGCGGGATATTGCGCAGATTGGGGCCATTTCTTACGACAAAAACATCATCGTCATTTTTATGGCCTCTGGTCAAGGCGATAGTTTTGTAGCTCTCATTGGTGGAGATGACAATATCTGCGGTCCTGAAAGTCATCTTTTCCATGTACAGTGAGATTTCATATAGAATATCAGCCCGGTTAAATTTCGCCAGATAATTCTCGGGTGTTATGTCATGATGGTCAAATATAAACCGAACGTCAAGGGACTTGTAAAGGGCGGCAATGAGAAAGATGTGATCGGGAGGATTGGCCGCATGGATGACATCGAAGGGATTATTTATGTAGATGCGGATGCTTAAAAAAAATTCCCAAAAAAGTGCATTGAGATATTCAAAAAGCAGCCCGAATTTGCCCCCGCCTTCAAATGGTATGTAGTGCCGGTATAGTGCAATTCCATTCAATATTTCAAATTTGGCCGGGCTTTTTTCACTTCTGGGAGAAATAATGGTGACTTGATAGCCGAGCTCAACCAAAGCCTGAGCTTCATTCCATACGCGTATATCATGAGGCACAGGATTGTTCTCGACGATCATTAAGACATGTTTTTTCATCACCAGGCCAGTCCGATATAGTTTTTTCGTGTTCCCCGGTTGGGAAAATCAAGATTTACCAGATCGAAGATGGTCTTGTTTTCTGGTACCTGAGCCAGAATCTCGGCGAATTCGTTTTCTTTATTAGTGACGATAATTATTTCGGACTCATTTATTAATTGGCTGGGATCATCAGTGATAAAGTGTGAGATCAGCGGGATTTTGTTAAGAATATATTCCTTGTTGGCTCCTATTAATTGGGCCAGCTGAACATTGCGATCAAAGATGCTGATCTTGAAGCCCTTGCCGATCAGGCGTTCCATAATATCAACGATCGGGCTGTAACGCAAATCATCAGTACCAGCCTTGAAGCTCAGGCCTAAAAAGCCGATCTTTTTTTTCCCCATCTGTATAATTTGATCAAATACATGCTGCTTCTGGTGTTCATTGCTGCGGTCGATATTTTCCAGAACCGGGCTGGTCAGATAAAAATCATGGGCCATGGTTATCAGCGCCTTGAGATCCTTGGGCAGGCAGGAACCGCCATAAGCGAATCCTGGTTTCAGATAATATCCGGACAGGTTCAGCTTTGTATCCAGGCAGAATATTTCCATCAGCTTATGCGAGTCGATTCCAAGACTCTTGCAGATATTGCCGACCTCGTTAGCAAAAGTAATTTTAAAGGCATGAAATGAATTGCTGACAAATTTCATCATTTCGGCGACGTTGACTTGGGTGCTGATGAAGGGCGCTTCTATGGAGCGGTATATTTCCCGCATTACTTCGACAGCCTGAGGGCTGTCTGTGCCGATGAGAGTGTAAGGAGGAGTATAATAATCATGAACGGCCGTACCCTCGCGCAGGAATTCAGGATTTGACACCACGGCAAAATCACGGTTTGCCTTTCTGTTAGAATGCTTTTCTATCAGAGCGGAGGCTTTTTGGTTTGTTCCGGGAAGTACCGTGGAGCGGATGACTATCGTTTGAAAGCTGTTTTTGTCCCTGATGCCTTTTGCGATCTCTTTGGCCACCTGGAAAATCGCGTGATAATCCAGATGTCCATTATGGGTTGAAGGTGTCCCCACGCAAATAAAAGAGACATCCGTCTCTCTTGCCGCCAGTTGGCCATCGAGTGTAGCCTGAATATGACCGGCCTGTTGCTGTTTGGCAATAACCTCGCCAATCTGGGCTTCGATAATCGGCGCTATTCCCTTATTAAGGGTGGCGACTTTTTCTGCATTGGTGTCCACGCCGATTACTTTGTGGCCTTCCTGTGCAAGGCATCCCAAGCTGACACAACCT
>CALBZG010000114.1 GCA_937889655.1 uncultured Clostridia bacterium
GAGATATCCACTCGTGACTGGAGTTCAGACGTGTGCTCTTCCGATCTATTCCGCTGTATTGGATATGGAGAAGCGCATCATATCGAATCCGCCGCTATTGATAAGATCAACGATGAGTTTCATTTCATGAATGCATTCAAAATAAGCCATTTCAGGAGCATATCCCGCTTCTACCAGCGTATCGAATCCCGCTTTCATCAATTCCGTGACGCCTCCGCACAGTACTGCTTGCTCACCGAAAAGATCCGTCTCCGTCTCTTCTTTAAATGTGGTTTCCAGAATTCCCGCACGGCCGGCTCCGATGCCCGATGCATAAGCCAGTGCATAGTCTTTTGCTTTTCCCGAAACATCCTGATAAATGGCGATAAGGCTTGGCACACCCTTGCCTTCCAGATACTGGCTTCTTACTGTGTGCCCCGGGCCTTTTGGAGCGACCATAATCACATCCAGATATTCAGCCGGTTTGATCTGGTGGAAATGGATGTTGAATCCATGTGCAAACATCAGCACATTTCCTTCTTTCATGTGAGGCGCCACCTGAGTATTATAGATCTTCGCTGCTATTTCATCGGGAACGAGCATCATAACCAGGTCCCCTGCTTTAGCAGCGTCTTCCACTTCCATGACTTTGAGGCCTGACTCTTCAGCGGTTTTCCAGCTTTTTGAATCCTTTCTCAGTCCTACTACTACATTTGCTCCGCTATCTTTAAGATTCTGCGAATGGGCATGGCCCTGGCTTCCAAAGCCTATAACCGCAACGGTTTTACCATCCAGCATTCCCATGTTACAATCTGTGTCGTAGTATTTTTTGATCATTTCCTTTTACCTCTCTTTTTTTAAATTAGCGTCATAGTTGTTTATTTTATCTCTTTCTATTCCGGTGGTTCCTGTTCTGCAAACCTGCAGGATTTCATAACAGCTCAGCACGTCAAGAAACACATCGATTTTATTTGAGCTGCCTGTAAGCTCCAATATCATGCTCTGAGGGGAAAGGTCAATGATTTTAGCTCTGTAAATATCCGCTATGTCCCTTATATCGCCCCTGTTTACTTTGTCAGCAGCAACTTTCACTAAAAGCAATTCTCTGTATAATCCGCTGCCTCTTTCTATTTCATCGACTTGCCTTACATTCTCCAGTTTCTCCAATTGAGAAACGATTTGGTGCATTTCATATTCGTTGCCGCTAACCACAGCAGTGATGCGGGTAATTCCGGGCATATCTGTTTCTGTAGCCGTCAGGGTGTGTATGTTGTAATTTCTTCGGCCAATTAGACTGGAGACTCTTGCCAATACATTGGGCTGGTCGTCAACCAGTACGACGATCACTCGTTTTTCAACCTGCTTTGACGATTCTTTTCCTCTCATAGTATCCACCTCCCCTGATCAATCTAAAATAATATCCGCCACTGTACCGCCGTTTGGTATCATAGGAAGCACTTTTGAAGTTCTGTCAATGGCGCAGTCTATCCAGACCGGTCCATTTTCTTTATGCGCCTGTTCGTAAGCCGCAATGAACTCATCCAGCGTATCTGCTTTGAAACCTTTGGCTCCGAAAGCTTGAGCAACCTTAACAAAGTCCGTCTTCCTCTCCGGCGTTGTCTGGGATATTCGGCCCGAATAAAAGGAGTTTTGCCACTGGTAAACCATCCCTAAAACCCGATTGTTAAAAATAACCGTGATTATCGGCAGATTGTAACTGACAGCGGTGCATGTCTCATTCAAATTCATATGCAGCGATCCGTCTCCGGTGATATGGACGACCCGTTTGTCAGGATTCCCGATCTGTGCACCGATGGCTGCACCGTACCCGAATCCCATAGTTCCAAGCCCTCCGCTGGTTATAAATGCCTTTGTCTTATAATGCTTCAAATATTGAGCCGCCCAAATCTGATGCTGCCCGACATCGGTCACATAAATCGTTTCACGATCCGTCAGATCGCATATTTTACCGATCAATTCATGAGGCGCGATCATGCTGTTAGTGGCTTTAACATCTCTTCCTTTTAGCTTCCACTTTTTTATACGATCCAGCCAATCGCTGTGATCTGCCGGTTTGATCATAGGTATGAGCTTTTCAAGAAAATATTTTACATCGCTCATTACCGATACATCAATAATGACGTTCTTGTTGAATTCACTTCTATCGATATCCACCTGAACGATCTTGGCATGCCTCGCGAACTTGTCTGTGTTCAGAGCGACTCTATCGCTGAACCGGGTTCCAAGAGCCAGCACCAGGTCCGCTTTATCGATGGCCTTGTTGGCCTCTACCGTCCCATGCATCCCGATCAGACCCAGATTTTTTTCATCTTCGTATCCGACGATCCCCGCAGCCATCATCGTATATACCGCTGGGATCTGAGCCTTTTGCATAAATTCAGCTGTAGCATCCGCCGCTCCCGAGCTTGCAGCTCCGCCGCCCACATACATGACCGGTTTTTCCGCCTCGTTGATCATATCCGCGATTTTTCTGATATCTTCGTCGGAAGCCTTCGGAAGTTCAGGGAATGCCTGACGAGGACCTTTCTTATATTCATAGGTCGACGCCGTGACATCCTTGCTGATATCCACCAGCACCGGCCCTTTTCTGCCTGTTGAGGCTATTCTGAAAGCCTCCCTGAGGCACCTCTCCAAATCTTCGATTTTATTGACAAAATAATTGTGCTTTGTTATAGGCATCGTCACACCCGTGATGTATATCTCCTGGAAAGCGTCCCTTCCCGTGAGCGTCGACGGAACATTCGCTGTGATAGCCACCATAGGCACACTATCCATATATGCCGTGGCTATGCCGGTCACCAGATTTGTGGCTCCTGGGCCGCTGGTTGCCATGACGACCCCGGTTTTTCCAGTTGCCCTGGCATAACCGTCCGCTGCATGTGCGGCGCCCTGCTCATGAGCAGTCAGTATGTGCCTTATTTTATCGCTATATTTGTAGAGGGCATCATAAAGAAACAATGCAGCACCTCCGGGATATCCGAAAACTGTGTCTACGCCTTGATCTAACAATACTTCCGCTACGATTTCCGCTCCTGTTAATTTCATAATAATTCGCCCCCTTCCCATTTTTAAACATTACAGTACATTATATAACAGTCACAAAATAAGTCAATATTTTTGTGGGTTTCAACAAAAATATTTGTGTTTATTTAGTATTTTTCACATTCACATTAATATCTGACCATAACTGCCGCTATGTTACGGTTATAGATAATAAAAGGCCCGGGATATTGCTCCCGGGCTCTGAAACAATTTGGGATTGTCTTTATGCTTCTTCGTCCGACTTATAGTCAGCGATGATTTTTTCTGCAAGATGAGCCGGCACTTCTTCATATCTTTCAAAAGCCATAGTGAAAGAACCTCTTGCCTGAGTCATGGAGCGTAGGGCCACGGAATAATCAAACAGCTCTGCCTGAGGCGCTTCCGCAATAAGCTTCTGCCCACCGGAAGCCTGAGGTTCCATACCCAGGATTTTGCCGCGTCGCTTATTCATGTCTCCCATGACATCGCCCATGTATTCGTCCTGGACAAAGATCTCAAGACGCATTACCGGTTCAAGAAGGCATGGCTTAGCTTCAACGATTCCCTTCTTGAATGCCAGGGCAGCTGCGATCTTGAATGCCATTTCATTGGAATCCACATCATGGTAAGATCCATCATACAGGATCGCTTTAACGTTTACAACCTTGCAGCCAGCCAGAGGGCCCTTGTCCATGCACTCTCTAAGTCCCTTTTCAACGGCCGGAACGTAGTTCTTTGGTACGGATCCGCCGAACAATTCTTCAGCAAATTCGAATTCCTGTTCGGAAGGCGCGAATTTAATGTGAACATCTCCATATTGGCCTGCTCCGCCGGACTGTTTTTTGTGCTTGCCCTGAACGTCCGATTTGCCTTTTATAGTCTCTCTATACGCAATCCTTCTCGGAACGGTATGAACATCGACACCGAACTTATCCTTCAGCTTCGCCGTTATAACGCCCAGCTGCTGTTCTCCCTGACCTCCCAGCAATGTCTGGTGGGTTTCAATGTTTCTTTCAAGAACAAAGGAAGGATCTTCTTCCATCAGTTTTGAAAGTCCTGAGGAGACTTTTTCTTCGTCGCCCTTTGAACTTGGTTCAACAGCGATAAACAGCGATGGCTGAGGGAATTCCACACGCGGGAACTTGATGATATGTGCCTTCTCGCAAAGAGTGTCCCCTGTCTGCGTAAGCTGAAGCTTTGCTGCCGCTATGATGTCTCCGGCTAAAGCGGTGCCTGCTTCGCCCTGGGTTTTCCCTCTGAGATAAAACAGCGAGCCCAGCTTTTCTGTTTTTTCCGCTCTGGAATTATATACTTCAATGCCTTGGCTGAACTTACCTGATATGACCTTTATCAGGTTTATCTTTCCAAGGAATGGGTCTGCTATGGTTTTAAACACAAATCCCGCAAGTTTGCCGTTTTCATCGCACTTTACTTCGATTTCATTATCGTTTGCGTCAAATGCCTGGTACGGGGCATGATCTTTCGCTTTTGGCACAAATTTGATGACGTCGTCCATGACCTCTTTGATGCCCTGGCCTTTCAGTGACGAACAGGAAATGACCGGAGCTATGCTTCCCGATGCGATGCCCTTTGCCAACCCCTGATTGAACTCTTCTTCCGTAAACTCCTCGCCACCGAAGAATTTGTCCAGGAGCGCCTCATCTGTTTCAGCAATAGCTTCATTCAATGCATCCCTGTCATCCAGTGTGACCACCGAGATGCCGAACTTCGCCTTCAGATCTTCTACTGTCTTATCAACATCGACATTTTCCTTATCCGTCTTGGTTATTACAAAAATCTTTGGAATGTTGAACTGCTTGCAGCTGTTCCATGCCTTTTCGGTGCCGACCTGGACTCCGGAGGACGCATCCACCATGATCAAAGCCGCTTCTGCCGCTCTTAATGCGGAGTTGACTTCGCCGACAAAATCAAAAAATCCCGGTGTGTCCAGGAAATTGATCTTCACTTTGTTGTACTCCACCGGCACGATAGACAACCCAATAGAATAACCTTTTTCAATTTCCATTTTGTCATAATCCGATACAGTGTTTCCATCTTCAACGCGGCCCAATCTGTTGATGACACCTGTAGCAAGTAGCGCGGCTTCCAGAAAAGTGGTTTTTCCGCAGCCGCCATGACCCAGCAAGGCAACGTTCCTTATACTGTCGCTATTGTAGCCTTTCATATTAAGACCTCCCAAAAAATTATTATCATAAAGCACATAGTGCAATCAATTATATCATTGGAATATTGGAATGGCAACGGCTTTATTCTCATCCGGGGTTCATCCGGAGGGCGCGGCATCGTCCAGACCCCGTATGATCGGCGTCCTTGCCAATAGCATCGTGACCGAAAAAGCGATCAGGGCTCTGATCCCTGTAACGGTCAGAATGGAAGCTCCGGCAACTCCAAAGAGCATACCGGTTTCGATGATCCCGTGGCACAAAAACATGAATATGCCGATCAGGGCAAGGTCCCGTTTAGACATCGGGTTGGCTCTGTTTAATTCGATGATTGTTCCCGCTCCATAGCTTACGCCCATGACCAAGGCAACAAGAAGAGGAAACATGGCATTTTTGGACATGCCCATTATCTTCCCCAATCCTTCCAGTTTGTTCGCCAGCTTTTCGATGACGTTGTAAACCATTAGTAGCTGGATCGTTATCATCAACGGGATCATGACCTTTAACAAATTAAGCATTGTGGAAAGGCTGCCCATGATCATCTCTTTTAATATTATATCCCATGTTGCTGTCATTAAAGTAACGCGCCTCCGATCAAGCCTGTCAAAACGCCGATCAATACTGCAGTAATGAAACGTAAAGCTCCATACCGGAAAGGCGACAGTCCGATTTTTCGGGCTATCGCGCTTTCAACAGGTATGGAGTGAAATGTTAACGTGATCATCGCTATCGTAGTGATGGATGCAGTAGTGAATTCAAAGCCCCCCAAAGCTGCCAACACCCCGTATTCGTCAGTAAACGCACCCGTAATAATAGGGACCACAGCTTCCGGCGGCAAATTAAAAATCTTCATGGCAGGCGCACATGTTCTTTCAAGCCATGGCATGACGGGAGAATACTTCACCAGGACTACAATCAAATAGATCGGGATCATGATCTTTAAAAGAAACCAGCCCGTTGAAACTCCTTTCAGAAAGCCATCTCTGATCGCCGTCACAAATTTATCCATGCTTAAAATTCTGCCGATTTTGGCGTTCTTGGGAAAGGAAGCACATCCCTGATGTTGCTCATGCCGGTAATATACATAATGATTCTTTCAAAGCCCAGACCGTATCCCGCGTGTTTAACTCCGCCGTACTTTCTTAAATCCAAATACCAGTCATAATCAGCAGGATCGAGATCCATTTCCTTCATGCGCTCAATAAGCACATCATAGCGTTCTTCCCTCTGGGATCCGCCGATGATCTCCCCGACCCCCGGCACCAGCAGGTCACAGGCCGCCACCGTCCTGCCATCGTCATTCAAGCGCATATAAAAAGCCTTGATGTCTTTTGGATAATCTGTTACAAATAACGGTTTCCCAAATACTTCTTCAGTCAGATAGCGTTCATGCTCTGTTTGAAGATCTATGCCCCATTCCACAGGAAACTGGAATTCTTTGTCAGCCTTTTTGAGGATGTCGACAGCTTCAGTATAAGTGACACGGCCGAAATCCGAATTCACTATATTGTCAAGCCGTTCTAAAAGTCCTTTGTCGATAAAGCTGTTGAAGAAATTCATTTCGCTTGGCGCTTTTTCCTGTATCTCCTTAATAATGAACTTGATCATGGACTCAGCGAGCTTCATATTGTCCTCCAGGTCTGCAAAAGCCACTTCAGGCTCGATCATCCAGAATTCGGAGGCATGTCTTGCAGTATTGGAATTCTCTGCCCTGAAGGTCGGTCCGAAGGTGTAAACCTTTTTGAAAGCCATGGCAAAGGTCTCCGCTTCAAGCTGGCCGGATACGGTCAAGCCTGTTTCTTTGCCGAAAAAATCCTGGCTGAAGTCGATGCATCCATCCGCCGCCAACGGGATGTTGTTCAAATCCAGAGTGGTGACTTTGAACATCTCCCCGGCTCCCTCGCAATCGCTGCCTGTCACGATAGGCGTATGAACATAAATGAATCCGTTTTCCTGAAAAAAACGGTGTATGGCATAGGCCACCAGGGACCGCACTCTGAACACAGCGGAGAAGGTATTGCTTCTTGGCCTTAAATGAGCGATCTCTCTTAGAAATTCCATGGAATGCTTCTTCTTCTGAAGAGGGTAGTCGGATGCGGAACCGGCCTCGATAAAGATTTCTTTGGCTTTTATTTCAAAAGGCTGTTTTGCTTCCGGAGTCAACACAAAATCTCCCCTAACCATAAGAGCGGAAGCTATCGGTGCTTTGGCGATATCTCCGAAGTTTTCGATGACGTTTTCCTCATAGACGATTTGAAGGGATTTGAAGGCAGTCCCGTCATTGAGTTCTATGAATCCGAACTTATTTGAATCCCTGTTTGTTCTTATCCAGCCTTTCACGGTTATTTCACAGTCTTTATACTGATCGGCATTCTCGAAAAGTTCCTTTAATTCGATTTCTTTCATTTAAAACTCCTTGATTTGAATTTGAATTTCCCATAACAGGATATAAAAGCAATAAAGTGCCCACACAGTACCGCAAGTCTCCGGTAAGACTGATGAAGCACTCTATTTATATCATATTTAATACGCCTGTTGATTTACTTTTCTATAGGTTTCATCGTCGGGAACAGGATGATGTCTCTGATGGAAGGCGCGTTTGTTATCAGCATGATGACTCTGTCGACGCCTATGCCCAGACCTCCCGTTGGAGGCAAGCCGACTTCGAGAGCATTGACAAAATCCTCGTCCATCGGATGAGCTTCCTCATCGCCGCCTTCAAGTGCGGATTGCTGTTCTTTGAATCTTTGATACTGATCGATCGGATCATTGAGTTCAGAGAAAGCATTGGCAATTTCCCAACCGTTTACATATGCTTCAAACCGCCTGGTAATCCTTGGATCCACAGGGTCTCTTTTTGCCAGCGGAGAAATTTCCACAGGGTGTCCCACGATGAATACCGGGCCGTCCAGATATCCCGGCGCATCCTCGCAAAAGGCTTCAAACATCTCGGATATGATCAGTCCTCTCGTCGCTTTCTTCACATCATCCTTGTGCATGCCGGCTGCAATGGCTGCGGTTCTGGCCTCTTCATCCGTTTCGATGAGGGAGAAATCCACGCCTGTGATCTCTTTGACGGCATCAGCCATGTTCAGCCTTCTCCAAGGAGGTGTCAGGTCGAACTTTTTGCCCTGATACTCGATGACCATGGAGCCCGTGGCTACCAGTGCCGCTTTAGAAACGACGTTTTCAGTGACCTCCATGACGCTTTCCATGTTGCCGTAAGCCATATAACATTCCATGGATGTAAATTCCGGATTGTGGTTTCTATCCATACCTTCGTTCCGGAACATTTTGCCCATTTCATAAACCCTGTCCAGCCCTCCAACAATGAGCCTCTTCAGATAAAGCTCGTTGGAAATGCGCAGCTTCATATCCAGATCCAAGGTGTTATGATGGGTTTTAAACGGGCGTGCGTTGGCTCCGCCGGCGATCGTAGTCAATATCGGTGTGTCAACTTCAAGAAAGCTGTAATCCTCTTCCAGGACTCTCTTGATCTCGTGAATGATTTTGGACCGCATGTAGAATATGTCCCTGACTTCAGAGTTCATGACCAGATCCACATATCTCTGGCGATATCTGATGTCCTGGTCCTTGAGTCCTTTGAACTTGTTTGGCAGGACCTGAAGAGATTTCGACAAAAGAACGAGTCTGTTGGTTTTAACGGAGATCTCTCCGTGTCTCGTTTTAAACACCTCTCCTTCGATCCCCACGATGTCCCCAATATCATAGGTCAGGAATATTTCATATTCTTCAGGACCGATGCCGTCCTGACGTATGTAGCACTGTATCCTTCCGCTCTTGTCTTGAATATCTATGAACGAAGCCTTGCCCATATGGCGATTGGCCATGATACGCCCAGCAATACTGACATGTTTTCCTTCCATCTCATCAAAGTCATCTTTGATTTTCTTGCTGTGGCTATCCACATCCCAAGTCTCGACGAGGAAAGGATTCCTTCCCATTTCCTGAAGTTTTTTGAGTTTCTCCCTTCGGATGCGCCTTTGTTCATTAAGAGTTTCCTCAGAAATTTCAAGATCCTCTTCGGCTGCGCTGATCAGCTCTTCATTGTTAATCTTTTCCGTTGACATTCTATCACCTCGTATATTCTGCGATCTTCAATCTGCACACATTACATGCTTTGGCGGTCATTTGGTTTTTTTTCTTTCTCTCACTTGGCGCCGTTCTTTTTAGAACCTTTTTCCGCGTTTGCCTTTGCGTCTCTGTGATTTTCATCGGCTTTGCTGATGTCGAGTATTTTAAATTTTACAAGACCGTCGGGCACGGAAACCTCTGCAACATCTCCTTTTTTTCTTCCAAGCAATGCTTTTCCGATCGGAGATTCGTTTGAAATTTTCCCCTCGAAAGGATCTGCCTCTGTCGCACCCACGATGACAAATTCGCTGACTTCCTTGGTTTTCTGATCCTTTACCCGGACTTTCAGGCCAAAATTGACTTTTTCATCGGAAATATCTTCTTCATCTATTATTTTTGCCAGACGGATCATGTTTTCTAGTTTTAATATACGCTCTTCCAGCTCTGCCTGTTCATTCTTAGCGGAATCGTATTCGGCATTTTCTGAAATATCACCATATGAAATGGCTTCTTTGATCCTCTCAGCCACTTCCTGACGTTTCACCGATACCAGTTCGTCGTGCTCCGCAACGACTTTTTCATAACCCTCTCTGGTTAGTAAGATCTCTTCTGTCATCTATAATCTCCTTTCGACTTGCAAGTCGTTTACGTATGTAACATCGAAATATTATAATGTAATAAAATTTGTTTGTCAACGAATACGATGTACACCCGGACTGCCGGCAAGCATATCGCTGCTACTTGCATACGATCCTGACGTTTTGAGAATTGGTAACAAAAACTATGGTGGCATAGCATAAGTCAAATTCCATTATATCGCCCACCTTGATTTCTCTCTCCGCATCCTCCACATCCAGGATAGTATGGTCGCTGGATGCGCCAAGGACCTCAACACCCTTCATTCTAGGGAAGATGCTTTCCGGGAAAGCATAATCGACCTTGCCTATAGCCAGAAGCGCTCTTTTTCGGACGCCCCTGTCTACATATTCCGGCGTATTCCCAAAGGCATCAAACATTATCTTGCCTTGCGGAAAACTTGGCTTATCCTTCACTTCAATGACTTCGGCTTTTAACGTAAAGGCGTCCTGATACATAAAACTCATGTCATAGCCCCACAGATCCCTGAGGTCTTTCGCCAGAATGATCCCT
>CALBZG010000115.1 GCA_937889655.1 uncultured Clostridia bacterium
GGTTTTATGTGGTACACCATCAGGGGCTCGAACCCTGGACACCCTGATTAAGAGTCAGGTGCTCTACCAGCTGAGCTAATGGTGCTTATTGGAAGTGATTCATGCATTTTTCAACGCAATAATGAGTTTACCACTGCAACTTTTCATTGTCAACAAAAATTCAACAAATCAGGGGAAAGGGCAGGTGCAAACAAAATCCCGACATGTCGTCAGGGTATAATTCACGCCCTATCATATGGATAGGTGGGTCATCTGTCCACTGCTTCTGCCTTCCACTACAGAGGAGGCCTGACATCCACAGCCGGAACGCGAAATCCCAAGGAATTAGTGTAGGTTGAATTATAATTCCTAACGAGCATTTCAGGATAGTTGTATTATAGCACAGGCAATATTTCATAGCAACAGATACGAAAATATTGTATACGGTTTTAATTTTACGCTTAGTCCAACGGCGGAATTGTGGGTGTTGAATTGCCTGAATTTAATTGCTATTGGATATATATAGTAGTATAATATAACGGATAATAAGCTAGCATATATATGCTGACAACGTGCAATTACAATGGCTTGAGAGCTGAGGTTAGGAAAAGATGACAAACCTTGACGTAACACAGGATCTTTTATTAGTATCGGTGGTCATTCTGACCGCCGCTTTGATTGCTTTGGTGCTGATCTCCATTTACCGGGGACAACGCCGCTGCAACAAGAGGATCGATATCCAGGCCGGAGCTATAGAAAAAATCGATGACCGGGTGGAGCACATCAATTCAGAGATCAACGATATCAAAATCAAGCAGGCTGTAGCGGAAGCAACGGCAACGGCAACAGCAGCGGCAAATGCCGCATCGGAAAAGCGCTACTGGCCTGAGCCTCAGGTCCAAAGTCACGTCTATACCGCACCGCCGCCATCGCCGCCCCAGCCGCCTGTTCAATTCATTACTCAACCACCGGTCCAGCTGATCCAGACTCAACCGGCTCCGGCACCGGTGCAAGTCATACAGCCGCAGCCAGTCGTGCAACCGATTGTACAGCCGGTCATGCCGCCGGTCCAATATGTTCAGGTACAATCCGAACCGCAGCCGGCACCGCAGTCCACACCACAATATGTACAGCCTGCTCAGAAGCCGCATCCACCGGTGAGACCGCCGGAAAGGCAACCTTCAGCAGTGGATCTGATCTATTCCCATTTAGCTGAAAATCAGGATTATGGCAGGTCATCGGATTACAGCAGGCCTAAGGCTGCGCCGTTGACGGAATACCGGCTTCCGGACTACGACGATGTTTGCTATTCATCCCAAAGAACCGTTCCGGAACAGAACCAGGAATACAAATACCAAAAAGAACCCCAGCTCCCCGGCAAATACAGATCTCTGCACGACAACGTTTCCAGAACCGGGCGAGTATATTCGGAAGAAGAATTGTACAATAAAATTCTGGAATAATAGAGGGAGGAATCTTAATGTATTGCAGCAATTGTGGAAAAGCAATCAAGGATACAGATTTATATTGCAGTTTTTGCGGACATAAGGTCGGTAATGATGAGAAACGTCACGAACCGGTGAATGAAGAAGTCATCTACAATCCCCCTCAAACCGATAAGGAACCGCTTATATTTGGCAGGCGGGAACAGCCTCCATACAACATATCCGATCCGTCGGCAGGCAAACCCAAAACCTGCGATGATGATTTCGACTTCGTATGGAATGTTCATAAATTTCCTGCAGCCGGGCCAAGAGAGACAGAGGATATCAGCTTCGACTGGAATCCGAAACAGGAGGAAAACAAAGCTTCGCAATTTGCTTCCGGTGAAGATATCAACCTGGCCGGATTCTCAAATCTCACGTCTGATCAACGCAAAGAAAAGTTCAACACCTATAATAAGAGCCGGGAAGAATTTCAGAAGCTTCTGGACAGGGAGTACGTAAGGCTGAATCAGAGGCCGCCTGCCCATGAACCTGCTCAATATGAATCCGCTCAGAATGAACCTGCCCAAAAGCCTCCAGTTCCAAGAGAAACTATACAAAGGGAACCGCTACAACCTGTGCTGCCAGCACAAATGGAACCTGAAAATATGGAGTTCGCCCCGGCTTTCGATCCGATCAGGCATCTGCAGGAAATGGAGCTTGAAAGAAAAAGGGAAAGAGACCTGTTTTACGCCGAACTCGAACAGCAGGATCAAATATCGGAAGAAGAAAGCCAGCCTGACGACGGCAGGAAATTTGATACAAGAGAACTTCAAAAAGATATGCTCCAGGTCGAGATGGATGAAGCGTCAAAAACCCAGATCATTGAAAGAATTAAATATGGGACCGCGGACCTTGAGGGCCCAGGCGCTTTTGACATCAAAAAAACCCAGTACTATCAGAAACCGGAACACTTGAACCAGACCACGGTGCCGCAGCCCGGGTACCAGACCGGCCTGCAGCCGGAAGCCCGGCCGGAGATACAATTCGAATTGCAGCCGGAACCAAAAACCGCAGAGATACCGGTCATCAAGCAGGAGACAAATGTCGCTGCCGAAACGCCTGTGTATCCGGAGGCCGCTGCAACAGTGCAGCCGGCGATGATGCCTAAGCAGACAACTCAGCCTCAGCAGTCGCAGACCGTCATGAGGGATGATGCCAACATGCAGGAGAGGCTGAAGCAGCTATGGGACAGCAACACAGCGCCGATCCCTGTGCAGTCCATTCCGGCTCAGGCAGCAGCTTCTTACGGAGAAGACAAGTCTGAAAAGACTCAGGGCAAGGCTACCGCTTCAAAAGGAGAAAAGAGCGGCGGCACCAAAGTGATCCGATTCTTCATCGTGCTGATCATTCTCGTATTGATCATCGAAGGAACGGTCCTGGGCTTGAGATATTTTGCGCCGGACAGTGAGGCCACGAAGAGGATCAATTACAGCATCACACAGATCCAGGATTGGGTGAAAGACACATTCTCAGGAACGGCGGACAAATAAGCTGCCAATTAGCATGGGAGGAACAGAAAATGGCCACCAGGTCGAATTACCCCAGAGAAGAAATAACCAAGGGAAACCGGGCTTTTTCAGCCTCCAGGACGACCATCGAGACCACTTTCTATGGCAATAACGTTGAGGTCATACTGGACCTGCAACGAGCATACGATAAAGCCAGAAACTGCCCCGGGACCATCGAAACGGACATGCCGGTTTTTGAACCTCTCAAGCTGGGGTTGCAGGAAGAAGCCAAGGTGCTTCTTTTCAACGACGGCGCATCCACCGCGAGATTTGCAGGAGCCAGGGTCGTTCTGGGGCATCCGGATGTGGATGCGGAAGAAATCAACAAAGTCATCCGCGAGGTTGCTTTTCAGACCAGATATAAAAAGATGTATCACACCAGCAGCTATATCGGACTGGACAGGGATTTTATGGTCAAGGCTCATCTGCTGATCCCCGAAGGCTATGAGGACACCTTGTACAACTGGCTGCTGAATTTCCAATATATCAATGATGAATATGATGCTTTATACAGGAAGTCCGTGTTACTCGAAGATGAACCGGACATTTTCATTCTTGCGGACCCGGACTACAGCCATCCGAACTTTCCGGAAGGACTGGCCTATTTTGATCCGGAACACAATTGTGCCTGCATTCTGGGCATGCGCTATTTCGGGGAGTTCAAAAAGGCTACCCTCACGCTGGCCTGGAGCATCGCCAACAGAAACGGCTATGCAGCCTGTCACGGCGGTCTCAAACGCTGTCTGAAGAGTGACGGCAGCGCTTATATACTGGCGGTTTTCGGACTTTCAGGCTCCGGGAAATCCACTCTGACTCACGCAAAGCACAACGGGAAATATGAAGTGGCCATCCTTCATGA
Organism: uncultured Clostridia bacterium; assembly: GCA_937889655.1. Lineage (GTDB taxonomy): Bacteria > Bacillota > Clostridia > Peptostreptococcales > Anaerovoracaceae > CALBZG01. Next base: position 3,834 of record CALBZG010000115.1, read on the forward strand.
CGACGCATACATAATCTCCAGCGAAACGGGATGCTCCATCGCACTGGAACCTTCCTATTTCGACAACACCGAAGACTACCCACTGGTCTCGCCGGACAATAAATATCTGATATCCGTTCAAAACATGGGGGCGACCATTGACTCTGAGGGCAAAATCGTCATCGTTCCGGAGGATATCAGGAATAAAAACGGCCGCGCCATCAAATCCCGACTCTGGACTGAAAATCGGGTAGACAAGATGGAGGAGCGGACGAATGCCATCGTTTGGCTCATGAAGGACACCGCCCTTCCGCCGGTGATAAAAGTCGAGGATCCGATCCTGGCCTCCGTCATGGGAGCATGTCTTGCATCTAAACGGTCCCGCGCTGAGAAATTGGCAGAGGGCGTAGATCCGGAGGCTCTGGTGTTCGAACCATACGCCAATCCTTTCAGAACCTACGAGCTGGGTCAGGATTATGAAAAATTCGAATACCTTTTTGAGCAAAGAGGCATCGAAAACTATATCATCAACACAGGATATTTCCGGGACAAAAAGATCCCGAAGGAGATATCCATAGGAATCATAGAGTCGATCATCGACGGCCCCGCTTCCTTTAAGGATTTCGGACCTTTCACAGAACTGAAAACCATGGATGTTGAAGGATTCATCCCGAACTTCGATGACAAAAACTATATGGAAGAATTGCGGACCTCCATGGATAAAAGAGCCCGTTTTCTAGACAGTCTTCAGCATATTGCAGGGGGACGGGACGCACTTCCTCAGGAGGCGACAGAAAAAATTAAAGATATAATAGGCAAGCTTTAGTTAAGGAGGGTAAAAATTGAAAGAGAAGAAAAAGATAGGCATTAGGGGAATAGTGATTCTTCTGTTCGTTTTGATATCGCTGTTCCTGGCTCTGATCGGATTCTTGACGGACCTTTTGTGGTTCAAAGAATTAGGGTATCTGAGCGTGTTCTTCAAACAGCTGCTGACCCAGATCGAGATCGGGATCCCGCTGTTTGTGATACTGACGGTTATAACATTTGTATTCCTCAAGATGCTAAAAAGAGGATACTATAAAAAAGTAGAGTCCACTGAGACCGTCAATGAAAAGCGGCTGACACAGATCACATTCCTGATCTCTGTGATATTTGCCGGCGTGGTATCTTTCCTGACAGCGAAGGCTCTGTGGTTCGAAGCGCTCAAGTTCATGAATTCTACGGATTTCAACATTGCGGATCCATTGTTCAATCTGGATATATCCTTCTATATTTTCAAGCTGCAATTCGTTGACATGCTGAACACCCTGGTGATCGGCGTGGTTATCGGCTACGTGATCCTGACCGTGATCTTCTATTCGATCCTGCTGAGCATGAGGACGCCGAGGATCTTCGAAACCGTAGGCGGCGAGGATTTTAACGACGAAGAACGCTTCACGGGCGGCCAGGACATCCCTCCGGGCGGCGGAAGAGGCAACTTTGACTTCAGCGGAATGGGCGGCTTGGGCGATCTTTTCGAAAACATGAGCAAGCAATTCAAAGGCGCCGGCAATATCAGAAGCCGCAGAAGACCAAGGAAACAGTTCGATGATCAAAATTTCAACCAGCTTTTACATATCGCAGCCAGGGAGCTGATCGTTTTAGGCATCATCTTCTTTGTAATGCTGGCGATACACTTCGTACTGAAGCAGTTCGATCTGTTGTACTCGCCGCTGGGCGTCGTATATGGCGCAGGCTTCACGGATATCAACATCACCCTATGGATGTACAGGATTTTGATTGCGCTCTCGCTCATATCGGCAGTCACCTTTGTCATAGGTGTTCTGAATAAGAAAATCAGAACGATTTTCCTCCTTCCAGTAATCATGATCATCGTTGGCGCTGTGGGTATGGGAGCGGCGAACCTGGTCCAGGGCCTTATCGTATCTCCGGACGAGATCAACAAGGAAAGCCAATACCTTGAGAGGAACATCCAATATACGCAGTTCGCCTATGGATTGGATGAAGTCGACATCAAGGCATTCCCGGCTAATAATACTTTGACCAAGGAGGATATCGCCAACAATCAGGAGACGATCTCCAATATCCGTATCAACGACTATGAGCCGGCCAAGAAATTCTATAATCAGACACAGGCCATCAGATTGTATTACACCTTCAACGATGTCGATGTGGACCGTTACATCGTCAATGGAGAATACACCCAGACATTCCTTTCGGCCCGTGAGATCGATGAAAGCCTGATCAGCGAAACCTGGTTGAATCAGCACATCAAGTACACCCACGGCTATGGCATCACCTTGTCCAGAGTCGACAAGGTCACCGCATCGGGGCAGCCGGATATGCTGATCGACAATATTCCGCCGGTTTCGGATGTGGAAGAGATCAAGATCACAAGGCCGGAAATTTACTTCGGCGAAATGACCAACAACTACATCCTCGTTGGGACTGACGAGGAGGAATTCGATTATCCGAGCGGAGACACCAACGTCTATTCCATGTATGAGGGAGACGCGGGCATCAAGCTTGGCCTCATCAACAAGGCTATGTTCGCCATCAGGGAGAGCAGCTTGAAGCTTTTGGTTTCGACCAACATCAACTCAGACTCCAGGATCGTGATCAACCGTAACATCATGAAGAGGGTGCAGACTATCATGCCTTATCTCTCTTATGATACCGACCCTTATATCGTAACCATAGATGGAAAGCTTTACTGGATCATCGACGCATACACTACCAGCTCCTACTATCCGTATTCGGAGCCATATGCGGCCAACACGCGGATCAACTATATCAGAAACTCCGTGAAGGTCGTGATCGACGCTTATAACGGCACTACCACCTACTATCTGGTGGATGACCAGGATCCGATCGCCAACACATTCATGAGCATTTATCCTGCGCTGTTCAAGCCTTTTAACGAAATGCCTGAAGCAGTCCGTGCCCATATCAGATATCCGAATGCCATGCTGGACATCCAGGCCAATGTCTACAAGCGTTATCACATGAGCAATGTCAAGGTATTCTATCAGGGCGAGGACCTTTGGGACATAGGAAAGGAAATCCTGGGCACCACAGAAACCGTCATGGAGCCAAATTACTATATCATGAAGCTGCCGGGCGAAGAGAAGTCCGAATTTGTGAACACCATCGCCTACACCCCGAAAGACAAGAAGAACATGATGAGCTTGCTGGTGGCCAGAAACGACGGGGATTATTACGGGAAGCTGGTGCTGTACCAATTCCCGAAGGACAAGCTGATTTACGGCCCGATGCAGATCGAAGCCCAGATCGACCAGAATACAGAGATCTCGAAGGAATTTTCACTGTGGAATTCCTCGGGCTCAAGCTATATCCGCGGAAACCTCTTCATCATACCGATAGAGGAATCCCTGATCTATGTGGAGCCGGTTTACCTGGAGGCTACAAACTCGTCGCTGCCTGAGGTCAAGAGGGTCATCGTGGCGTACGGCGAACGTATCGCATATGAAGAGACGCTGGATGAAGCCCTTGAGTCCCTATTCGGCGCTACGGGAGATGGAGATGCCGACGGCGGCACCACCGATGGCGACGGCACTTCAGTGGACCTCACCCAGGCCCAGCTGATCATGAGAGCGGCAGAAGCCTACAACAAGGCGCTGGAAGCTCAGAAGGAAGGAAGATGGGCGGACTACGGCACATACATGCAGGATCTTCAGAAATATCTTGAACTTTTGAACAGCATGACGCAAAACACCGCAGCCAATGAAGCAGCAGCCTTGGAGTCAGGCTTGCCTGAGATGATCGATGAGACTGCGAACGAGACCGGTGCCGAATAACGGCAAGGCACAGATTTAACTAGTGATCAACATATAGTAAAGAGAGGCGGCGGGCGCTGAAATGCGCCCGCCTGCCGATTAAACCAGGAAGGGATTTAAACAATGCTGGAGTTCGATTTCAACAAAATTCTATTTAATATACCGGCGGACAGCCATAGCAAGGGGGAAATTGTCAATATCCTTAAGATCCACCCGGAGATCCAGTTCGTATCTCTGGTGGGGATCGACATCGGTGGACACGATACGGACGAAAAAATACCGGTGCAGTATTTTCTCAAGGATATTGACAAGGTTCTGACTTCAGGAGTCCAGACAGATGGATCCAGCGTCCATTTGCCGGGCATCGCGGATCTTCAAAACGCCAAGGTGGACATCATTCCGGACCTTTCCGTCAACTGGTATGTGGACTACAATTATACCAATAAGGATGTGGCTACGGGCCTGCCGGTGGGCACCCTGAGGATACCTTCCTTCCTGAAGCACAACGACACCGCCGAGGTGGGTTCCCGGGTGATCCTGCGGGATATGGTAAAGAACTTCAAGGGAGATCTTCTGAAACTTATGAAAGAAAATCCATATGTTCTTGAATATGTGGACATCGAAAGCGCCGATGATATCGACGATATAATCCTGACCTGCGCAACGGAGCTGGAGTTCTGGGTCAAGACACCGGACGACAAGGCGGACAGGGAACAGCTTACCACCGCTCAGTCCATGAAAGAACAATACTGGAAAAGGACCATCGGACCTGTGAGGACCGCGCTGGAAAGATCCCTGATCATTCTGGATAAATACGGCTTCGAAGTTGAGATGGGCCACAAGGAAGTGGGCGGGGTAAAAGCCAAGATGGGCAACACCGGCCAGTATGACCATATCATGGAACAGCTGGAGATCGACTGGCGCTATGCGGATGCGCTGCAGGCCGCCGACAACGAAAACCAGGTAAAATATATCATTAAGGACGTATTCAGACTGCACGGTCTGGACGTGACATTCATGGCCAAGCCTATCGAAGGAGTGGCAGGATCCGGTGAGCATACCCACATGGGCATTGCGGCCAAGCTGAAGGACGGCCGTACCGTAAGCCTGTTCGCCCCTAAGGATGCGGAGAAATACTATTTGAGCCCGATCGGTTTCGGGGCTTTGATGGGCGTCCTTAAAAACTATGAGGTGGTCAATCCGTTTATCAGTTCCTCCAATGATGCCTTCAACCGGCTGAAACCGGGCTATGAAGCCCCGGTCTGCATCGCCGGATCGTTGGGGCATGCCGTTACGTCGCCTTCCAGAAACCGGACGGTCCTCATCGGACTGGTCAGGGATCTAAACAACCCGCTCAGCACACGGTTTGAATTGAGATCCCCGAACCCGAAAAGCAATACATATCTGGTCATATCCGCTGCGTTCATGGCCATGCTGGACGGAATCAAAGCCTGCCTGGAAAACGGAAAAACCCCGTTGGAGCTGGAAGCATCGCTGTCCAAAGAATACGGCAAAGAGGATTTCTATCTCGAAGCCGACAGAGAGTACAGAAGCGAGAAGGATCTGTTCGACGAATATACTCAGGAGCAGAGGGATAAGCTTTTCGGTCGAGCCCCTAGAACGGTTTGGGAAAACGCCAGAGCTTTTGAAAAATATCCTGAAAAGCTCAAGATCTTCACCTTGGACAGCGTCATGCCGAAATCCACCCTGGATTCCTACAAGCAGGCGATTTTGGAAGTCTGGGCCACGGAGCTTCACAACCGCATCATACCCGGCAATATGGATATTGTTAGAGAATGCAAAAAGCTCCACGACGACAGCAACTGTGTTGATTTTGACACTGCAAACTGGAAATCCATCCAGAGCCTCAGGGTGTATCTGGGCCAGGACACTCTGTCTGACCGGTGTCTGCTGACCAGGATCAAGGATGCGCTGGATACCGGGGATTATCAGAAAGCCAGCGACCTGCAGATCGAAATGCAGGAAACCATGGAAGAACTGATCAACAAATATATCATATATAAAAAGAATCTATTAGAGCTATAGTTTAGGAGATGAAATATGTTAGACATCAGAAGAATCAGGGAAGACTACGAAGGGGTAAAACAAGCTGTGGAATCCAGAATGCAGGGGAGCTACGGCATTGAAAGAGTCCCGGAGCTGGATGAAAAGCGCCGCAGCGTTCTGGCCAAAGTGGAGGCCATGAAGTTCCAGCAGGGTCAGGACAGCAAGAACATACCGCTTTATAAAAAGGAAGGGAAGGACGTTTCTGCCCTCATGGCGGAGATGAAGGAGCTTTCCTCCCAGATCAAGGTGCTGGATCAGGAATTGGCTGCGTTGGAAGAGGAACTGAAAAATGTTCTCCTGAACGTGCCGAACACACCGAACCCAAGAGTTCCCGTCGGCAAGGACGACTCGGAAAATGTTGAAATCAGAAAATGGGGAGTACCGAGAGAATTCGATTTTGAGCTTAAAGCCCATTGGGATGTGGGTGCGGGCCTGGATGTACTGGACTTTGAAAGAGCGGCCAAAATCGCCGGCACGAGATTCACTGTATACAAAGGTCTGGGGGCCAGGCTTGAACGGTCAGTGATCAATTTCATGCTGAACCTGCATACCGAAGAGCATGGTTATAAGGAGATATTGCCGCCGTTTATGGTGAATAGAGACGCCATGACCGGCACCGGACAGCTTCCGAAATTCGAAGATGACATGTTCTGGATACCGGCTAAGGATTTCTTCCTGATACCTACAGCCGAAGTGCCTGTAACAAACCTGTTGATGAATGAGATCCTGGAAGAAAGCGATCTTCCGGTCTATTATACCGCTTATACGCCGTGCTTCAGAAAAGAAGCGGGTTCCGCCGGCCGCGACACCCGTGGTCTGATCCGCCAGCATCAGTTCAACAAAGTGGAACTGGTCAAATTCTCCCATCCTGAGACCTCCTACGAAGAGCTGGAAACCTTGACTGCTGCCGCGGAAGAAGTCCTGAAGAGGCTTGAAATCCCTTACAGAGTGGTCAGATTGTCTACAGGCGATATGGGATTTTCCTCCGCCATGACCTACGATATCGAAGTCTGGATGCCGAGCTACGGTCGTTATGTGGAGATATCCTCCTGCTCAAACTTCGAGAGCTATCAGGCGCGCCGCGCCAACATCAGGTTCAGGCCTGCGGGCGGCGGAAAACCGGAGTTTGTCCATACTCTAAATGGATCCGGCCTGGCCGTGGGAAGAACAGTTGCGGCCATCCTGGAAAACTGCCAGCAGGCAGACGGATCGGTCATCATACCAAAAGAGCTTCGCAGCTACATGGGGACGGACAGGATCACTAAATGAAAAAAGACTACACCGTAGCCTTATATAACAAGGATTATGACAACATCAAAGAACTGGTGGCGCGTGGCAAAATGCGTCGCTATTTTGGCGGAAACCTGAAATGGTCGGAGCGTGAAAGCTTCGGGATCCTTTTCGGGGCTTTTCTGTGTTTTGCCTTCAGCTATCTGATACCGGTTTTTCTAGGCAAATCCGGACTTGACCCCGATGGCATCCAATGGACTTCAAGGTTCCTGATAGCTGGAGGAATCGTTGTCCTGATCAAAGGATTCTACGACATCCGGAAGGATGCAAAAAAAGTAAGGGATCCTGTAACCGACGACGAGTGCGACGAGTGCTTCAGAAATGACATGGCCGGCATCATCATTAAAGCCCGGAAGGTCCTTTCTGAAAATATCCCGGCCTTAAAAGAAGGGTATGAAGATATCGAAAGCCTTGAACTACATGTAGTCACCGGACCGGAGGACCGGTCGGCCAACGTAAACCTTCCGATGCTGATGGTGGTGGGAGAGAACGGCATCATCAGATGCTCCAATTATTCCGTTCTCGTGATAGCCTTCGGAAAAGAGGACTTATATATTTATCAATGCGTTTACAATATGCGGGACGGAAGCGTCCGGCGCGAACACGCATACCGGTGTCCAAACGATATTTTCAGGAATGCTGAAATCCGAAGAGTCGAAAAGAATGTCCTGACAAGCAGCAGTAAACCGAAACTCCATAAAGTCCTGGATTTCGTGATCAGCACGGACAATGCAGAAGCCGTCGGCGAAGGGGAAGCAGAACTTGCCATCACCGTTGCTGACCTTACTTGCGAGGAGCGGTCCGGAGGCAGATTCAGCTTGAAAAGCGCTGAAGAAGCTGTGGAAAAATTGATGAAGATCAGGGGGTGTTCTCCTGTCCCCCGAAGGTCCGCGGAGATTGTAGGCAACAGTCCCGAGGACCGCAACAATTGAGCCGCAAGCAGCGGCATGGCACTGAATCAATCTGATCTGGCAAAGAAAAAGACTGCCTGACAGCCTGATAGATCAGATGGAAAATAAATAGAAATATATAAACTAAGGAGAGAAACGAAATTGTATATCATTGGAATAATTTTTGCCCTGTATCTTGGGCTGATGGTTTTAATAGGATTCAAGTACTACAATAAGACATCGAATATGTCCGACTATATTCTTGGCGGGCGCAGTCTCGGAAGCTGGGTGACAGCCATGTCGGCTCAGGCATCGGACATGTCCGGCTGGCTCCTTCTGGGCCTTCCGGGAACCGCTTATGTTCTCTATGCCGGCACATCGGAAGCCATTTGGACTGCCATTGGACTCTGGCTGGGGACATATCTGAACTGGTTGTTCGTTGCCAAAAGGCTGAGGAAATACACCCAGGTGGCAGGGGATGCCCTGACCCTTCCGGATTTCTTTGAAAAACGTTTTAGAGACGATAAACACATCATACGTTCCATATCTGCGTTGTTCATCGTCATATTCTTTCTGGTTTACACGTCCAGCCAGTTTGCTGCAGGCGGCAAGCTTTTCGCCACCATATTTGATATGCCTTATGTCTGGGGCATGATCATCGGCGCTGTAATCATTCTTGCATATACCGCCTTGGGCGGATTCATGGCTGTCTGCTGGACGGACACCATCCAGGGAGCCATTATGTTTGTGGCTTTAGCAGTGGTTCCGGTCATCGCCGTCGGCAATATGGACGGATGGGATGCGGTGCAGATAAGACTCTCCGCGCTGACGCCGGAATCTCTGGGATTCTTCCCTGAAGCGGAGGGCCGCATCAACACCATGCTGCTGGCTTCCTGCCTTGGCTGGGGCTTGGGATATTTCGGACAGCCACATATACTGGTCCGCTTCATGGGGATCCAGTCTCCGGACGCTATCAGAAAATCCAGGATCATCGCCATGATCTGGGTCACTGTTACCTTGGGATGCGCCATTCTGATCGGTATTTTAGGGAAAGCTATGATGCCGGATCTTGCGGATCCTGAGACCGTATTCATGAAAATGTTGACGAGCATGTTCAACCCGGTCATTGCGGGGCTTCTGATGACCTCCATCCTGGCAGCCATTATGAGTACAGCTTCGTCGCAGCTGCTGGTAACGGCATCGTCAGTTTCCCAAGACATTTTTGCTCTTTGGTTCAAAATGGACGAGAATAATCCAAGGCTCGTATGGGTATCCAGGCTGACAGTATCGTTAGTGGCTGTAGTAGCAATCATCATCGCTTTAGATCCTGCCAGCTCCGTATTCGGGCTTGTCTCCAGCGCCTGGGGTGGCTTCGGCGCCGCCTTCGGTCCGATCATCCTGTTCTCTCTATTCTGGAGAAGGATGACCCGGCAGGGAGCCATCGCCGGGATGCTTGCAGGGGGAATATCCGATATTTTCTGGTTCCTGAAAAGCGGCGGCATATTCGACATTTATGAAATAATACCGGGATTCCTGATCGGATGCGCTGTCCTGATCCTGGTGAGCCTGGCAACAAAGCCGACCCAGGATATGATGGATGAGTTCGATTCAGTTAAAACAATGCAGTTCTAAGCAGATTAAAAGGAAGCGGGATTAACCTCCCGCTTTTTTATAGGAAGTAACCACAAGTTATCCGGAAAGCATGAAGGGTTTTATAGAGGTTGATATGTTGATATGGAGATATGCATGAGGGAGGACAGTGATATGAAGATTGGGGAGTTGACGGATTTCCTTTTGAAGCACGCGGAAAAAGATCCGGTTTCCTTCCACATGCCGGGCCACAAAGGCGCTGCGTTGTACAAAGAGCTGGGATATGACGATTTTCTGCAAAAGATCATGGATTGCGACGTGACGGAAATCCCCGGAGCCGACAACCTTTTTCAGGCGGAGAGCGTTCTGAAAGCAGTCATGGATCGTTACGCCGGTCTTTATGGCGTGAGGAGATCATACATCCTGATCAACGGAACCAGTTGCGGCATTATCGCATCGATACTTGCAACGGTCACCAGGGGCGGGAAACTCATTCTGGCCAGGAATTGCCACAAATCGGTTTTCAATGCGCTTTCACTTGGGGCAATAAACCCCGTTTACGCCTATACAGAATCAATTCCGGAGCACAATATCGCCGGACCGGTTTCGGCCGGGGAGATCGAAAGACTCTTGGACGAACATCCTGATGCAGCGGCAGTGATCCTGCCCAGCCCGAATTATTACGGCATCTGCTCGGATATTGAAAAAATCAGCGAAGCCGTCCACCGCCGGGGCAAGATCCTCATCGTGGACCAGGCCCATGGAGCTCACCTGAAATTCTTCAGCAAATTCGCTCCGGATATTGAAATCGATGGACATAAGCTGCCAAAACCTGCGGAAGAACAGGGGGCCGACATCGTCATCAATAGCACCCACAAGACCCTGGGTTCATTCACTCAGAGCGCTGTGCTGAACGTGGTGTCGGACCGGATCGACTGCGAACTTTTGGAAGACCGCCTTCAGGCACTGGAAAGCAGCAGCCCTTCCTATCTGTTGATGGCCTCTTTGGATATCAATGCCGATCTCCTGGAAAAGCACGGAAAAGAAAAAATCAACACCTGGGCAGAGGAGCTTCAAGGATTTTACTGCCGGGCAAAAAACATACCCGGCCTGAAGATGATTCGGCCGGACGGCGCTTTTGATTTTACCAAAATAGACTTGGATATGAGTATATACGGATTGTCGGGAGCCGCGCTGGAGGGACTTCTCATGAAAGAGAACATCTTCCCGGAGCTGCATGCCGGGAAGATACTCATGCTGATGACCGGCATCGGCAATACATCGAATCACTATGCGAGATTGTTGGATGCTTTGCATAGAATCGCAGAAAGATCAATTCGGGAATCTGCGGATCCGGAGGGTTGCCCGGCCTTGCCCTCCGATTCCGGATATGTAAAACAAGAGGCAGCCCCGGATCTGAAAGATGCCCCGGACACTTCAAAACCGCTTGAGCTCTGCCCCGTCCCCGAAAAAAGCCGAAAAATAAAGCTGGAGGAAGCCGCGGGACTTGTCTGCGGGTCCGCCATCATCCCTTATCCTCCGGGGATCCCCATCGTATGCCCGGGTGAGAGATTGACGGAAGAAATGCTTATATACATCAAAAAGTTGCGCCTCGCAGGGGAAAAAGTGATCGGCGTCAATGAAAATGGAGAAATCACAGCAGGTTAATCAAAATGGAAAACATCAAATCGATCACAATTTCACATCAGAGCAGAGTAAACGATATGCTGGCGGAGGTGGTAAGGGATGTACGGCGGCTGGGGATACCTGTCTCGAAACGGATCCAGAAAAACGTCGTGATCAACCAAAGAGCCCGGACACGCTTCGGGTGCTGTAAACGATTGAAGACGGGATTGACAGGCAGTGAGTTCGTCATCGAGGTTTCCGAAATGCTGCTTTACGCACCGGAGACTTCCCTGAGGCAGACGCTGGCCCATGAGGCCCTTCACACCTGTCCGGGCTGCGGCAACCACAGCAGCGGGTGGAAGAGCTATGCAGAAAAGGTCAATGCAGCCTACGGATATGATATAAAAAGAGTGTCCGATCCTGCGGCTTTAGGAATCGAACCCACGGAGATCCTGAAGCGCCGAAAGAAGGTGAATCATGTGCTGGTCTGTGAAAACTGCGGTGTACGGATCGAGAGGACCCGGGCGACTAAGGTCACCAAGTACCCTCAGTTATACAGATGCAGATGCGGCGGCAGACTGACAAAAATCAAGTTTTAGCAGCAGTCGATCGTGATATAATAGACTGAAAGTCACCATAGTATGGATGCAGAAAAACCGAAATACGAAAAAGTTGGAGTCAAATTACGGTAATCGGAGGGATATCAGGTATGAAAGGAAAGGGAGAATACTTTGGAACTCATCGTGTGATCAGACCGGAGGGTCTGCTGCCCCAGGCGGCGGATAAAATCGACAATACACCGGAAATCTGGTCCAACGAGATACTGATCGATGTGATCGCGCTTCAGCCAACAGCCAGCGCATTCCATAACATCAAGGAAAAGTGCGGCACTGACATGGAGAAAATCAAACAGGAATTCCTTGCCATCGTTGAAGACAGGGGGAAGTTCCAGGACCCGGTGACGAAATCCGGAGGCATGCTCATCGGCCGGATCAAGCAGATAGGAGCAGACCTGGAGGGCAAGATAGACGGACAGGTAGGCGACAAGATCGCTACACTGGTATCACTTTCGCTGACTCCTTTGAAGATTTATGAAATAACAGACATCGATCTTGATACAGAGCAGGTGGTCTGCAAAGCGGATGCTGTCCTTTTCGAAAGCGGCATCTTCACGAAGATACCTGACGACCTGGGGCAGGAACTGAGCCTGGCTGTCATGGATATCGCCGGAGCGCCGGCGCAGGTGGCGATGAATGCAAAACCGGGAGATATCGTTGCAGTCATGGGCGCGGGCAAGGCGGGCCTGCTATGTCTGGCAGAAGCGAAAAAGCGTGTTGCTCCCCACGGCAAGGTGGTCTGTCTTGAATATTCAGAGAGCCAATGCGAAGTGGTGCGAAATCTCGGCATCGCCGACATCATCCTGAATGTCAACGGGCAGAAACCGCTGGAAACCTACAATAAATATATGGAGGCCATGAACGGCGAGCTGGCGGATTTCGCCGTCAGTACAGTCAATGTCAACAATACGGAATTGTCCACCATACTCATCACCAAAGACACCGGGAAAATTTATTTCTTCTCCATGAGTACGGACTTCGTCAAGGCTTCGCTCGGAGCAGAGGGGGTCAAGAAGTACGTCACCATGGTGCTGGGAGCGGGTTATTACCCGGGACATGCCGCCATAACCTTCAATATAGTCAGAGAAAACGAAAAGCTGAAAGAGTACCTTGTAAACCGTTACTGCAAATAATTTCGCTATGCCAATTTAGCAGGATAATGCTTCTATGCTGAAAAGTCATAAAATACAAAACATTTTTAACATTATTGACAATTATATGATGCGAGCATATAATTTAGGTGTCGGAATCTCAGAAAATGAAATTCTGGCATCTATATTTTTTTAGCCGTTTCCGGAGCCGGAGCGGCAAGTGTAATAATACATATAAGAAAGAGGTGTTATTATGAGTTCGAATCAAGAAGGTCACGAAGGACAGCTACATCGTGGGCTTAAGTCAAGGCACATGAACATGATCGCCATTGGCGGAGCCATCGGAACAGGTTTGTTTGTAGCCCTTGGAGGATCTCTCAGCGCGGCCGGTCCCGGAGGAGCGCTATTGGCTTATGGAGTTATCGGCATTATGGTTTACTTCCTGATGACAAGCTTGGGCGAAATGTCCACTTACATGCCTGTTTCGGGAGCCTTTGAAACTTACGCGACAAAATTTGTGGACCCTGCTCTGGGCTTTGCTCTGGGCTGGAACTACTGGTATAACTGGGCGATCACAGTAGCCGCCGAGCTGGCTGCCGGCGCCATCGTCATCCAGTTCTGGCTGCCGGATTCAAATCCGGTGCTGTGGAGCGCGCTGTTCCTGGCTTTGCTGTTTGCACTAAACGCTTTTTCAGCAAAAATGTACGGCGAAAGCGAGTTCTGGTTTGCAGGCATTAAGGTCGTCACTATCGTTGTATTCCTTGTGATCGGTGTTTTGATGATCCTGGGCATCATGGGCGGAAAAGCGCCCGGATTCCAGAACTGGGTACTGGAGGACGCTCCTTTTGCAGGAGGACTCATGGCCGTCATCAATATATTCATGATCGCCGGATTCTCATTCCAGGGAACCGAGCTTGTGGGCGTTGCAGCCGGCGAAGCGGAAGATCCTGAAAAGAATGTACCAAAAGCTATCAGAACTGTATTTTGGCGTATACTCTTATTCTATATCGGTGCAATCATCGTAGTAGGATTCATCCTTCCATATAACGATCCGAACCTGCTACAGGGCGGTGTGGAAAACGTCGCTGTCAGCCCGTTCACCCTGATCTTCGAGAGAGCCGGCATCCTGGCTGCGGCAACTATAATGAACGCAGTCATCCTCACATCAGTGCTGTCCTGCGGGAACTCCGGACTCTATGCGGCCACCCGTATGCTTTATGCAATGGCTGTTGAAGGAAAAGCTCCGAAAATGTTCACGAAGGTCAACAAGAGAGGTGTTCCGATGGCTGCTCTGATCGCCACATCGGTCATAGGAATGGCTGCTTTCCTGTCGTCACTGGCAGGATCCGGAACTGTATATCTGTGGCTGGTCAATGCATCGGGCCTGGCTGGGTTCATCGCATGGCTCGGAATCGCCATTTCACACTACAAATTCAGAAAAGCCTTCCTGGCTCAGGGCCACAGCCTTGATGAACTGAAGTTCAAGGCTAAATGGTATCCGTTTGGACCGATCTTCGCTATGATCCTCTGCCTGATCGTTATCATCGGACAGGGCACCTTCGCTTTCTCGGGCGGATCTATCGACTGGCTGGGCATCGTTGTAGCGTACATCGGCATCCCGCTTTTCCTCGCTCTTTATGTGGGCTACAAAGTTGCGAAGAAGACCAAGGCAGTCAATCCGGAAGAAGCTGATCTGACGAAGGGCTTTGCAAAGCAAATCTAATCGGACAAATCTAATCAAGAATAATGTTTTTTAGAAATAACGGCAGAGCAGCTCATGGCACTCTGCCGTTTTTATGCGTTTTTCTCTCTGGCTGACATATCAATCCTTGATGGAACAATAAGGTATAGAATAATCAGAATACATACTATTGGAAAATTATGACTACTGCATAGCAAAAAAATATATAGAAAAAAGCTGATTAATCAGCATTTGTAACAAAAAAAACAGCTGTTAAAATAATCTGAAAGATTAATTCCGAAAAAAAGCATGTGTTCTTGACAGCTTAAATCCCTAAAGTTATAATAAGGTTATAATTAAAAAAGATGACTCCGAGTTTCGCATGACACACGTTTGCCGGCGAAACCGTTACGGTAATAGGAGCGATCTTATTGCCCGCCTTTTGCAAAGGAGATCAACATCGTCAAGGTGTAGTCTTGTCTTTGTTTTTTTGTTTGAAGAACAGGCTTCATCCTGCGATCAGACCGGAAAGCAATTTGTAAAAAGGAGGGCTGTGAAATTATGAAAAGATTGAAGTTCCAAAAGGCAAAATGCATAGGCTGTCAGCTTTGCGCACAGATATGCTCCGCTAAAAAAGAAGGGGTGATCTGCCCGTCAAAAGCAAGGATAGATATCGAAACTTCATATGATGATGGTAAATTAGTTTACCATGACAACTATTGTATCCTCTGCGGTATTTGCGAAAAGAATTGTCCGACAGGAGCGATCAAGATGGGTGATTACATCGAGGTTGATCCGGCTCTGTGCACTGCATGCGGCATCTGTGTAGAAAAGTGCCCGAAGCATGTGGTAAAGATCAGAGAAGAAGTTGCCGTGATTTGCGACACTTGCAAGGGCGATCCGAATTGCGTCAAGGTCTGTCCGCAGCACGCACTGACGTTTGAGTAGAGAGGAGGCGATAGTAATGACAATGACAGGTTATCAAAATAATGTTTTAAGAGTTGATTTATCTGCGGGGAAGTCGTCTGCTGAACCTCTCCGTATGGACTTTGCAGAAAAATATATCGGACAAAAGGGCTTGGCCATCAGATATCTCTATGAAGAACTGAAGCCGGGAATCGATGCCCTGGGGCCTGAAAACAAGCTTCTGTTCACCACCGGTCCGTTCACAGGAACCGGAGTGCCATGTTCCGGGAAGCTGTCCGTTGCGGCAAAATCACCGGCGACGGGCACCATCAACGACTGTTCCATCGGAGGGCACACCGCTCTCAAGATCAAATATGCGGGATATGATATGCTGATTTTCGAGGGAAAAGCAGCTGAACCATCCATCGTCGTCATTGATGACGACAAAGTCACCATCGAACCTGCCGGCGAACTCTGGGGCAAAGGCGCTCATGTAGCTGAAAGCATGCTGCAAAAGAGATTCGGCAAGGATTTCGGATTTTTGGTGATCGGGCCTGCAGGTGAAAATCTTGTGACCATGGCCTGCATCAACTCCGACTATTATAGACAAGCCGGCCGAGGAGGCATCGGCGCTGTCATGGGCTCCAAGAACCTCAAGGCAGTATGTGTCAGAGGCACCGGATCTGTTAAGGTGGCAAATATCGATACATTCTCCGAAAAACTTATCAGCTATCTGCAGGAAAACGTTCTGCTGGATGATAATACCTATGTATTCGACACAGGGACCACCGCTTTCCTGGAGGCTTGTAACGACGGAGGGATCCTTCCAAAGAGAAATTTCAGTGACACCACTGATGAAAACTGGACCCAATACAATGGCGAAGTCATGCTGAGCAAGCTGGCCGGCAAACGCGGATGCGGCAGCTGCGGTCTCGGATGCGGCAACTTCATCAAATGGGAAGATGCCATCGTTGAAGGGCCCGAGTATGAATCCATCGCTGTAGCCGGCCCGAACGCCGACGTCAGCGACCCATACGCCATACTAAAATACAACGAGGTCGCCGATGATATGGGCCTCGATACCATAAGCGCCGGAGACGTGATCATCTGGGCCATGGAAATGACCGAAAAAGGCATCCATGATTTCGGCATCAGGTTCGGTGAAGCTGAGAAGATGAGAGAGTATCTCGGGCTGATCGCCCGTCGTGAAGGCGTGGGCGCAGACCTTGCTCTCGGAGTAAAGAAAGCTTCCGAGAAATTCGGAGGCACAGACTTCGCAATGCACTGCAAGGGTCTGGAATATCCACAATATGAGCCGCGGGGCTCCTGGGGCATGTCCATGGCCTACGCAGTTTCCGACAGAGGCGCATGCCATATGAGAGCTTACGCTCCGAATGAAGAAGTTTTCGCCGCGTCCATCCCTCCATATACTTCAGAGGGAAAAGGCGAAATGGTCTATGGGCTTGCAGAGTACAATGCAGTGAAATTCTCCCTGTGTATCTGCGACTTCTGGGCTACCCTCAACTACGATATCATGGCGGATCTGATGACAGAGGTCACAGGCAAAGAATGGACTGCGGACGATATGGCTGCAGTAGGCCGCCGTGTTATAAATATCGCCCGTGCGTTCAACCAGAGAGAAGGGTTCAACAGAAAGGACGATACAGTACCAAAGAGAATCGTCAAAGAAGCTTTGAAAAGCGGCCCGGCAGCCGGCCAGGTCATCCCTGAAGAAGCCTTCAATGACATGCTGGATCAATATTATTCGGTAATGTGTTGGGACAAAAATGGCATGATGCCGCAAGACTTGATTGATAGCCTGCTGTAGGCGGTATAAGTGGAGAGAATGTGAGAATCAAAATCTTGTTAAGAGGCACACTGCCAAAATATTGGAATGGTGAAAAGGAACGGATAGTAGAGGTGGCTGAGGGCGCGACTTGTGCTGAGACTCTCAAGGCGGCAGGCCTTGACTACCTCGAAATACCACGTTTCGGATTCGTCGCCGTCAATGGGAAGAAGGCCATGATGGACCAGATCCTGCAGGACGGGGATGAGCTGAAAGCGTATTCCAAAATATCCGGTGGCTGAGAACGTCGGATAGCAGTATTATTCCCAATTTATCCCCCTAAAGAGGCCGCACCAAAACGCGTTGGTGCGGCCTCTTTCATCGATTTGTACATTATTGAAAATCAAGTCCGGCCGAACCCGCAATTCGGGAATGTGCAGACTTCACAGTTCAGACAAAGCCCGCCGTGGGCCAGTTTTTTGATTTCTCCCCTGGAAGGGACTTCGCCGGCCAGGATACGCGGAACGATCAGATCAAACACGCTGGCACGGCTGTACATAACGCAGCCTGGAAGGCCAACCACGGGGATGTCGCCGATATAAGCCAGCATGAACATAGCTCCCGGCAAAACCGGTGCGCCATAGGTTACGATATGTCCTCCGGCTTTCCGAATACCGGAAGGGGTCTTGTCATCCGGATCCACGGACATTCCGCCGGTAACACCGACGATGTCGACGCCGTCTTCGATAAGGGTCTTGATGCAGTCAGCAATCATATCTTCGTCATCATCTGCAAACAGTTGCTTGACGACATGGCTGCCCAGCTCACCGAATTTCCTGACCAGAACAGGCCCGAAAGCATCCTTGATCTTGCCGGAATAAACCTCGCTGCCGGTGGTAACGACGCCCACCTTCATGGCTTTCAGGGGTTTGACCTGGATCAGCACGCCTTCCTGACAGACTGCTTCGGCGCCCTTGACGATGGCTTCGTTGACGAAAAGAGGAATGACCCGTGTACCCGCCAGCTTGTCTCCGGCCTTTACAAGACGGTTTTCGTGTATCGATGCAAACATGATCTCATCCTGATCGATCAGTCTGGCCAGCAGCTCGGTGTTGACCTTTAAAAGCCCGTCGTATGCGGCGATGATCTCAACTTTCCCTTCACCCGGTGCGACCAAAGTAACGCCCGGCCCGGAAGCGGCAATAGCGATCCTCATGGCGGCATCGTCCTCGTGCACATCAGTATCATCCTTCTCCACAACATAGAGATGTTTTTTGCCCATGGACAAGAGCAAAGGGATATCTTCTTCGCGGATGACATGGCCTTTCTTGAATTT
>CALBZG010000116.1 GCA_937889655.1 uncultured Clostridia bacterium
TATTCATAGGAGCGATGGGAGTCACCTGGAGTGCCCGAAGCCTTGGGTCCACGATTCCGCCGCCCAACGAATAATTGTAGGCTGTGGAACCGGCAGGCGTCGCCACGCAGATCCCGTCCCCGCTGAATCTTTCGATATAGCTGTCTCCGATGGAAATATCGAAATGGACCGCATAGGATCCGCCGGCTCTGACAACGATCTCATTCAAGGCCTCCAGCTGCTCTTCGCCGCCTTTGTGTACCACTCTGGCTTTAACGGTGATCAGTGTCTGTATCCTGTACTTCTCATCGAGATAATTTTCAATGAAAGCATCCAGATCTTCCGGCTGGATTTCCTGGAAAAATCCGAGGTGCCCGGTATTGATCCCCAGAAACGGTGTTTTCGGGAAACCACAGGCATGGACGGCATGAATAAATGCGCCGTCTCCACCAATGCAGGCGATCAATTCAGCCTCAGGATCGTACTCAAATATGACTTGAAAGCCCGCCTTCCGGAGTTTATCGACAAACTCCGTTTTAGTTTCCAGAGACAAAATAGTTTGGTTTGAAAAAATCGTTATTATTCTTGAACCCATAATCCGCTCATTTCTATTACTTAAGATGCCCTTCATAAGAATGTTGAACTAATTATCTACAAATATCAATAAATATCACAAATGCCTATAGGAATCTTTTAACGATATCTACATCGGACGGCGTTGGAATATAATCCAGCCCTCTCTTCTGCCTGGTTTCTCTGCCTTTGCCGGTGATCAGCACAACGCTGTGCTCCGGTGCTGATTGTATAGCCTTCTCAATGGCTTTTTCCCTATCGATGATGATTTCACAAGCGGTACCGCCAGCCGTTACGTGGGAAGCGATTTCCTGGGATATTTTCTCAACGGACTCTTCTCCTGCATCTTCTTCGGTGATGATCACATAGTCCGCATATTTCCCTGCGATATCCCCCAGCTCCTTTCGGCGGCTCACAGCCTTTTTGCCGGGACATCCGAAAACGATGGTTATTGGTTTGCCCGGAAATTCCTTCAGGCAGGAAGTGAAAAGGCTCTGAAAACTCATTTGGTTATGGGCATAGTCAACGATTACCGTGATGTCCTTATCTTTGTTCTCGAAGATTTCCATTCTGCCCGGGACCTCGGCATGCCGCAGCCCTCTTGCTATATTTTCCAGCGGTATGTTTAAAGAATAACTGATGGATATAGCGGCAAGAGCATTCTCTACATTGAACAAACCCTTCATACCAATGGTGAATTCTCTATCGAAGCTATCCGACCTGACTTTAAAGGTCGTCTCCCTTTCACCCATCACGATATCGTAGCCGTATAGATCGGCCGGCTCTTTCACGCTGAAGGTGATCACTTTCGGTGCATTCTCTCGGGCGGACCCCAGGATCCTTTCGGCAAATTCCGTATCTTTATTGACCACAGCTACATTGCATTGTTTGAAAAGCACCAGCTTGGCTTCAAGGTAATCTTCAAAATCCGTATGCTCCACAGCAGAAATGTGATCATGTCCGATATTGAGGAAGCATCCCGCGTCAAACCTCACCCCCAAGGTTCGATCATATTTGAGAGCCTGGGATGAAACTTCCATGGAAAGGTATTCGATCCCTTTCCGCACGGCGTTGTTGAAATGACGATGGAGCTCCAGTGCTTCCGGGGTGGTCAGATGAGATTCCTCATTGATCACACCATCATAGGTCTCGATCCCGGAAATGATGGCGCTGCGGGCCTTCTTCTGGCTTTTCAAATAATCGTCCAGAATGTATCTCATAAAGTATGTTGTTGTGGACTTGCCCTTGGTCCCTGTGATACCGATCAGGCATAATTCCTTCCATACTTCGTTATAGTAAAGATTCGCCATATAAGCCATGGCTTTTCGAATATCCGTCACCCGGATAAACGGAATATTTTCCGGTCGGCCCGAGCCGAGCAAATACTCTTTTTCACTGATGTATGCAAAGGCTCCGGCCTTGAGGGCCGCAGCCAAATATTCTTCTTTAAAGTGTGAACCTTTGCAGACGAAAAGCGTTCCCGGTTTCACATCCATGGAATTGTAGGAGATATAGCCTACATTCTTAGCCATGTATTCTTCCGGGATATTGAAATCGGCCAAAACTTCATTGTCTCTGAAAACACTTATATATTCTTCGATTGTGTGAATACGGTTTCCCATATCAGCCCTCCTGATTACTCAAATACTTTTTATATTTTATATGTTGGCCGTAATAGTTTTTCAGAAAGTAAAATTTGTGAA
>CALBZG010000117.1 GCA_937889655.1 uncultured Clostridia bacterium
AATGTGGTCGCCGGTTGTTTCCTGGTACGATCCACTCTGACGGAGATCACCTCATTGGAATCGGTCTCGTACTCAAGCCAAGCACCCCTGTTAGGAATAACAGTGGTTGAAAAAAGCTTCTTATTAGATTTATCTACTGTGACTTCGTAGTATGGACCCGGCGAACGAACCAACTGGGTGACCACAACTCTTTCTGCTCCGTTATATATAAAAGTACCTTTTTCTGTCATCAAAGGGAAATCCCCCATGAAAACTTCCTGCTCTTTTACTTCACCGGTATCTCTGTTAACCAGCCGGACTCTGACCTTAAGAGGCGCTGCATAAGTCACGTCTCTTTCCTTGCATTCTTCCTGCTCGTACTTTGGAGGGTCGTTCAGTGAATAATCGATAAATTCCAGTACTAAATTTCCAGCGTAATCTTCAATTGGGGAAATGTCTTCAAATACTTCCTTCAAACCTTCTTTTATGAACCAGTCATAGGATTCGGTCTGAATGCGAATCAGATTCGGCATCTCCGCCACTTCGTTAATTTTCGAATAACTCATCCGAGTCTTTCTACCAAATTCAACGGGTTTTGGCATTTTCATCACTCCTTAAATTTTCAAGAAACTACTTTTCATGGCAATGTACTATGATATTACAAACAAGTCAATAAGTCAAGCGATTTTTTACTCCGCTTGATCCAAAAACTTTTCCGCCTCATCCAGTTCATCCTCGCCGAACACTCGAAATCCAGCCTCCCGAAGTCTCTGAACCGCCACGCCTTCTCCGGGTATTTTGGTTCCGGTAAAACTTCCGTCATAGATGATCCTCGATCCGCAGCAGGGGCTTCGCTGCTTCATCACAGCAAGCGCAACATGGTTTTCTTCCGCCAGACGAACCGCTTCCGCAGCTCCAAGTTCATGGGCTTCCGTGACATCTTCGCCGGTTCTGGTCATCACCCGGTCGCCAACTCTTTGCGAGTCTGGCCGCGGCACAGATAATCCGCCGAAAACCTCGGGGCAAATTTTAACAAGGCGTCCTTCTTCTTTCCATTTTAAGAAGCGCGGGTCCGTGCATTCAGAAGGTGCTGCATCGTATCTGACACAGTCTCCAAAAAGGCAGGAACTCACAAGAATTTTTTTCATAGGAACCTCTCTTATAGATAAGCCTTTTAGATAAGAAATCGGCCTTTGGCATTTTGCCCAAGGCCGAATGATTGAAAAGCTGAGTTATTTCAGTTCTACAGTTGCGCCGGCTTCTTCCAATGCGGCTTTGATAGCTTCTGCTTCTGCCTTCTCGATACCTTCTTTAACATTCTGCGGAGCACTGTCTACCAAGTCCTTAGCTTCCTTGAGGCCCAGGCCTGTCAGTTCTCTAACAACTTTGATGACCTTGATCTTTTCGGATCCTACTCCTGCAAGAACAACTGTGAATTCAGTCTGCTCTTCTACTTCTGCGGCTGCGGCTGCGCCTGCTACTGCTACAGGAGCGGCAGCGGATACGCCGAACTCTTCTTCACAAGCCTTTACCAGCTCGTTTAATTCTAAAACGGTCATGCCTTTTATGGCTTCGATGATCTGTTCTTTATTCATTTCTATTCTCCTTTATAATATGTTGCTTATATTGCGAATTTCTGATTGAACTTCTTACTATTCTGCCTTAGCATCTGCAACGGCCTGGAAAGTGCGAACCAGCTTGCTTACCGGGGATTGGATGCTGCCCAGGAACTTGGCGATGAGAACTTCTCTTCCAGGGATGCCTGCAACTGCAGTCATGCCCTCTGCATCATAATAGGTCCCTTCAACAAAACCGGCTTTGAAAGCCATCTTCTTGTAGTCCTTTATAATATCGTTGATCACTCTGGCTGGTGTTGTAGCGTCTTCATAGCTGAAAGCAAAGGCGCTTGGCCCGTCAAGGGCCTGGATCATACTTTCGAACGCGGTCCCTTCAATAGCTCTTTTCACGAGGGTGTTTTTGTAAACGGTATAGTCTACATTCTCCTCGCGAAGCTTTTTTCTCATGGCGTCGGCTTGTGCCACCGAAATGCCAAGATAGTCAATAGCTACTGCAGAACAGGATTTTTCGAATTTCACCTTAATTTCATCAATAATCAACTGTTTTTCTTTTTTTGCTTCTTCTGACATCTTTTGATCTCCTTTCTTTGCTAAGCAAACTGCCTTGGGAATGTCTGCTGCTCAGCAAGAGTAAAACATCGGCACCTTATAAAATACCCGAACAAAAACCCCGCCTGTCATAGACTTGCGGGGCCAATATTTTATATTGTACCTCGGCGGGAGATTAAGCCTTTTGGGCGCCCGCTGTCTACGGTTTATTTTCTTATTCTGTTTGCTTCAGTCAAGAACATGATTACAACTGGATCTTCTGAGGATTGATCTTCACGCCAGGGCCCATCGTCGATGCTACGGTGACGCTTTTCAGATACTGTCCTTTTGCAGCAGCAGGCTTGGCCTTGATGACTGCCTCCAGCAGCGCTGTGAAGTTGTCCTGAAGTTTCTCCGGTCCGAAGGAAGCTTTTCCGATCGGGGTGTGGATGATGTTGGTCTTGTCCAGACGATACTCGACTTTACCAGCTTTGATTTCTTCCATAGCCTTGGTGATGTCCATGGTTACAGTGCCGGACTTCGGGTTAGGCATCAAGCCTTTTGGTCCCAATATTTTACCAAGCTTGCCTACAACTCCCATCATATCCGGTGTTGCAACGACTACATCGAAATCAAACCAGTTCTCATTCTTGATTTTG
Organism: uncultured Clostridia bacterium; assembly: GCA_937889655.1. Classification (GTDB taxonomy): domain Bacteria; phylum Bacillota; class Clostridia; order Peptostreptococcales; family Anaerovoracaceae; genus CALBZG01. Next base: position 2,744 of record CALBZG010000117.1, read on the forward strand.
TCCGCCAGTTCTTCTGCTCCGACATAATCAGCGCCGGCTGCTTCAGCTTCCTGGACCTTAGGACCTTTTGCGAATACCAGTACGCGCTTGGTTTTGCCTGTTCCATGAGGAAGAACGATAGCCCCTCTGACCTGCTGGTCCGCATGTCTTCCGTCTACGCCTAATTTGATATGAGTTTCGATAGTCTCGTCAAAATTGGCTTTTGCGGTTTGTACCACAAGCTGCATAGCTTCGCTTATATCATGAAGATTCAGCTTGTCGAATGTTTTTATGGTTTCGGCATACTTCTTGCCTCTTTTTGCCATTTTGTTTACCTCCTTGTGGTGCTGACGACTTCTAAAGTCTCCCACTTTTTACTCTTTAACTAATATGCCCATACTTCTTGCCGTTCCTTTGATCATCTCAGTAGCGGATTCTAAATTCGCTGCATTGAGATCCGGCATCTTGGTTTTTGCGATTTCCTGAGCCTGTGCTGTAGTTATGCTGCCGACCTTTTTCTTATTTGGCTCTCCGGAAGCTCTTTCCAACCCGGCGGCCTTTTTGATGAGGACTGCTGCAGGCGGAGTTTTGCAGATGAAGGTGAATGATCTGTCCGCATAAACGGTAATGACTACCGGAATGATCATCCCTGGCTGATCTGCTGTTTTGGCATTAAACTGTTTGCAGAATTCCATGATGTTGACGCTCTTTTGTCCCAATGCCGGTCCTACCGGTGGCGCCGGAGTTGCTTTCCCGGCAGGGATCTGCAGTTTAATATACCCTACGACTTTTTTTGCCATTTGTTTTTTCTCCTTTCTCCCGCCATGCGGGCGTCTGGGCTTTTGCCCGATAATATCTGATTAAAGCCTGTCGACCTGAGCATACTCTAATTCGACAAGCGTATCTCTTCCAAACATATTGATCAAAACTCTCATGGTCTGCTTTTCAGGATCAAGATCTGAAACAGCCCCCATGAAGCCTTCGAACGGTCCATTGATGACCTTGACAGAATCGCCAACCTTGACATTGAGGTCGATGGTGATCTTCTCGATGCCCATCCGTCTCACTTCTTCCACAGTCAATGGCACGGGTTCCGAACCGTGTCCGACGAAGCCTGTGACCCCCTGGGTATTCCGGACCAGGTACCAGGATTCATTTGTTACGATCATTTTGACCAGAACATATCCCGGGAACATTTTTCTTGTTTTGATTTTTCTTTGACCGCTCTTGATTTCAACAACGTCTTCAGTAGGCACAACAACACTGAGGATCAGGTCCTGCATTCCTCTGTTTTCAACAAGCTTTTCGATATTTACTTTTACTTTATTCTCATGCCCCGAATAGGTGTGCACAACGTACCACATGGGCTCACGTATTGCACGTACACCGCTTACACTTTCCTCGACGGTATCGAAGGTCAAATCTTTTTCCCGCTCTGCCATTATGTTCCTTTTCCCTTACATTGTTATTCCGAGGATGCCTCTAAGCATGGCAAGCACACCTGAATTGATCCCCCAGAAGGCCAGCGCAAAAAATGCACAGGTAGCAATGACAACGACGGTATAGGAACTCAGTTCCTTTCTGGTCGGCCATACGACTTTCTTCATTTCTGTTTTGATGCCCCTGAAGTACTCCTTCATGCTGGTTCTTTGCTGTTTTTGAGGCGCGGGTTTTTTCTTTACGGCTTTTGGTACGACTTTGGTCTCCAACCTGTTTTCAGTTGCCATTAGATTTACTCCTTAATAACCTCTTATTTTGTTTCTTTGTGAACTGTATGACTCTTGCAGAATTTGCAATACTTTGTCAGTTCAATACGATCCGGGTCGTTTTTCTTGTTTTTCATGCTGGTGTAGTTTCTCTGCTTGCACTCCTGGCATGCCAACGTAACCCTTACTCTTGCCCCTACTGCCATCGTTAGTTACCTCCTGTATCATAATTCATTCATATTATACTATCTTATTTTCTGCCGGTTTGTGTCGCCATATTAAATAAGAAAAAATAAACGAAAATGGACCCTTTCTCAAAGAATCGCTTAATAAGTGTACACCGCTGCTATATGGTTGTCAAGCAAAAACCGACTTAATAACAGCTCAACACTGCGAAAATTCCAATTTAAAACTGCGGGAGTCTCTCCCGCAGGCCTTTTACTGGTTCATTATACCCCTGACGCCTAAAAAAAGCAATAATATTTACTTGCTGTATGTTATAATTACGCCATGGACAAAATAGATAAATTGATTAGATTGAAACAAATTATAAAGGAACATTCTCCATTGGCTATAGCGTATTCGGGAGGTGTGGACAGCACTCTCCTGCTTTCGGTTGCCAAAGAGGTCCTTGGACCATCGGAGCTTGTGGCGGTTACAGCGTCTGCGCCTATTTTTGCCGGAGACGAAACATGCTTTTCCAGGAAGTACTGCACTGAAAACGATATCAAACAATTGATCGTTGAAATTTCTTGGGAGACGTTATCGAAAGTTGAAGGTTTCAAGGAAAATCCAAAAGACCGGTGCTACCATTGCAAAAAGGCCCTGGTCGGCACGCTGATGGCTTCGACACGAAATCAGAGGGCGGTTTTGGCAGGAGGCCGGAATTGGACCTTTGCGGATGGGACCAACCTGGATGACATGGAGGACTATCGCCCCGGATTCAGAGCCATCACAGAGCTTGGGGTGATTTCGCCACTCATGGAAGCGGGGTATACCAAGGATGATATTCGTATGGAGCTGAAAGCCAGAGGTATCGAGGTCTGGGATAAGCCCGCCTTTGCATGTCTGGCATCGCGCATCCCTTATGGGGAAGAAATAACTCCTGAAAAGCTGGAAGCGATCTATGGATTGGAAAAGGCGCTAAAAGCCTCCGGTTTTACTCAGTTGCGGGTCCGGCACCACGGCACTGTGGCCAGACTGGAACTGCTGCAGTCAGAAATGGCTCATATTTTGGAACCTTCTCTGAGGGAGAAAATGCTTGAGGCGGGCAGGACTGCGGGATTTACCTATGTAAGCTTGGACCTGAAGGGTTACGAAAAAGGCAGTCTTAATAAATAAGGAGCATCTATGCTGTTTACATCCCTTACATTTATACTATGCTTTCTGCCTACCACCCTTTTCGTTTACTATATTCTCCTGAGATCCAGCAGAAAGCTTCAGAATTATTTTCTCTTGGCCGCCAGTTTGTTTTTTTATGCCTGGGGCGAGCCTTTATTTGTTTTTGTCCTGATCTTCAGCATCCTGGGCAACTGGCTATTGGGCTTCATGATCCAGCGCTATCGAAACAGATCCTCTGTAGCAGCGATGCTCGCGTTCAATCTTGGCATCATCTTCGTATTCAAATATCTTATTTTTACAGTGGTGAATCTGAATTTATGGTTTGGGACTGGTATACCTATTCCCGGTATCGTCCTCCCGATCGGCATCAGCTTCTTCACCTTCCAGGCGATCAGCTACGGATTGGATATATACCGGGGCAAGGCGGAGGCACAGAAAAATCTGCTTCACGCCGGTCTTTACATCGCTTTTTTCCCCGAACTTCTTTCAGGCCCCATTATCCGATACGAGACAATGTCGCGCCAGATCCATAATCGCAAAGAATCACCCGGTCTTATTGTTGAAGGCATAAACCGTTTTCTGATTGGTTTCTGCAAAAAGGTATTGATTGCCAACAACATGGCGCTTATTGCGGATCATTGCTTCAGGATTGCCGAGGAAGGCGGGATCACGATGACGCTTGCCTGGCTGGGGGCTATTGCCTACACCCTTCAGATCTATTTTGACTTTTCAGGCTACTCGGATATGGCTATCGGGCTGGGGCGAATGTTCGGGTTTGTTTTCCCTGAAAACTTTAACTACCCTTATATTTCAAAATCGGCTTCCGAATTCTGGAGGCGGTGGCATATCTCGCTGGGGTCCTGGTTCAGGGATTACGTGTATATCCCGCTGGGCGGCAACCGGGAAGGCCTGGTCAGAACTTACTTCAACCTTCTGATTGTCTGGTCCCTGACAGGTTTCTGGCACGGCGCCAATTGGACGTTCATCAGTTGGGGGCTCTTGTGGTTCCTCTTTATCAGCCTTGAAAAGTCCGTAAATTTCGAGGAAAAGACTCATTATCGATTTGCCGGAAACACGAAAACATCCAGATATTTAATGAGTCTGACCAAACATTTATATGCCCTGTTGCTTATTGTCGTTGGGTGGGTGATATTTCGTTCGGAATCCGTAGAGTCCGCTATTGACTATCTTAGCATCATGTCCGGTTCAGGGAAGGTCCCTTTTAACGATGTGCGTACGCTGGCGTGGATCAAAGAATCTCTTTGGTTCCTGATTCCGGCGATCGCATTCAGCATGCCGTCTGGTCCCATGATAGGCAGATCTATCAACCGCAAAATCGCGCTCCCTTCTGCTGCCTGGGCCGGGATTTCAATAGTGTATTCTTTCGGCATCATATTATTATTCACTGTTGCAGTTTCCTATCTGGTAAAAGGAATGCACAATCCGTTTATATACTTCAATTTTTAGCTGGCCGGAGTTTCCATGATAAATCAAAATCCTTCTGAGATCAAAACTTCAAACAGGCAAACTGCTCCTGCGGGCCATATTTTTGCAGCCCTATTGTTTGCTGCATTCATTTTGGCTTTCAGCATCGGGTTGATGGCGACAGGGTTCCCCATGAAGTTTCTGACGGAATATCGCAATATTGTTCCGCCAGGCACCCCGGTCATGGAGCGTATCGGAAGTGCAATTAGCATATTCGACAAAGTCATCATTGATAGTGTGCCTCAGCATGATGGTTTTATTGAGTTGTACGGGGAAGCTCAGGTATTCATGAACAAGAAAACGATCCCCGATCCAAACTATGGGTATCTATATAAAACGTCGGACGGCCAGATCACTTATTTGATCAATGAGCGGGATATGAAGGAATGCTCCGATAAAGTCGCCGCTTTGGCTGCCGGACTGAAAGAATCCGGCATGGAAGATTTCTTCTTCGTGCTGGCGCCTTTCAAGCTCCTTGACGAAAAAAGCGTCGTTCCGATTACTTTTGACTTCGGCGATGAAAATTCCGATGCTTTTTTGTCTGGTCTGGATGGGAGCGGCGTGGATCATCTCGATCTGCGCGGGACATTCAGAGATCTTTTGGCTTCCGGAATATCCCAGAACCAACTGTTTTATAATACAGACCACCATTGGACTATCCCCTCGGCTCTGAAGGCTACCGGCATCATCGCTGCAAAAATGAACGAGGACTATGGGCTGGATATCAAGCTAAGTACTTTCGATCCCGGCAATTATACGTTCCAGAACATGGAACGTTCCTATATCGGCTCAATGGGCCGCAGAGCGGGCATCCGCTACGGGGGGGTTGACGATTTCACCCTGGTTCTGCCAAAATTTGAAACCAGTATGACTTTGATGCAAACCGATTATGGCGTCACCACCAGGAGTGACGGAAGTTTTTATGATGCTATAATCGTAAAGGACTATATTGAAAATCCAGAATTAACAACAAACCGCTATGCCGCGTATCACGGTGATAACGAAGAGCTTGTCTTTATCAATCATCGGGTGAAAGGAGGAAAGGTCCTGATCATCAAGGATTCTTTCGGTGTTCCGGTTTACTCTTTTCTGAGTTTGGGAGTCCATGAAGTCCGCGCTTTGGACCCTAGACTATATAAAGGATCAATTTTGGAATATGCCAAAGAATACCAGCCGGACGTTGTATTCTTCATATACAATGACGACAGTTTGAACAGCAACATGTTCCAATGGACTTTGTAAAGAAAAAAGTCTTGTAATATAATGATGTTTATTGTAATATCTAATAGTCGCAGGATGGCGATATGGGGAATTGGCGAAGCTGGGATCGCGCTTGACTGGCAGTCAAGAGATCAGGAGTTCGAACCTCCTATTCTCCACCAAAATAAAATCACGGCCTAATGGCCGTGATTCAGACTGTAGACAAAGTCGTAGAAACGTTCTATGTTTTTACGACTTTTCTAAT
>CALBZG010000118.1 GCA_937889655.1 uncultured Clostridia bacterium
TGCCCTGTTGTCTACACCTTCAAAAGCGCTGGTTACGCTGCCGCTGATGGCCTTTCTGGTAGCGTCTTCAAATTTCGTGCCGCCTTCTCTTGTGAATTCAATGGATATGGCATATCCTCCGTTCTCCTGATCTGTTGTAACGCCGGCGGTTTTTATATCGCTGCCGTCAAGAACCAGGGTCCCATCAGATAGGCAGAATTGGAGCTGCGCAGTCTGACCGATCAAATCGATGGCTTCTTCCGCATCTTCCGCACCCGGAAGCTCAACACGGATCCGTTTATCGCCTTCTATGGTTACCACGGGTTCGGATAGGCCCATCTGATTGACACGATTTTCAATGACCGCCTGGGTCTGCTCCATGATTTTCTTCAAGTCTTCTCCGGAGGCATCGGTTTCCGCCTCCAAAACCACATAGACTCCGCCTTTTATGTCGAGGCCGAGGTTCAATTTATCTTTAATGGGCTCCACGGGGCCCAAACCTAGCAAAGTTATCCACCAACCTAAAACAATGATAATGATCGTTAAAACTGCAAGAGCTTTTTTAGTAGTGTAACTCATTTTTTTAATACTCTTATGCCTTTCCGTATATACTTAAATTAACCTTATTATTTTACTACATTATTAATGCATAAACAAGGCTTTTAATCAAAAAGCCCTTGAAAGTCAATGATTTTCAAGGGTTTTGTGTTCCTGCACCTTGCAGCCTGATCGCTGCAATTTATTCTTTGGTTATAGGATCCTCTACGATTTCAGCTTCGACATGTTCGATAACTTCTTCCGCCTCTTCTGCCGCTTCCGCAGGTGCGTTCGCAAACGTTTCGGCAGTCGTTTCTTCGGTGATCCCATCCGCTTTTTTCATTCTTTTAGGCTTGATTTTTTTATTAGCCGCGTCCGAGGCTTCCTCTTCCGGCTCCGCTACAGCAGCAGCCTTCTTGCCGCCTTCGCCTTTGACCTCAACTTTTGATATGGCCCAACGCATGATTTCAAATTTCACTTTATCTGCGCCGACTTCAATGACAAGAGTATCGTCCTTGGTCTTCACGATCCTGCCGCATATGCCGCCGATCGTAACTACTTCATCTCCAACTCTGACGCTGTTTCGCATCTCGGCTGTTTCTCTTTCTCTCTTTTTCTGCGGCCTGATTAATAAGAAATACATCAGTACTATCAGTAATATCAGTGGCAAAAATTGTGCAAATGCATCCATCTTGTATCCTCCCTGAAGGTGTTTTATTTTCTCGAAATGGTGCCGGCGATGGGGGTCGAACCCATACGGTGTTGCCACCACGGGATTTTGAGTCCCGCACGTCTGCCAATTCCATCACGCCGGCACAACAGAGTCATAATAGCATATTTCTGAATATTTGTCCATACTCAACTTGAGAAATCCCGACCTCCAAAATCATCATAAAATCAGAGCCCTTTGATAACGGTGTTGGCCCATTTGCAGGAAAACCATCGGGCAGTGACGACAATGGATTTGACCACGGATTCGATCCTGACAAGGAGCATTACGACGTAAATAGGAAGATGCCAAACCGACGTCGCGATAAATGCCATGGGCACTGCGATAAGCCAAATAGAGCCGACCTCCGTAAGCATGGCGAATTTTGTATCTCCTCCCGCCCTGAGCACACCGACGATATGCAGTCCGGAATATAGATCGATCCACATGGTGCATCCGTACACGACCAGGATCTTGAAAGCGAAGGCACGGCCTTCCGGCGTAAATTCAAAGAGCCCCAATATGGAGTGCCCCGCCAGAATAAGTATGAGCCCGGAGACAAGGCCTACAGTCAATGCCATACGGATCAGCTTCTTTGATGCGGCGATGGCATAATCCCGTTCCCCCCTTCCCAGACGCTCACCTAGAATGATGAGAGTGGCATCCCCGAGACTGAAAGCGAACATGATAAACAGTTCAAAGATCGTATTGCTGGCCCGGACTGCCGCATAAGCCGTTATGCCTGCCTGTGCATAAGCCATATTGCAGCTGGCCATCCCAAGGCCCCAGGCAGTCTCATTTATGGTAGTGGGCATGGAATTTTTAAGGACTCTCGCCGCCAGCTTCCCTTCCCATCGGAAGAAATCCTTCAAAGGCCCGGCGAGTATATGACGCCGTACAAACACTGCATAGATAACCAACAGCAGTTCTAATGACCGTGCGATCAGCGTAGCCAGGGCGGCCCCCGCCACCCCCATCTCAGGAGCACCGAATTTCCCGAATATCAATATATAATTCAAGAAAGTATTGGTGCTGAATGCGACAATGCTGATGTAAAGGGGTATTTGGGGCTGCTGGATGGCTCGCAATGCGGATTCAAAGGGGATCGACATACCCAGCAGCAAAAAAACCGGGGATCCGATATGAATATATTGCACTGCCAGGGCAGCCGCCTTCGGATCATCGGTAAATAGTCCCACAAAACCCTCGGCAAAAAAAGCGGCGGCGACAAAGAATAAAATCCCGGCAGATAAAGAAAGTGTCAACGCAAATCCGATCACCTGACGGATATGGGCAAGGTCCCTCACTCCCCAAAACTGAGCCGTAAATGTATTGCATCCGCTGGTAAATCCAAAAAGCACGCTCCAGAACAACATGAAAAGCTGGACGCCTATACCAACGGAAGCCAGTTCCGTTTCTCCAAGACTCCCGACCATCAGATTGTCCACAAGATTTAAAGAGGAAGCGATGAAGCTCTGCAAAGCGATAGGCAGAGCCAGCATCGTGACGTTTGTATAGAATGGCTTCGATTCGATTGTAACGTGATTACTCCTGAAGTCCGAAGCCGCCGGTTTGATTAATCCCATGAGATATCCTCTTGATCGTACTATTGATCGTCAATTTGATTGTATTATTTATCGCTAAATCGATATAATTATTGATCCTGTTATCCCCGTGCTAAAAGTAGCTGACTTTCACTCTTTTTCCCATGTTCAGCAGACAATTGGACAATTCATCCACCGCATAGAGCTTGCTGCCGGCACCAAAAGGAAGATCCTTATGGGCCGGATTGATGGCTCTTCCAACATACAGATTGATGTCCGTGGCCTCTTCGAACAGAAGCTTTGCCAGCAGCGACGCTCCATCCTGCTTATAGCTCCAGTCCTTGTACTTCTCATTATCTTTCAGATAGTCCCTGGCATATTCCAAGACCCGGCTGACTGTTACAGCACCTTCCGTCACCAGATCCACGCCAGCCAATTTCGCAGTAGGCGGAATGGCCGGATCCTTATCGATCCCGGAACGGGTATCCAGGCTCTGTTTCAGATATTCCGCCGCCAGCTCCGAGGTTGTCCCGCCGCAAACGATGTGTTTCCCATCCTTCGAAAAAAACAGCGACATCATTTTCGGAACGTCCTCCGGGGCCGCCGGAGGGCCGATCAGCAGATTCACCAACTGACGCCGGCGTATTTTCACCGTGCAGACAGTCGTGTCATCCCCCGGCTCGCCGCCGTAGAGAGCATAACATTGATTCAGTAGCATCGTGCTCAGTGTTTTGGCTGTGAAATCCGGACTGTACATGACTTCCATAAATTCAATGACATCCTTGCGCTGCCAAGCCATATTCAAAGCAGCTTCCGTTCCGGCGTGAAGGGCCCCATCGCTCAATGCTATAAAGACATCCCCTTCTCGAAGCGGAATCCTGGATTTATAGATGATCTTGCCTTCGATATTCTCGGAGGTTTTCGGGTAGTCGTAATTCCGGCCTTCTCTCAGCATGATCACATGGGGATTGTCATATTGGATAATTTCCGCCTCCATGTTGTCGATTACCCGTATGATGCTGAAGGTGGAATAGGCAACATTGCGCTGTGAGCAGACGGGCAGCGTCTCGGCAATGGTTTTTACACAGTTTTCAAGAGACATCCCGTTTGACATCATGGTGGAAATGATCTTGGACGTCAGGGTGGAAAGAATGCTGGCCTTCACGCCGCTCCCCAGACCGTCGGCAAGGACGATAATAGTCGAATTTTCATTCTGCTGAGCGATCTCCACATGGTCTCCGCATAATTGTTCACCGGATTTATTCATACTCAGATAGCCCACATCAGTAAACAACTCACTCATTTTTCAACAGCTCCTTCAGCTTAGTAAGGGCTACCTTCGTTTCCGCGGCGGTTTCTCCCAGCAGGGATGCGATCTCCTGAACGGAACGCATTTGCTTATCGATGACCTTGTCCGCTATTTCAATCGTCGCCCTTCCGATCTCCGTCTTCTGTTCCAGGCGGAGGGCTTCCTCAGTAACGTCCTTCATGATGCTGATGATGATGCGAAAGCTCGTATCCAGGATGATTGTCTGATCAACATATTTTCTATATTCCGGCAAATAAACACGCTTGTCATAGATATTCCTGCCTTTTTGGCTTGCCTCCATGAACGGCGACGGGTCCAGGATCCTGACTACAGGCTCGCCCAGCACATCCCATGGGCTGGAGATATTCACCAGCCGGCAGGCGGCAGAATTGATCTGCTGCACAGTAAAGGCTTCATCCAGCACCAGGATGGCATTTGGGGTATTTTTTATGATGTTGTCCGAAAAGGACTCAGCCTTTTCCTTGAGGTACGGAAGACACATGGTCAGATCCGCTTTTCCCTCAAGAACCGCGATGGCTTTTTCACGACAGGTATTATATCCGCATGAGCCGCAATTCAGCTCATCCTCAGGCTTGGTCTTCCCAATCTTTTTAAGGACTTCCCCGATAGAAAAATCGCTGAAATAGATGTTCGGCGCTGCCAGGGATGGCATGTCCTTTTTCAGCATCTGCGAGGCATATTCAGCCACCCGGAAGTCCTGCTTGCCGGCATATTGATTGATGTACATGAAATCGAGCACCGGTTCGCGGCTGCTTCTGTCGATGGCCGGCCCATTGATACAGCTGCCGGTACAAGCAGACATTTCGATGAAACAATGGTGTATTTTGCCGCTCAGGATATCCTCGAGAGCGTTTTTGCAGTTTTCAACGCCGTCGATGGCCATGTAGGTGTAATCCGGATCGTCCGCCTGCATGGTCCTCAAGATCCCGCCGGTGGTGGGAAAAAGCCTTGCCCGGCTTTCCTGATTCCCATCAGGAGTAGGCTCAAAAGAAATCCCCTCCTCTGCGAGCCAGCTGGACAATTCTTCAAAAGTGAGTACACAGTCCGCCGTCCCGGGATAGCTCTCTGCTTCCGCCTTTTTCGATATGCAAGGGCCGATAAAAACGGTTTTGGCGCCGGAAAGCCGCTCCTTGATATCCATGCTGTGGGCCTGCATCGGAGAAACTACATGCGCCAGAAAAGGAATGGCCTTTGGATAATATTTTTGGATCAATGTATTCACTGTAGGGCAGCAGGACGAGATGATGACATTCTGTGCAC
>CALBZG010000119.1 GCA_937889655.1 uncultured Clostridia bacterium
GATGCTGTTTGATTATGGTTACGGACCATTCAGATGGGTTTGCCTCTCTGGAGACCCCAAAGACCTTGATGCGACAGACAATGCCGCAATGGAATTGATCGATCCTGAAAGACGGTTCCAGGACAGGGATAATTGGGTGTGGATCAGAGACGCAAAAGCTAATAATCTGGTTGTGGGCACCCAAGCCAGGATCCTTTATCAGGATGCCGAGGGTCGTGTGCGCATCGCATTGCAATTCAACGATATGGTAAGAAAAGGGCAGATCGGTCCCGTTATGATAGGCCGGGACCACCACGATGTGTCCGGTACAGACTCGCCATTCCGTGAGACAGCGAATATCAAAGACGGTTCAAATATCATGGCCGATATGGCGGTCCAATGCTTTGCAGGCAATGCCGCCAGAGGAATGAGTTTATGCGCCCTTCATAATGGTGGCGGGGTAGGAATCGGGAAATCCATAAACGGCGGATTCGGATTGGTCCTTGACGGAAGTGAAAGGGTCGATGATATTATTAAATCTGCTGTTTCCTGGGATGTCATGGGAGGCGTTGCCAGGAGAAATTGGGCCAGAAATGAAGCTTCGGTGGAAACCTCCGCCGCATACAACAAAGAACAGTGTGCCGATAACGGAAATGGAGGGCATATCACCTTGCCGTATATAGCTGCTGAGGATTTAGTGGAAGCCGTCGTAGATCCATTTTTCAAATGAGAAAAGTAAAATCTGTCTTATAAACATATCGCATCGTCGTTTGACGATGCTAAAAGGAGCCGTTAACATGAGTACGCTTTTAATTAAGAATATAGGGTTGATGCAGACCCCCATCGGCAGCTTTGCACATAAAGGAAACGATCAAGGGGAAAACCAAAAGTTGAAAAACGCTTCGGTTTTGGCAGAAAATGGTATTATTGCTGAAATTTGCTCCGATGGGAACCTGCCTGCCGCTGCCGGAGCAGCAGATATGGTGATCGATGCGGAGGGTAAACTCGTAACACCCGGCCTCGTTGATGGACATACCCATCTGGTATTTGGAGGGTATCGGCAACATGAAATACCCTTAAAACTGGCCGGTGCAACGTACCTTGAAATACTAAAAGCAGGAGGAGGCATCCTGGATACGGTCAGAAAAACCCGTGAAGCCGGCTTTGATGAACTTTACGAAAAAGCTGAAGCTTTCCTTGATGAAATACTGGATCTCGGTGTAACGACCTGTGAAGCGAAATCCGGGTACGGTCTTGACATTGATAACGAATTGAAGATCCTGGAAGTCATCAAAAAGCTCAATGATTCGCATCCCATAGATCTGGTGGCCACTTACATGGGAGCCCATGCGATACCGCCGGAGTATAATGGAAGGGCTGACGCCTATATCGATGAAGTATGCAAAGAGGCGATGTCCATAATTGCACAGAAGAAGCTTGCCGAGTATGCTGATGTTTTCTGTGAAGATGGTGTTTTCGACTTTCATCAGTCCAGGAAATATCTTGAAGCAGCATCAGAATTTGGCCTTGGCTTACGGATCCACGCCGATGAAATAGAAGAAATCGGCGGATCCGAGCTTGCAGGGCTTATGAATGCCGCCTCTGCGGAACATCTTATCGCAATCGGAGAAAAAGGGCTGGCAGCTATGGCTAACAGCGGAACCATCGCGATGCTTTTGCCGGCTACATCTTTCTACCTGGGAAAAACCTATGCACCGGCGAGAAGGATGATCGAGATGGGAATTCCAGTAGCGCTGGCTTCGGATTTCAATCCGGGATCCTGTCCTTCGCTGAATCTTCAATTTGCAATCAATCTGGGATATTTGAGGTATAGAATGAAGCCGGAGGAAATTCTGACAGCTGTGACCATAAATCCGGCATGTGCTCTTGGTCGTGGTGCTAAGGTGGGTACGATCGAGAAGGGAAAACAAGCGGACTTAGTAATATGGGATGCGCCGGACATGGAAATGCTGTGTTACAGATTCGGCTCCAATTTGGCTATAGGAGTCATTAAGAACGGCCAACTGGTATAACGGATATTAGTCGACGATGAATACAATAGAAGTATGCAACAACGGATTACGTAGAGAAGAAAGGATAAAAGAGTGAAAATTATGGGGTTGGTTGATCTGACAATAAAAGACTATCTTACGGTTTTAAAAACCGACGCTCCGGCACCCGGCGGCGGTTCGGTAAGCGCCCTGTCCGGCGCCCAGGGCATAGCACTGGTTATTATGGTAGCCGAGCTTACTTTGGGAAGAGAAAAATATGCGGCATTCCAGGAAATATGTGAAAACGGAAAAATACAGGCGAACAGGGTGTTATCGGCGCTCATCGATGGAATCGACCGTGATACCGACGCCTACAATCTTGTTTGTGATGCTATTAAAATGCCTAAAAACAGTGATGATGAAAAAGCAGCAAGAAGCCGGAGTATCTGCGATGCCACGTTGATGGCCACCTTAGTGCCTTTTGAGACTATGGAGTTCGGGTTGGAAGGCCTGCGGATAGCAAGAAGTCTGGTTGGCCGATCCAATCCAAATTGCTCTTCGGACCTTGGAGTCGCTGCCCTTAATCTTCTCGCCTGCATAAAGGGAGCCTGGCTGAACGTGCTGACTAACATTCCCGGAATCAAAGATCCGGAAAAGGAAGAAGATTTCAGAAACAAAGGGAAACTTCTCTATGACGAATCTATAAAGCTAGCTGAAAGTATTTATGAGGACGTTGCAAAGAATTTTATATAAACAAACGAGGTAGATGAAATGGCAAAAATAATTGAAAGTATTCCGAACATAAGCGAGGGAAGAAACAAGGATATAATTGAAGCCTGTGTAGATCAGATACGAGGCACAGCAGGATGCACACTCCTCAATTACAGCAGCGACACTTCCCATAACAGGACAGTGATCACTTATATGGGCAGTCTGGAGGGAGTAGAGGAAGCCAGCGTTAAATTGGCAAAAAAGGCTGCTGAACTCATCGACTTGACAAAGCATTCCGGCGAGCATCCGAGAATGGGAGCAGTGGACGTCATGCCTTTTGTGCCGATCAAAGAAGCAACAGAGGAAGAATGTATCGAATTGTCAAGGTTCGTAGGAAAGCGGATCGCTGAGGAGGCCGGGGTTCCCGTATTCTTATATGAGAAATCCGCGTCGGCTGAACACCGTCGCAACCTTGCAGCTGTCCGCAAAGGTCAGTTTGAAGGAATGTTTGAAAAAGTGAAAGATCCCGACTGGATACCGGATTTCGGCGGCAGCAGGGTCCACCCAACAGCCGGCGTAGTAGCGGTGGGTGCGCGTCCCCCATTGATAGCATACAACATTAACCTTGATACCAACGATCTCGAACTGGCCAAAGAAATATCCAAAGAAATCAGGGAATCTTCAGGAGGACTTCCATGCGTCAAGGCTATGGGCGTCATGCTGGAAGACAGAAATATCGCACAGGTTTCAATCAATATGACAGATTATAGAGTGACACCCCTTCATAAAGTAACAGAATTGGTGAGAGAGAAGGCTGCGAAAGAAGGTGTAAAAGTCATAGGGACTGAATTGATTGGCCTTTGTCCGATGAAAGCGCTATTTGATGCGGCTGAATTCTACTTGCAGATCGAGGATTTTGACCCGGAGGTACAGGTCATCGAGAATCACCTTTTATAGCGTTAAATAGCACTCACGAATTGGCGAAGCAACAAATATCGCTCAGAGTTTAGAAGGGTGTAAAAATGGAAGCATCCAACCCGAAGGATACCGGTCAGAATCCGCCGGAAAAAGAAAATATCAAGATCGTGCTGCAGGGCAATGAAGCTTGTGCCAAAGGGGCTCTTCATGCAGGCTGCCGTTTTTTTGCAGGGTATCCGATAACTCCTTCTACAGAAATCATAGAAATGCTGTCAGAGGAGATGCTTTTGGCCGGAGGAGCCTTCATCCAAATGGAGGACGAAATAGCTTCTGCCTGTGCTATTATTGGTGCGCGATGGGGCGGCAAAAAAGCAATGACCGCAACCTCAGGACCGGGGTATACCTTAATGCAGGAAGCAATCGGATATGCCGCTGTCACAGAAACACCCATCGTTATTGTGAACATACAGCGTGGAGGCCCTTCAACGGGACAGCCCACGATGTCGTCGCAACACGACATTTATCAGGCCCGTTACGGAAGTCATGGAGATTACCAAATTGTCGTTCTTGCCCCTTCTTCAGTTCAGGAAATGTACGATTTCACCGTTAGAGCTTTTGAGTTGTCTGAACGTTTTAGAACACCCGTGATCCTTTTGGGCGATGAAATCATTGGCCACATGAGAGAAAAAATCAGCGTTTCTTCCGGACCCATAGAAATTGCGCCGGCCAAAATCGTATCAGCTGCATCACCCCAAAAGGACTTTTTCATGGGGGCAAATTCTATGGTTGAGGGTCAGCTACACGATGAGTATGGAAGAAGAATAGGTCATCTGGCTCAGAAAAGCGGTGACTTTCTTCAGCGTCTGGACCGTAAAATACTAGACAATATAGATGAAATAACAAGTATTGACACCTTTTGCATGGATGACGCGGATGTGGCTATCGTTGCATATGGATCTGTAGCCCGGCCATCGATGAATGCCATCAAACTAGCCAGAGGGATCAAAGATGACAGGATCTCAACGAAATTTAAAATTGTGAGAGATGTGATCACAAAAGGCGTTCCCAAAACTCTTCGAACGGATTACAGCCATCTCAAGGTGGGACTCATCAAAATCAATACGGTTTGGCCATTTCCGGAAGAGCAGCTGGTCCGGCTTGCAGCAAATGTCGATATTGTCATCGTTCCCGAAATGAACGTGGGCAAGTATTGCCGGGAAGTTGAAAGGGTCCTTTGTGGCAAGAGGGTTGTGTCAATGCCTAAAAGCGGAGGAGACATCCATACACCGGGCGAAATTCTGGATAGGATCGTTGAAGAAACCGGTCTGAAGCAGGAGGTGGGAGATCGTGAATAAACTATACGAATCCTATATAAAAACAGATTCACTGCCGACCTTATTTTGCCCGGGATGCGGAAACGGCATCGTTCAGATCGCAGCGGCCAGGGCTATCGAAAGTCTGGGCTGCAGACGCGAGACTGCCTGCGTTTCGGGGATCGGCTGTTCTTCCTGGATCCCTTGCTATTATAAGCTGGATGTGATGCACACGCTGCATGGCCGAGCTTTGGCTTTCGCGACGGGTTTGAAGCTGGCCAGTCCGGACAAGAACATAATCGTGTTTACCGGAGACGGAGACTGCCTTGCTATTGGGGGAAATCATTTTCTTCATGCCTGCGCAAGAAATATCGATATCACGGTCGTCATGGTGAACAACTATATTTATGGCATGACAGGAGGCCAGAAATCCCCTACGACACCATTAAAGGCAGTGACCAAGACCTCGCCTTTTGGCAGTGTGGATAAACCCATGGATGGCTGCGCATTAGCAATGACATTGGGAGCCTCTTACGTGGCAAGATGGACGACTGCCCATCCCGTTCAACTGGAAAAGGCAATCGCCCAAGGAGTGAAACATAAGGGTTTCAGCTTCATTGAAGTCCTCAGTCAATGTCCTGTTCAGGCAGGCAGCAACATCCATGGAACCAAGGATGCCGCAACTATCCTGGAGAAATACCGGACAGGCACATATTTATGGAAACCTTCCATGGCGATGACAGGTTCTCCCGAAGCAGCAGAAGCAGAGATACTCGAGGCTCAGGGGAAAACGAAAATCGGGCTTTTTAAAAACGATGAAGAAATCGAAGAATATATTGCAAAGGTCGAAGATAAGTTGGCGGATAAAGGGATAGAGAGACCCGAAATGGAGAAGTAGGACATGGCAATTATTACCGTTGACAAAACATGCTGCAAAGGTTGTGATATTTGTTTTTCAATTTGTCCGAAAAAGCTTTTTGTGCCTTCGAAAACTAGAAACAGCTATGGAACCAACTTACCTGAGGCCCGAAACCAGGAGGATTGCATCCTATGCGGAATGTGCGAGAGGCTATGCCCGGATGGTGCCATCAATGTGATCCGGAGCGAGGATACAAAAACTGGAGGAGAAGAAAAACATGAGGATTAATGTCAGATTCGCGGGAGCTGGTGGCCAGGGCGTTATTTTAAGTTCGGTGCTTTTGGCAAAAGCCTATGGCCTTGGCGAAAATTACAACATCTCTCAAACGCAAAGCTATGGGCCGGAAGCAAGAGGAGGGGCATGCAAGGCTGAAGTGGTGATTTCCGACGAAAGCATCGATTATATGAAAGTGGAGGATGCGGATGTATTTATTGCATACAATCAGGCAGGATATGATAAATATATCAGCAAAGTCAAAAAGGATGCAATGGTGTTGATCAATAGCACTCTGGTTGAAACCGGAAGACCCGGCGTATATAAAATTCCAGCCACCGAAATGGCGGAAGAAGCCGGCAAGCCTTTTATCGTCAACATGATCATGCTCGGAGCGCTTACGAAGCTTTTGCCAAAGCTGCATTATCCTACAGTAGAAGCGGAGATCATGGACAATTTTTCTGCCTCCATCGCCGGAGTCAATCTGGATGCATATGATCGAGGATATAGATATATGGCCAATGAACTTGGAGAACAAAGCCCACAATGACCCATTCACACTATCTTCACAAAAACTACATGTTAAAATGGTATATTAACAACATACTTTGAACGGAGGTTAGTTATGAAAACGGGAAAAGCGTTGTCGATCGTTTTAGCATTAATGCTTTTAATAGTAATGGTAATCGCCTTTGCAATGTCGGGCTGCGCCGGCAAGGAAGAGCAGGAAAAGAAGGTCGCAGAAGTCTACGATACAAGCAAGGATGCAGTTTTTGCATATCTCAATATCGATTATCCGGAAGAATCAGGACTTCAGGATGTGCAGAATCAGCAAGTTTATAGCATAGATAAAACAATGTCGCCTATGAGCATTTTGATCTCTTACGGGGATTCCAACGGTATAGAAATCGCGGTTGATGCTGCCGGAGCCGGCTATGTGCAGGGCATCGGAGGCGTTTTTGAAAATGATTTCAATCAACCCTCAGGTTGGATCTATGTGGTCAATGATGAAAACTCTATGGAAGCTGCTGCGGATTACAAGCTTAGCTCCGGCGATACAGTGACCTGGTCCTATGTGAACTACACCCAATAATCTCAGTATTTTCCCAAACCTACATGACAGCATCACAAAAACTTCACATAGAAGTAGTAATCTGTAATTGGTAAAGGGGATTAGATACTTTACTAGAAACTTTCCTTCTTTTATAAAGATACACACAACACACTTACTGAAAAAACCCCGGGATTCGGGACCCCGGGGTTTTTTCATGCATTTAATTAGTAATTATCGTTTTGTGTTGATCATCGAAGCCAGATATGCCGCCCCGTAGCCGTTATCTATATTCACAACTCCAACGCCCTCGGTGCAGGTGTTCATCATGGATAAAAGAGCTGCCAGCCCTTCGAAATTCGAACCATATCCAATGCTGGTAGGTACTGCAACGACAGGAACATCTAAAAATCCGCCTACAACGGAAGGAAGCGCACCCTCCATGCCTGCCACAACAATAACAACACTGGCCTTTTGGATCCTGTGCACCTGCGAAAGAAGCCTATGGATGCCGGCAACGCCCACATCGTAAATTCTGTCCACTTCATTGCCGAGAATTTCGGCAGCCACAGCAGCCTCCTCAGCCACGGGTATATCAGCCGTTCCGGCTGTTACTACGGCCACAACACCGGAACGATCATGTCTGGGATTATTCTCTTTGATCAGAGCGATGAGCCGTGCCGTCTCAAAATATTGGGCATCAGGCACTCTTGCATTCACTGCATAAAAATTTTCTGGCGTAGCCCTTGTCGCCAGCACGTTACCTCCTGCTTCTGCCAACTCCAAAAAAATTTCCGCTATTTGCAACGATGTTTTACCCGGGCAATAAATAGCCTCAGGGTAGCCCCTTCGCTTTCTTCTGTCCGTATCAACTTTGGCAAAGCCTAAATCTTCATATTTCTTTTTCATGCAATAATTATATCTTGAAGTCGCCGAAGGTACAAGTTGCTTTCTCTTGACAAGCAAAGTTTGTAGGTATATATTGAACATATGAACAATTGCTCATATGTTCAATAATTGCACAGAAAGGGACTGGCCGATGCCTATTAAAGCGAATAATAAAGCAAATGATTTCGAGAGATGCGATTGTACGGTCATACATCAGGACATCGTCGATTGGGTCAAGGATAAAATGCCGAGAGAAGAAATTCTATACGATTTGGCAGAGCTGTTTAAAATTTTTGGCGATTCTACCCGCATCAAAATATTATGGGCTCTGTACGAGTCGGAGATGTGCGTATGTGATATTTCGTTTCTGCTGAACATGACGCAATCCGCAATATCCCATCAATTGAGAATTTTAAAGCAAACTGATCTTGTAAAAACCCGCAGATCCGGCAGGGTAGTATTTTACTCATTGAAGGATGAACATGTGAAGAGGATTTTCGATCAGGGATTGGCACACATAACAGAGGAGAAATAAGGTAAAAAGCATGACGGATTTAGTTTTTAAATTGGAAAATTTCGGCTGTCCGAATTGCGGCGCCAAAATCGAAAAAGAAGTATCCTGCCTGGAGGGGGTCACATCGGCCTCTTTGGATTTTATTACAAAAAAACTTGTCGTCGTAACAAAGATGGATATCGACAGGGACCGGATCACCATACAGATATACGATATCATTGAAAAAATCGAACCCGGCACCAAGGTGGATTTGATCGACGGAAAGAGTTATCAGAACAGCAATAGTTTTTTCCAACAGGAAGGCGACAGAAAAAGGCAGCAAATCAGATTAATGATCGGCGCGGCATTCTTTGCTATAGGCATATTGATGAAGCTTCCGGACCATCTTGAGCTTGCTGTTTTTTTCATCAGTTACATAGCGGCAGGCGGAACAGTGATATACAGAGCAGTTAAAAGTGCATTCAAAGGCCAGCTTTTCAATGAAAATTTCCTTATGTCCCTGGCTACGGCAGGAGCCTTCTTCGTGGGAGAGTATCCTGAAGGCGCGGGGGTCATGCTTTTCTACCTTGTAGGTGAAATGATGCAAGACCGTGCTGTTGACTATTCCAGAAGGTCCATCGCGGATTTGATGGACATAAGGCCGGACTATGCCAATATATACAAAGAAGGAAAAATAATAAATGTTTCACCTGAGGATGTCCGAATCGGGGATGTGATCATCATTAATCCGGGCGAGAAAATACCGTTGGACGGACGGGTGCTTACGGGAACATCCATGGCAGATACTTCAGCGTTGACCGGGGAGTCCATGCCTCGGGAACTGGGCCCGGGCACTGCTGCTTTAAGCGGGTTCATTAATATAAACGGCGTTTTAAAGGTCGAGGTCACTAAGGATTACGGGGAGTCCACTGTATCGAAAATTCTGGACCTTGTAGAGAATGCGGCAGCCAGAAAAGCTCCTACAGAAAATTTTATAACAAAATTTGCCAGATACTACACTCCGGTGGTGGTATTAGGCGCCCTCATGATCGCAGCCATACCTCCGCTGATCATACCTGGTGCCCTATTTTCCGACTGGCTCTATAGGGCGTTGATCTTTCTTGTGATATCCTGCCCTTGTGCCCTGGTCATTTCCATCCCTTTGGGATTTTTCGGCGGGATAGGAGGAGCATCCCGTAGAGGGATCCTGATCAAAGGAGGCAACTATCTCGAGGCTTTGAATCATGTTGAAACAGTGGTCTTCGATAAAACCGGAACTTTGACTGAAGGGGTGTTTCGGGTTACTCAAATCAACTGCAGGCCGTTTCTTGATCAGCACAAACTGATGGAGTACGCTGCCATGGCGGAAAGCCACTCGAAACATCCAATTGCGCTCTCTATACTGAAATATTATAAGGAATGTTACGGAGAAGAGCCGGATCATATCAAAATCCAGCATTACAGTGAAGTGCCGGGCCGTGGGATAACGTTGAAAACAGACGAGGTAGAAATCCTGGCGGGGAATTTCCTTTTCATGAAGGAGAACAATATTTTACCCACAGATGAGGAAGTAAATCCGGAGGCAATGATAGGGGATTTGGAAAGTGTTGGTACAAGGGTTCATATCGCAGTAGATAAAATCTACGCCGGGAATATTTGGATATCCGATGAAATCAAAGAGGACGCTGAGAAGGCGTTGCAGAAACTGAAGGCGCTTGGAGTCAAAAAAACCGTCATGTTGACTGGTGACGTGAAAGCGTCCGGTGAAAAAATTGGCACGCAACTTGGACTGGATGAGATTTATGCAGAACTGCTGCCGGCAGAAAAAGTCGAAAAAGTCGAACTGCTGGAAAGGAACAAATCGGAAAAAGGGGTTTTGATATTTATTGGAGACGGAATCAACGATGCTCCCTCTTTAGCCCGATCAGACGTTGGTATCGCCATGGGGGCGATGGGTTCAGACGCAGCCATCGAAGCCGCTGACATCGTCATCATGAATGACAAACTTTCCCGGGTTGCCGACGCTATAGAAATTGCAAGAAGGACAAAGCGTATCGTTCTCCAAAATATTGTTTTCGCGCTGGGTGTGAAGCTGGTATTCATACTCCTCGGAGCTTTTGGAGAAGCAACTATGTGGGAGGCTGTGTTCGCAGACGTAGGCGTCACGATCCTGGCTGTTATCAATTCAACAAGAGCTCTTAAGACCTGATGGAAACTAGCACTCCAAGAAACGGGGGGTGCTTTTTTTTGTGTATAATGATATAATTTTCATCGTGGTATTAACGAGAAGCAAGGAGGATAATCATGGCGTTCGGGTTTTTTAAAAAACAGGCGGTTGCGGATATTATTTTTACGAACGGCAGGATTTTTACACAAAATCCTGATCAGCCATGGGCTGAAGCGGTTGCCGTGGCAGATGGCGAAATCATGGCGGTGGGAGATGCGGCGGAGATCATGGAAGATTATGAAGGCGATGATACGGAGATCGTCGACCTTGAAGGCGGAGTCATGACTCCCGGATTGATAGACTCCGAGGGTCACCCTGTGATGAAATCCTTTGAGAATCTTTGCTTCTTTATGGAACCGTCGTGGGATCTTCAGCGATGCGTCGAAGAATTTTCTCATTACGTGAGGGAGAATCCTAGTCAAAAGACTGCCTTTGCATATGGCTACAATGAGAGGCTGCTGATGGGGCTGGATCCCGGAGAAACGATAAAAATACTGGATAAAGTATCGGAAGAAAGACCTGTGGCGGCACTTTCCGCCAGCGGGATCCATCTTTGGCTGAATACCCGAGCCGTGCAGGTTGTGCGTGAAACCGCCGAAGAGGAAGAAGTTGAACAAATCAATCTATCTTATATATTAGGAGTTCTGATGCCAGTAGATCCTGATGAATTGCTGGAAGAGGTCCTGAACCGGGCCGGTGAATATTGCAAGGCTGGTTTCACAGGGGTTTTTGATGGCGGCGCACCGGACTATTTCCTGACCCTGTATCAAGGAGAACTGATCAATATGTATCAGGAGGATCTTTACAAGCAAAGGTTCTATGGATCCTTGCTGGTCAATAGAAATGTAGATGTAAAAAGCCTTGCAGCAAAGCTTATGCAAAACAGGACCAACTGTGCAGAACTCAATAATATCATCAATTTCAATACATTAAAGCTGGTAGTGGACAGAACCGGCAGCGAAGAAGCAGGCATTGCGGCGGAAGCTATTCCTGGGCTTGTCATGGCAGCCACAGAAAGAAATTTCAATGTTCATGCAGAGGCCGTGGGTGAGGGCGCTGCGGCGGAGATTATGAAAGCCTTCGATGACGTCAGGAGCGCCGGATATAAAAAGAATGTGATGGTGCTGGCTTCTGATCATCAGTTGAGCGAAAGGGAAAAACAGGAATTTCTATCCATTGAAGATATTATAACGATGCCATCTACCCGGGGCTATAGCGACGGATATACAGCAATTGAGGGGGCTGAAACTATGAAGGAAGCCATCGACAGACTGACAATTCAGGCTGCTGAAATCCTAGGTGTTGATGACAAGCTGGGTTCGATAGAAGCGGGCAAATACGCTGATTTTACTATTTTCAACGAGGACCCGTTCGAATGCAAAGTCACTGATTTCGGAAATATTGACATTGCAATGACAGTGATTTCCGGGAATATTGTATACGATTCTGAGGAGGATGATAGCCGTTCGTGGTACGAACTGCTATCACAGCAGCAGTATTGAATTCTGTATTGCATGAAAGGGATCTCCTATGACAAAAGAAACACTTCGCCCAGCCTGGGCGGAAATCGATTTAACGAATTTGAGCCACAACATCAGAAGCATTATAACAAAAGTAGCTCCGGGGACGACGATCATCGGGATCATCAAAGCCGATGCTTACGGGCACGGCGCCTTAAAGGTGGCCGAGTCTCTCAGAATACATGGGATCAAGTCCTTCGGAGTCGCTACGATCAGCGAGGGGACGACTTTAAGAGCTGCGGGATTTAACGAGGAAATCGTCATTCTTGGGCTGGTCCCGAACCAGTATACGAGAGAGCTTGTAAAAAACAGATTTACAGCCGTTACATGCAGCCTCGAAAATGCCCGGGCGCTTTCTTCAGCCGGCCTGGAGGCTGGAAGGACTGTAGAAACATTCATCGCCATAGATACTGGTATGGGCAGGATCGGGTATCTATCCGAAAATGAAAAAGAACTGGATGCCGCCATTGAAGAAATCCAGGAAATCCAGAAACTGCCCAATCTACATATCAAAGGACTTTTTTCACATATGTCCACCGCTGATGAAGCCGATAAAACCTTTTCGAAAAAACAGGAGCAGAGATTTAATGTTTTTTATAAGTCTGCGATGACCAAAGGCGTACTGCTGCCTATAAGGACCTTTGCAAATAGCGCATGCATCATGGAAATGCCTTCTGTGCATTTTGATGCAGTTCGTCCGGGAATCGTGCTGTATGGCTGCTATCCGTCAGAACAGGTGGACCCTGCTGAATTGGATATCAAACCGGTTATGTCCGTAAAAGCCGAAATCGTTCATCTAAAGGAAGTTCCTTCGGGTTTTTCGGTAAGCTACGGCAGAAAATTCATCACTGGAAGAACAAGCAGGATCGCCACCATCAACATAGGCTATGCCGATGGTTATCCGAGAGCCTGGTCAAGAACCGGGCATGCCATCGTTAACGGATGCATGGTGCCGGTAGCCGGCACTATTTGCATGGACCAGTGCATGCTGGATGTGACAGATGTTCCGGATGTCAAAATCGGAGATCATGTCATCGTCATGGGCTCGGACGGAACCAATGAAATTCTGGCGGAGGATATCGCAAAGGCCGTCGGTACAATCAATTATGAGATATTGTGCGGCTTCGGCCAGAGGCTGCCAAAAATATACAAATAAACATTCAGCGCATAAGGAAACTAAATGAAAAAAACTTTCTATAAATTGTTTTGGCTCTTCATATTTTTCAGTGTGTTTGGTGTCGTCAGCGAGGGAATTTACTGGATCATTCGGTACGGCCATTTTGACCTGCGGGCAGGGCTGATATATGGTCCGTTTTGCGAGGTTTATGGATTTGCGGTGGTGCTTCTATGGCTGGTCTTAAGGAACTACAAGGACAAAAAATTGCCATTGCTGCTTTTTTTTGCCTATGTCACAGCGGTTTCATTTGAACTGTTTGCGAACATCCTGCAGGAGGCTATTTTTGGCTATACCTCCTGGGAATACAGCGGCTCGTTTTCTCTTTTTGGAAGAGCAAATCTTCTCTATGCTATTCCATGGGCCATAGCAGGAGTCATGGTGGTCCGTTTCTTCTACCCGTGGTTCAGTGGAGTTTTAGAGAAAATGCCCGAAAAAGCAGGCAAAGCAATAACATGGGCGATGATCATTTTCATGGTGTTCGATTTTGCAATATCGGCGGCGGCGGTAAACCGGTATGACGAGAGGTTTAATAATATTCCTGCGGAAAATAGAGTGGAACAGTTTCTGGACCGCCATTATCCCGATGCATATTTGGAAGTTAAGTTTGCACGTATAGACAATGGCAGAAAATAGAGATACAATAGAAGACGAAATCAAAAGTGAGCAACATGATTTAACAGATTTCATCAGGAAGGTATTTATCGTGAAGATTTTAATTACCAGTGAATGGTATTCGCCGGCGATCAATGGTGTGGTGACGTCGGTGCTCAACCTGCAAACCGAATTGAAGAAATTGGGTCATGAGGTCAAGGTGCTGACTCTTTCAGCGACGGCCAGATCCTATGAAAAAGATGGTGTGACATATTTCGGGTCCTTCGGTACAGGGAAAATTTACCCGGGCACCAGGGTCGCGTTATTCAGAGGCAATAAATTTTTAGAGGAGTTGATTGAATGGGGGCCGGATATTATACACTCCCAGTGTGAATTCAGCACTTTTCATATAGCCCGGCAAATATCAAAAGAATTAGATATACCCATCGTCCATACCTACCATACGGTATATGAAGACTATACCCATTATTTTTCACCGAATAAAAAATGGGGAACAGCTATGGTGGTCCGTTTTACCAGACGAGTTCTGAACAGTGCAGAATGCGTCATCGCTCCTACGGAAAAAGTCAGATCACTGCTGCTCGGCTATGGAGTGAAACGTCAGATATATGTTGTTCCTACGGGTATCAACCTTGAAAATTTTGTGGTATCTGTCAGCACCGAGGAAAAACGCAGGCTCCGAGACTCTTTAGGTATTCCGTTCGGAAGCAGAGTGATGACCTTTGTGGGGAGACTTGCAAAGGAAAAAAATCTGGAAGAAATATTTACCTATCTGACAAGATATATTTCTGAGACCGGCAAAAAAGATATAACCCTTTTAGTTGTCGGTGACGGTCCTCACAGGAGCTTTCTGGAGCAATACGCTTCAGATCTGGGGGTTTCTGACAACGTTGTTTTTGCAGGCATGGTAAAAGCATCGGAGGTTGCTAAATATTATCAACTAGGAGAGGTTTTTGTCAGTGCTTCAAGCAGTGAAACCCAAGGCCTTACTTATATAGAAGCGTTGGCAAACGGCGTTCCCGCATTATGCAGAAAAGATCCGAGCCTGGAGGATGTGATCCGGGAAGGTGAAAATGGATGGCAATATGAAAACTATGAAGAGTTCGTGGAAAAACTTGAAAGGATGCTGAGCAACGAAATCCTGCATAAAAGGATGGCGGAAAATGCACGGGCAGGAGCTGTACAAAAGTTTTCATCGATTGGTTTTGCAAAAAAGGTTGAGAAAATATACCTGAACACTATGGATTTTTCGTTGGCGGGGCTGAAAAAGTCAGAAGGATGATCTCGTTGATGAATATGATGACAATGAAGGGTTCTATGATGAGGAGTAATTCCCTCATCTTTTTTTTGTTGGAGCGATTTTAATATTTGAACATTGTGAAAATAGTGATATAATTATTTCAAGAATTTTAAAAAATCAACTATTCAAATGACCGATGCAGCCAGTTCGTTTTTCAAGGAGGGATGTGGATGACAGGAAAATTTGTAATAAGAGATATTAAAACCGGCATCAAGTTTGATTTAAGAGCGGGGAACAATCAGGTTATTTTAATTTCAGAAGTTTATTCATCTATAGCAGCCTGCAAAAAGGCGTTGAAAGCTTAAGATGCAACGCCCCTGTTGCGGCCGTTGAAGATCAGACAGTTGGAACCGGGGAAGCTTACAAGGCGAAACCAAGTTGTAGAAACGGCATTGAATCGGTCAAGAAAAATGCACCGGACGCCGTAGTGATCGAAGAAAAAAAGAAGTATAAGCATCCTTTAATTCCTTAAAATGGCCGCCCTTGAAAAGGGGCGGCCATTTTGCTATACTGATGTTTACTTAACGGGATGGATATTTTTTATTCAACACCTGAATTTTACCGAAATTATGCGGAGGCTTTGCATGAGAAATCGTCTCATAAAACCGCTCGATCAAGATTATACCGAATATCTGCGAGACGAATCACGGGCCACGGGCAGTGCTGAAAGCATTTCCTTTCCCAAAAGTCCGAGCGATGTCATCTCCATTGTTCAGGAAATGAACAATAAAGGTATCCCTATTACCATTCAGGGTGCCAGGACCGGACTGGCTGCCGGGGCGGTGCCTTATGGCGGTCATATACTCAACCTATCCGGCATGGATCGTATTTTGGGAATGCGTTGCAGCCACGAGGGCAGATTCTATGTTACCTGCGAGGCCGGTGTGGTTCTCTCACGACTGAATAAAATTATCGAAAGCAGAAAGTTTAGCACAGCAAGCTGGAACTCAGTATCCAAGGCTGCTTTGCAGGAATTTGCCAATGCAGAAGAGCAATTTTTCAGTCCGGATCCAACAGAAACCTCCGCAACCATTGGCGGTATGGTGGCCAATAATGCATCGGGAGCCAGAAGCTATCTATACGGATCCACCCGGGATCATGTTACCGCCCTACGAGTCGTACTATGCAACGGCGAAACGCTGTTACTCAGAAGGGGAGATATTTTTGCCAGGGGTAGAAGGATTTCCCTCAAGACGGAGCAGGCAAATAATATCGATGCGCAACTACCATCGTATATTATGCCAAAAACCAAAAATGCAGCAGGCTATTATATCGAAGATGATATGGACGCCATCGATCTTTTTATCGGTTCCGGCGGGACTCTGGGGATCATCACGGAAATCGAATTGGAATTGCTGACAAAGCCAAAAGTGATCTGGGGCGTGAACTGTTGTTTTGAAGAGGAAAAATGCGCTATCGACTTTGTTCAGGCAGCCAGAACGAAGATGAAGAATATTGCCGCCCTGGAGTTTTATGACGGTTCGTCACTGGAGGTCCTGCGCCGTCAAAAGGCGGAGAACCCAGCGTTTTCAAAGCTGCGCACCGTTGATAATAGAATCAGCAGCGTTATTTATGTCGAGCTTCACTGTGAAAATGAGGAGTGCGCTATCGATAATTTAAATGAAATCGCAGCACAAATGCAAATTTCGGGGGCAAAAAAGGAGGACACTTCTGTTGCCAGGACAGAGTCCGATCGTGACAGCCTCTACTTTTTCAGGCATGCAATCCCGGAAAGTGTGAATATGCTGATCGATCAGAGGAAAAAAGACAATCCAATCATCAGAAAGCTGGCTGCGGATATGTCCGTTCCGGATCGGTACCTGTCGGACATCATGGAGATGTACCGTTTTACGCTTGAAAAAAACAATTTGGAATCAGCTATTTGGGGACATGTTGGAGACAATCATCTGCATGTGAATATATTGCCCAAAAGCACAGTGGATTATGAAAAAGGGAAAGCATTGTATCAGAAATGGTCTTCTGAAGTTTCAAAATATGGAGGTGCCGTATCCGCCGAGCATGGCATAGGAAAGTTGAAGACAGACCAGCTGGCGCTGATGTACGGTGCTGAACATATTGAGGAGATGAGGAAGCTGAAAGCTGCTTTCGACCCAAGGGGGCTGCTTTGCCCCGGCAATTTATTCACCATGGAAGGAGACGGCGGCAAATGAAGATAGCGGTCTGCATCAAGCAGGTGCCCTCCACCAATGAAGTGAGCATGGATCCGGTGACCAATACGATAATCAGGGACAGTCGTCAATCAGTAACGAATCCTTTTGATACCTATGCACTGGAACAGGCTGTCCAGCTAAAGGAGAAGCTGGGGGGCGAGGTGATCGCGATAAGCATGGGGATCCCTGGGACAGAGAGGCTTCTTCGGGATGCGGAAAGCCGCGGAGCTGACAGAGCCGTACTTTTAACTGATCGGGAGTTTGCGGGCGCCGATACGCTGGCAACATCCTATACGCTGGCGCTGGGGATCAAACAATTGGGGGATGTGGACCTGATCCTGTGCGGCAAAATGGCAGTGGATGGTGATACCGCCCAGATCGGACCCGAGCTGGCCGAGCAGCTTGGCATTCCACACGCAACGGATGTTTGTGAGATCTTGGAAGCTGATCCCCAAAAAATCGTATGCCGAAAGAACACGGATTGGGGCACCATGGTATTGAGGATCCAATTGCCTGCATTGCTTACGGTTTCAAAGGATATCAATCTGCCGAGACTTCCTTCTATTCCGGGAGTGCTATTTGGATTGACTGCACCCTTTGAGATAAAAGATGCGAACAAGCTGGAGGCAGAACCCGGCCGCATTGGCTTGACCGGTTCACCTACGCAGGTCGTCAGCACCTATGTCATGCAGCGACGGAGCGAAGCGCAAAGCATTGAAGGCGAACCAGGGACTCAAGCGGAAAAAATAAAAAAGCTGATCAAGGAGCTTTTATAACATGTCGAAACTGAAAATAGATCCAAAGAAGTGCACCGGATGCGGCGTCTGTGTAAGAAGCTGCAGCTTCAACGCACTCCGGATAGAAGATAATATAGCCAAAGTCAATGAAAATTGCACCCTTTGCGGCATTTGCACAGAGAGTTGTCCTTTTAATGCGATCAGGATCGAAAAAGAAAGCTTCGGGGGTATGGACGTCTCCCTTTACAGCGGGGTTTGGGTTTTTGCCGAACAACACCAGGGAGATATCTTACAGGTCGTATATGAACTGCTTGGTAAAGGGAAAGAGATTTCAGAGAAAAAGGTATGCCTTCTGACGGCAGTTCTCTTTGGCGAGAATATTAAGGACGAAATACCAAAACTGTTTGCTTATGGAGCCGACAGGGTCATTTATTGCGAAGACCCTGCTCTGAGAATGAACTTGGAAGAGGACCAAACAAGACTGTTAGAGCAACTGATTTCAGTGCACAAGCCAGATATATTTCTTTTTGGCGCCACTGGATTTGGACGATCACTGGCTCCAAGAATAGCCGCAAGAGTCGGAACAGGACTGACAGCGGATTGCACGCAGCTG
Source organism: uncultured Clostridia bacterium (assembly GCA_937889655.1). Lineage (GTDB taxonomy): Bacteria > Bacillota > Clostridia > Peptostreptococcales > Anaerovoracaceae > CALBZG01. The sequence goes on from CALBZG010000119.1 coordinate 18,834, forward strand.
GATATCGATCCCGAATCAGGATCGTTGCTGCAGACCAGGCCCGCTTTTGGCGGCAACCTCATGGCAACGATCATATGCCCGGAGCATCGTCCTCAAATGGCTACCGTTCGTCCCGGCGTAATGCTGGCAAAGGATCCTGAGGACCTGGCAGATGCAGCAGCCGCTTCAGGGAAGAAACATGAAGTTATCTCATTGCCGTGGATCGATTCGGCACCAAATAAGCAGGGCGTCGAAGTCTTGCAGGAGATCCTGAGTAAAAGGGTAAACAGTATTGCCGACGCCGAAATCATCGTTTCTGCCGGCAGGGGTATAGGATCTCAAAAGAACATGACCCTTGTAAAAAGGCTGGCAGAATTGATCGGTGCCCGGGTGGGCGTGTCAAGACCGCTGGTGGATATCGGATGGAGCGAGTACAAGAATCAAATTGGTCAGACCGGGTCTTCCGTTTCTCCGAAACTGTTGATCACCTGCGGTATTTCCGGTTCAGTTCAACATCTTGCGGGAATTGGAAACGCTCATACGATCATCGCGATAAATAGCGATCCGGATGCAGCCATATTTTCTGTGGCGGATTATAAAGTGGTGGGAGATTGTGTCGAAATCCTCAAGAAGTTGATTGTTGCATTTGAAGAAGGGGATCTTAGTAGCAAGGTATAAAAGGTTATCAAGATGAAAGAATACATTAGAGAATACCCGCGTTTTTCATTATGCGGACTCAATTGCGGGCTATGTCCGCGTTATCATACCGAGGGACCTTCCAGATGCCCCGGCTGCGGGGGCCCGGACTTCCATCTAAAACATCCGTCATGCGCGGTGATAACGTGCAATAAAAACCACGATCACGTGGAATATTGCTATCAATGCTCTTCATATCCATGCGAGAGGTATATTGGAGGCAGCGATACGGATTCTTTCATTTCTTATAGAAATGTTGCTTCGGATTTTGAAAAAGCGGCAACTGAAGGGATCGATCCTTACAAAGATGAACTCGAACAAAAAATCGCGATATTGAATTTCCTTCTTTCAAATTTTAATGACGGAAGGAAGAAAAGTTTTTATTGCAATGCGATCAACCGACTCGAGATAAAGGATCTGAGGGAAATCATGGACAGCTTGTCCAAGGATGACGATAGGAAATCTGTTAATAATGTCGATGTTTTAAAAGAGAAAGCAGAACGCGCGTTGTCCTTGATAGAAAACAAAGCGGCAGAACAGAATGTTGATTTAAAACTCAGAAAAACAAAATAGCACGCAGCAGATTCGTTATATTTACAGATAGATTATTTTAAAAAGTTCCCAGCGGCTGGATATGTTCATCTTCTTGTATATATTCATGGTGTGCTTTCTAACTGTGTTGGAACTGATACACAACGCTTCGCTGATTTGTTGAACAGTCAGACCTTTGGTCAGCATTTTGGCAAGCTCCAGCTCCCGATCCGTCAGATTGTATTTGCCAAGATCATGGGCCATCAACAGTTCCGGCGCCCTGTTGAGTACTGTAATTGCATCCTGGTATAGACGCAGGGCAAGATGTTCTTTAAACAAGTCAAAAATGAAAAGTTCCTTGTCGGAAAAAGGTTTCTGGTTCTTCGTGCGGTAAAATGATAAACTGCCCAGAAACTCGCCATTCAATGCCAGACTGATCTGCGTGGAATGGTGCAGATCATGAGGAATATAGAATTCTTGATAGCATTTATTTTTTTCTATGGCAGCTTTTGAAAAGAGATCGTCTTCACGGTAAACCATGCTTTTTGCCTGAACAAAGATCCAACGTGTTGGGTCCTCATCTTCTATCTTTTCAAGATATTCTGTAAGAGCGTCCATTGGAAAGTTTACAGCTACAGGATTTTTGATCAAATGCTCGCTATCCTTGTCAGCTAAATAGAAATTGCAGCACTCATAGGGAATGAGCAGCCTCACAGACTTCAGGAAGCTGAGGCGCATGTCATCCAGTTCATGAATGCTGTATATCTGATAAATGATGCTGTTTAAAATGCTGATATCATTCTTTTCCAAATAACCCATATTAAGTATTGCCTTTCGACGGTTTTCAATTATTATACAACTATTGGAATATCATATACAACTGTCATCCCTTCAAAACAAAAAGAAATACTTCAAATGGAGCATAAGATACTCCTCCTGTAGTCCAAAAAGATTAGGGAGGAGATTTTTTGATTATAAAAGATTACGAAGGTGCATCATTTCATTTTTCAGAATATTGTTATACCATTTGGTATGGTATTTTGAAACAATATTCAATATTATGCCCGCATCAGGGGCACTGATATCAGGAGGAATCGAAGCATGTATGACATCATTATTCAAGGAGGAACCATCATTGATCCAAAAACAGAACAGCAGACAATAGCGAATATCGGCGTAAAGGATGGGAAGATCGCTGTGATCACAAGAGATGAAATCAGCGGTAAAGAAGTGATTTGCGCAGGAGGTAAGATCGTGTGCCCGGGTTTTGTGGATATCCATTCACATTTAAACTATTCTCTTTATGCCGCGTGGCTTTCTGTCAAGCAGGGGATCACGACCTGTCTTTCGGGCAACTGCGGTATTACGCCCAAACTACCTTTAAAGGAGTACCTTGATGATCTTGAAGCCATGGGGTATCCACTGAACTTCGCTACTCTTGTGGGCCATTCTTGGACACTCAGAGAGAAAGTGGGCTTGGAAGAACCTTATGCGACCGCAACGCCGGAGCAGACAGCAGAAATGGTAAAAATCGCGCAAAAAGCCTTGGAGGAAGGCGCCTTTGGGGTCTCTTTAGGGCTAGAATATGCACCGGGAGCAAATGAAGCGGAAATACTGCCACTGGTAGCGTTGGCAGCTAAATACGATAAATTGGTCCCGATCCATATCAGAACGGACGCCCTCGATTTCGCAAAGGGGCTCAGAGAGGCCATCTCATTGACGGAAAAAACAGGAGCAAGAATACAAATTTCCCATCTAGCTTATCAATTTGGTGTACACCCGGAGGTGACGGAAATGGCGCTGATCATGATAGCCAATGCCGTAAAAAAAGGACTGCCGCTGATGTGCGATTCCGGCGTATATGAGGCCTTCGCAACTTTCGTCCAGTCGGCTGTATTCGACGAGGGCTGGTATGAGCGTTATAACTGTCAACTGTCGGATTTGATGATATCTTCGGGCAAGTATGTGGGGCAGCGCTGCACTCCGGAAATTTATGAATACGTCAGGAACAGTGAAAGCGAATCAGATACCATCGGGACAGCGTTTGTGGGCGTGCTGCCTGATCTGGGACTGGCTATCAAGCAGCCCTATACCATGATCTCCACAGATGCGGGACTGGTGGACAAGCCGGGTTCCGGGCATCCCCAGGATGTGGGGACCTTCCCGAAAGTGTTTGAAAAACTGGTGAGGGAACAAGGGGTACTAACCATGATGGAAGCCGTTAAAAAGTCCACACTTCTTCCGGCTCAAAGGATGGGCCTCGATAATAAAGGCTGGATCGGAACAGGAGCAGATGCCGATATCGTGGTCTTTGATCCGAAAACAATCAGAGACAATGCCGGGTATGTAGGAGTTGGCAAACCCGACGCTGCTCCGACTGGTATGGAATTTGTTATCGTAAACGGCGTTGTGGTAGTCCGTGATTCCATAGCGCAAGAAGATAAGCTGCCGGGGAAAATTCTTCGTCAGCTAAACCATTTGTGGCATATGTAAGTGAAAGGCTTATATTATAAGAATAGAGAGGAGAAACAAAAATATGGATGCAGTAAGTTATGGGGCATTGAGCCTGATCCCGATCGCCACAGTCATTATCCTGGCGGTGACGACGAAAAAGACCTTCGAACCTTTGCTGCTGGCCACCTTAACAGCGATCATCATCTATGCCAAGGGAAATTTCTTTACGGAATTTGTTAACGGCGCTCTGGCGGTAATGGCGGATCCTACTATCGGCTGGGTTATTCTCGTTTGCGGTTTGATGGGAAGCCTTCTTTTGATCCTGGAAAAAGCCAATGCATCGTCTGCTTTTGCCAGAACCATTGAAAAGTTTGCCACTACAAGGAAAAGAGCCCTTTTCTGCACTTGGCTTTTCGGAATATTCCTTTTTATTGATGATTATCTCAATGTATTGACCGTTGGCAATACGATGAAAAAAGTAACGGATAAATTTAACATCTCAAGAGCGTTCCTTGCGTACTCTGTTGGTTCCACAGCGGCGCCCATCGTGGTCCTGGTTCCTATATCCACCTGGGCGATATTCTTTGCATCCCTTTTAGCTAATGAAGGCATCGTTGGGCCTGATGGGTCAGCGATAACAGCGTACATGCAGTGCATACCGTATCTTTTCTATGGATGGATCGCCGTTTTCGTCGTGTTGCCTTTGGTGATCCTTGGCGTTATCCCGTTGATGGGTCCTATGAAAAAGCAGGAACTCAAAGCCAGAGAAACAGGAGACCTGTTTCCTCCGGGCGTGATGCCTCCGGCTCCGGAAGAAGCTCATGACCCTTCCGTCAAACAAGGCGGAATTTGGGATTTTGTGCTTCCCCTGACGGTTCTGGTCGGCGTGACCATCGCAGTGGGAAATGATGTATTAAAAGGAGTGATCGTAGCTTTAGTTTTCACTGCGGTGCTGTATGTCGGAAGAAAGCTCACCAATTTTACCGAGTATCTTGATCACTTTTGGGCTGGATTCGGCACTATGGTCCAGATTTTCGGCCTTCTGGTCATGGCCTTCATGTTTAAGAATGCTTGCGCCACTTTAGGCTTCACGGATTATGTCATCGCCAGCGTAGCTCCGTATATGAACGGTGGATTGCTGCCGGCCATCGTATTTGTCACTACCGCTTTGATGGCCTTTGCCATGGCGAACTTCTGGGGACTTGCCGCCATCGTCATCCCGATCGTTATTCCTCTGGCAACGGCAATGAATGTGGACATTTACCTTGCAGCTGCGGCGGTGTTCTCCGGCGCCACCTTCGGAAGCCATGCCTGCTTTTATGCGGATTCGGCAATACTGATCGGAAAAGCAACCGATATTCGGCCTTTTGACCATGCCATCACCCAACTACCATATGCCATAATTTGCGCCGTACTCACGACGATATTATATCTGGTATTTGGATTTAATATTATATAGCTTCAATGATCATCTAGGTTCATTGCTAAAATGCCCCCTGATCCTTTAAGGCAGGGGGCATTGCTTATACTTGTGGTATCTTCAGGTTTTCAAAGTCTCATCGTTCAATGGGATCAGCCACAACGAGCCAACAGCTTTTCCCATTTTGAGTCAATGTAATTCTGGGTTTCTTCGATCATGCATTCGGTTCCGGGCTCAAACATATGGCTGAATCTGCCCTGCCTGATAAGGAAGTCTTCTACAGGCAGCTTTTTCTTCGGGCTGTAATTAAGCTTCCAGATCCCTTCTTCGATTTCATAGAGAGGCCATACGCAGGTTTCCACAGCCAGCTTGCAGATGTCCGCAATATCTTCCGTTTCATAGCGCCATCCTCGGGGACAAGGGGACAGAATGTTCAAAAAGGCAGGTCCCTTTGTATAAATAGCCTTACGGGATTTTTCGTGAAGATCCTTAAAATTACTCAGAAAAGTGGTCTGAGCCGCATAAGGGATGTCATGGGCGGCAACGATGGCCGTCAGATCCTTTTTGTTTTGGAATTTACCCGGGACCACAGAGCCTACCGGGGTTGTGGTGGCATCTGCGAAACGCGGAGTCGAGGATGACCTCTGTATACCGGTGTTCATATAGGCTTCATTGTCGTAGCAGACATAAACCATGTCATGCCCGCGCTCCAGGGCCCCGGACAATGATTGTATGCCGATATCGTATGTACCTCCGTCGCCTCCAAAAGCAATGAACTTATAGTTTTCCTCGATTTTTCCGCGCTTTTTCAATACTCTGTAAGCGGCTTCGACACCGCCTGCTGTGGCGCCGGCATTTTCAAATGCGCTGTGGATGTAGCTGTCCGTATAGGCAGTATAAGGATATAAAAAAGTGGATACCTCAAGACAGCTGGTGGCATTGACGACCACCGCTTTATCTTCCGGATCAAGGGCTCTTAAGACTCCGCGAACAGCGATAGCGGCGCCGCAGCCTGCGCATAAACGATGGCCGCCCACAAGGCGCTCTGGTTTTGCTGCTTCATTTTTCAGATTGTAGGCCATTATTTAAGCACCCCCTCTTCCCTTTGTCCTAAATGTCTATAGATCTTTCCCGTTTGCCCAGTCTTAACGATACTTTCCAGTTCTCTAAAGATAAATTTAAAGTCCTCTACCCGGATATCCCGACCGCCCAGGCCGTAGACATAATTGATGGATTTAGGACGAACATCCAGATCGTATAAGGCCGAACGGGTCTCAGCGAAAAGAGGGCCTCCGCAGGCGGAGAATCCTTCACACTTGTCCATAACGGCGATAGCTTTAACGTGGGCTAACGCCTCGGCCAGCTCCTCCATTGGGAAAGGCCTGAACACCCGTATCTTGATCAAACCAACTTTATTGCCGGAGCTGCGCAACTCCCTGATAGCCTCTTTGGCGGTGCCGGCGCTGGAGCCGATGACCACGATGGCGGTCTCAGCATCTTCCATCATGTATTCTTCAAAAAAGCCATAGCTTCTGCCAGTCAGTTTTTCAAAATCTTTCGCGACGGACAGGATGACGCTTTTTGCGTTTTTCATAGCCTCGGCTTGAAGGATCTTGTGATCCATATAGTAGGCGGATATGTCGTAGGGACCTACGGCAAGAGGGTTTTCTTTTTTCAGCAGATAGTGCTCAGGCTCGTAATGGCCAACAAAACGCTTCACATCATCGTCTTCCAACAGTTCTATATTTTCCACAGCATGGCTGGTGATAAAGCCGTCCTGACAAACCATCACCGGCAGTCTGACCGACTTGTTTTCTCCGATGGGCATGGCCATTATAAAGTTATCGTAAGCTTCCTGATTCGACTCGGAATAAAGCTGGATCCAGCCGCTGTCCCGGGCTCCCATAGAATCGGAATGATCGTTATTGATGTTGATCGGACCCGTCAAAGCCCGGTTTACAAGTGCCATGGTAACAGGCAGTCTGGCGGAAGCAGTTACATATAGCATTTCCCACATAAAAGCCATTCCGGCGGAGGAAGTCGCTGTAACCGCTCTGGCACCTGCCGCCTGAGCAGCAAAACAGGTGGACATGGCGCTGTGTTCTGATTCTACCGCTACAAATTCCGTATCGACTTCTCCGTTGGCTACATAACCCGAAAAATATTGTGGGATCTCTGTGGAGGGTGTTATGGGAAATGCCCCCATAACATCGGGATTGATTTGCTTCATAGCAATGGCTACAGCTTCGTTGCCTGATAGTCTTTCTTTGATACTCATAGGATCAAGCTTCCTCCTTTACGAAGGTTATGGCATTGACAGGGCAGATCTTAAAACAGATACCGCAGCCTTTGCAATGCATCAGATCAAAATCAAGACGCCGACCGCCAACGACGGGGATCGAGCTGTCCGGGCAAAACGGATAGCACAACATGCAGTGAGTGCACTTTTCCTCATGAAAAATCGGCCTCATCGTTCTCCAGGAGCCGGTGTCAACAAGGATGGAGGTTCCACCCTCGTAGATTTCTCCGCCAGGTGTTAGTTTTTGCCATGGAGTCGTTTCGTTAATATCTTTTGCTCTTGTTGTCATCCTGCACAAACCTCCTCCAGGGATTTATAGATTGCTTTCATATTGCCTTCCACTACATGGGGTTTCGATGCAAATTTATGTCTGAAGGAACTTTCCATATCCGCAAGAAATTTTTCTCTTTCAATCACATTGCTCACTTTTACCGTAGCAGCCAGCATTGGGGTATTCGGAAAATTCTTCCCCAGGGTTTCTTCTGAGATCCTTCTGGCATCGATAGAGTATATCTTCCCTTTGTAGCCTTTCAGCAGTGGCCGAAGCTCGTGAGGTTTTTTATCGCTGTTGATGATGACGGCACCGGTTTCTTTTAAACCTTGGGTCACATCCACGGTCGAAAGCAGCGTTTCGTCGACAACCACGACATAGTCAGGGTTATATATATTTGAGTGTACGGAACATTTGCTTTCGCTTATGCGATTATATGCCGTGATGGGTGCGCCCATTCTTTCTGGGCCGTATTCAGGAAAGCCCTGTACTTGCTTTCCCGAACTGAACGCTACATCCGCCAGCAGCAGACATGCCGTCTTAGCGCCTTGACCACCGCGGCCATGCCATCTTATTTCAATGACGTCTTTCTCCTGATTTTCCTTAAGATTGTCATTTGGCTGATTTTCAATTTCTTTCATCATCTCTGCTCCTTCTTGCGATACTGAATAAAAAAGCTTCCGTCCTGCAGAGGACGAAAGCTTAGACTTTCGCTATACCACCTTTAACTGCATACCAACATACGCGCTCCCTGTAACGGGGGAAACCGGCTAAGCTTACTGTTATTTCAGCTTGCGACTCAGGAGTGATTTTCGCACATTATCTACTAGTATCGGGCTTCCACCTTCCCCGATTCGCTGTGACCTTTGAATAAGACTACTCTCTCCGTCATTGTCTTTAATATTATGAAATTCATTACAATTGATGATAAAGTATGGACTGAGTTTTGTCAAGACGTTTGTTGTGGATAGAGTACAACAATATCGCGATTTATTTGTGTATAAAGCCAAGCAATCGTTGTGAAAATAGAAACAACTATTGACATCATAAAATATAGCGTATAATATATATAAATTAAATATAATATAAATCATAAATACAGCTCAATACTTGTGGCAATGTGTAAAATAATCTAAAAAAAAACATATACAAGATATAAAACCATCAAAAAAGGGGATTATCATGAATACAACGGAATTTAAATACATGCTTTGGGAGAATACCAGGAAAATAAACGAAGAAATGAATGCCGCACTCAACACCTGGGGCTCCAAATATGAGCTTTCAGCGTTACAGCTTAGGATATTGATGGGTGTTTATAAAAACGGACCGCAATCGGTGGGATGTCTGGCCAACAATGTTGCCGTTGCCGGCACAAACATTTCCACGATGTGCAAAAAACTGGAGAAGCTTGGTCTGCTTGCCAGGGCAAGAGATGCTGCAGATGAGAGGATCGTTCACGTCCAACTCACGGAAGCAGGACTTGTTGTCATTAAGGAGCTTGATCAATGCTTCGAAAGAAAGATGCTTTCCGTCCTGGGCGAAGATATCAGCGGAGAGCTCCAGTCGATCATCATCGCTATGGAAAAATTAAATCGACTATTTTCTTGCCTTGATGGGTTGAGAATAGAACAGGAAAACCAAGCGGAGGAAAAGATGGACAACAATATTTAGAGCAGCAACTTGAGCTAATTCAACAAACCAACTAAACAACTGATCAACAACTAAAATAAAACAGATCGATCCAAATCAGATATCAATTAAAAAGGGGTAAACATGAATAATATTAAAGTGCCGAACAGGCCCAAAAAATCCATCATATACTATTACGTGATCATCATGGTCGTGCTGCTTTTGATCAATGCGCTGGTATTGCCGGGCTTAAACGGTGAAGCCGTTGCAAAAGTTGATTACGGCACATTTTTGGATCAAGTGAATAATGGAAATGTGGACACGGTAGAAATATCGGACAAGCAAATAGGTTATACGCTAAAGGGAAAAGATGGAACCAATAAGATCTATATCACCGGGGTTATGGAAGACCCGGGGTTAGTGGACCGTCTTTATGACGCCAATGTAAAATTCACAAAAGTAATACCCGCAGAGGCCCCGATCCTTTTAAGCTTCATCCTTTCCTGGATCCTGCCTCTGGTGATTTTCATTGTGCTGGGGCGGATGCTGAGCAGGAAGCTTCAAGGAGGCATGGGCAATGCCATGTCCTTCGGAAAAAGCAATGCCAAGGTTTATGTCGAAGCACAGACCGGCAAATCCTTTGCCGACGTCGCCGGACAGGAAGAAGCCAAGGAAGCTTTGAAGGAAGTTGCGGATTTCCTCGAGAACCCTGCGAAATATAAAGACATCGGTGCGAATATACCGAAGGGGGTCCTGCTGGTAGGCCCTCCGGGAACCGGAAAAACTTTGCTGGCAAAGGCGGTGGCAGGAGAGTCAAAAGTACCGTTCTTCTCCATTTCCGGCTCGGAATTTGTTGAAATGTTCGTGGGTATGGGTGCTGCAAGAGTCAGAGATCTTTTTAAACAAGCCCAGGAGAAAGCACCATGCATCGTATTTATCGATGAGATCGATGCCATCGGTAAAAGCCGCAATTCGGGTCCGATGGGCGGCAATGATGAAAGAGAACAAACTTTGAACCAGCTCCTTACTGAAATGGATGGATTCTCAGCTGACAAAGGAGTTGTAATATTAGCTGCCACCAACAGACCTGAAACCTTGGATAAAGCATTGCTCCGTCCAGGGAGATTCGATAGAAGAGTCCATTTGGAATTACCGGATCTTCAGGGTAGGGAAGCGATCCTGAAAGTGCACGCGAAGGGCGTGAAGCAGGAGGAGAATATCGATTACAATGTGATCGCCCGGGCCACGTCCGGGGCATCCGGAGCCGACCTGGCGAATATCATCAACGAAGCCGCCATCAGAGCAGTTACGCTGGGCCTAAAAGCAATCAGCCAAAGCGATCTTGAAGAGTCTGTGGAAGTGGTCATTGCAGGATATCAGCGCAAAAATGCTGTGATCAACCAAAAAGACAAGAAGACCATCGCGTACCATGAAATAGGCCATGCACTGGTAGCGGCAAAGCAAAGCCATTCTGCGCCTGTCCATAAGATTACCATTATTCCCAGGACTTCAGGAGCCCTCGGCTACACGATGCAGGTGGATGAAGAAGAGCAGGTCCTTTTGAGCAAGGAGCAGGCATTGGATAAAGTCGCTACTTATATGGGTGGAAGGGCTGCGGAGGAATTGGTGTTCAATACTGTTACCAGTGGAGCTTCCAACGACATTATCCAGGCAACGAAAATCGCCAGGGCAATGGTTACAAGATTTGGAATGAGTGAAGAATTCGGCATGATGGCACTGGAGACTGTGAACAATCCATACTTGGGCGAGGACACTTCTATACTGGTATCCCCAGATACTGCAACGAAGATCGATACGGAGGTCCTGGGTATCATAAAATCCTGTTATGCCAGAGCCCGCAGTCTACTGGAAGAAAACAGGGAAAAGCTCGATGAGCTTGCACAGGCCTTGCTGGAAAAAGAAACCATCACCGGTGAAGAGTTCATGAAGATTTTGAACGGAAAAGACGAAGCTCATGAAGACGAGAATGCTCCGAAAATGCAAGACAATCAGGACATAGAACAAATCCAAGAAAATCGCGAAAAATTGGCGGTATAAGAAAGGCAAATGACAAATTAAAAAAGAGCGGCAGATCATTTGCCGCTCTTTTTGTTGGTGCTTCCGGACCGGGTGATCTGAGTTTTTGAATTCTGGTCAGCTTCGCTTCAGACAATTCCTGACTCCAGAATACTTCGCAACTCAGGATTTCGCCAAGGAATCTCAAAGGCATCATCATACGACCCGGCGGCACGATGCTTGGTTTGCCATAATGAAGCGATTTACATAACGTGATGGAACTTCGCCTTTGCGAGCGTATCGATCGGCGGTTTCGACAATTTATTTTCTTTTTGCAAACATTTTGATAGAATAATAGAATAATAATATAGTAAAGAAATAATATTTTGGGGGTTGCATGGGGATGAAAATATGAAGAAGAATACGGTCGGGATCCAAGGAATGACCTGTGCGGCATGCTCGGCGGCAGTTGAGCGGGCAGTAGTAAAAGTGCCCGGCGTTTTATCAGCATCTGTTAATCTGGCTACGGAAAAATTGAATGTGGAATTTGATGAAAATGTAACCGGTCTCGACAGAATTGCCAAGGCAGTGGAAAATGCCGGATATAAAGCCGTGCTGCCGGAGGATGACCAAAACGGAGGAGCTATTCTCGCTTATCCGGAAGATAAGGAATACAAGAAGAACAAAGAGAAAAACCTTTGGCGAAGATTTTTTTTCAGCGCCATTCTGACTTTGCCGCTTCTTTATATTGCGATGGGCTCTATGTTGGGGCTTCCGCTTCCAAGGTTTATGCAGCCGGAAGTTAATCCCGCAGCCTTGTCATTGTTGCAGCTGGCGCTTACAATACCAGTGGTGTTTATGGGATGGCAATACTTTGTAAACGGCTTCAAAAACCTGTTTAGGCTTCATCCGAATATGGACTCTTTGATTGCCGTCGGTACCGGATCCGCATTTTTATACGGTTGTTATGCAACAGCCAAGGTTTATGGAGGAGCGGAACATTATGTCCACTCCCTTTATTTCGAATCGGCAGCAGTCGTTCTGACGCTGGTGACCTTGGGTAAATTTTTGGAAGCAAGGGCCACGGGAAAAACTTCGGAAGCGATTAAGAAGCTGATGGATCTAACACCTAAGCAGGCTGTGATCTTTCGGGATGGCATCGAAACAGTGATCAGCGCGACCGAGGTCGTTCCCGGTGATATTGTTGTGGTAAGACCGGGAGAAAGCTTTCCGGTTGATGGTATTGTGACCCGGGGCATAACATCGGCAGATGAATCCATGATCACGGGAGAAAGCATCCCTGTTGAAAAGGAGCCCGGCGACAAAATTATCGGAGGCGCTATCAATAAAAACGGATTCATACAATTCAAGGCTACTCGGGTAGGCTCAGAAACCGTTCTGGCGCAGATCATCAGGCTGGTCGAAGAAGCTCAGGGGACTAAAGCGCCCATTGCGAAACTGGCGGACATCATATCAGGATATTTCGTACCTGTTGTCATGGCTTTAGCTCTATGCTCGGCCCTTGGATGGTATTTCCTGGGAAGAGAATCATTGGAATTTGCTCTGACTATTTTTGTTTCAGTGTTGGTCATTGCATGCCCTTGTGCACTGGGGCTGGCTACACCTACGGCGATTATGACAGCTACAGGCAGGGGTGCCGAGTTCGGGGTCCTGATTAAGGGAGGAGACGCCCTGGAAATGGCCCACAAAGTGGATGCCATGGTTCTGGACAAGACCGGAACAATTACAGCAGGCCGGCCTGTTGTGACAGACGTTCTTCCCCTGGATCCATGGAAGATGCCTGAGCTGATCGCTTTGGCTGCATCGGCTGAAAAAGGTTCGGAGCATCCCCTCGGAGAAGCGATTGTAAAAAAGGCCGAAGAATGGATGCTGCCTATGCCGGAAACAACAGATTTTAAGGCTGCGCCCGGTCGGGGGATCGAAACGATTTATCAGGGAAAGAAACTTGTTTTAGGCAATCTTAAAATGCTGCAGGAGCAGGATATCCTTATCAATGATGATTTTGCAGAATACGATCGCCTGGCTGCGGAAGGTAAAAGTTTGATGTATGTGGCTCTTGACGGGCGTCAAATAGGCCTCATCGCCGTGGCAGACACAGTGAAGAGCGATAGCAGGCAAGCTGTACAAAGACTCCGCGGCTTGGGGATAGAGGTAGTGCTCATGACGGGTGACCGTGCGGAAACAGCGGATGCAATCGCCCGTGAGACAGGAATCGATCGAGTTTTCAGCCAAATTCTGCCGGATCAGAAGGCGGCGCACGTAGAAATGCTGCAAAAGGAAGGGAAAATCGTAGCCATGGTTGGGGACGGCATCAACGATGCGCCGGCATTGGCACAGGCGGATATAGGACTGGCTATAGGCGCCGGTACTGATATCGCAATAGAATCTGCAGATATCGTCCTGATGCACAGCAGGATCACAGATGTTTTAACAGCGTTGGAATTGAGCAGGGCAACGATCAGAAACATCAAACAGAATCTGTTTTGGGCTTTTGCATATAATACCATCGGGATCCCAATCGCCATGGGCGTTCTCTATCTTTTCGGCGGCCCTCTTTTAAGCCCGATGCTGGCTGGAGCAGCAATGAGCCTAAGCTCAGTTTCTGTTGTAACCAATGCTTTAAGACTTAAAAGGTTTGAGCCTTCGGTCCTTCCACCGGAAATCGTAACCAAGGAAGGGGAATCAAACATACAATCTAAGGAGGATAAAAAAGTGAAAAAGAAATTGATCGTTGAAGGCATGAGCTGTATGCATTGCGTCAATCATGTCACAAAATATCTGGAGGAAATCTCTGGGGTTTCCAATATCAATATCGATCTGGAAAAGGGGACCGTTTTACTCGAAGCCGATGAGGGGGTAAAAGATCAGGAGTTTACAGACAAGCTGAAGGATACAGGATACACCCTTGTAAAAGTCGAAAATCTTTGATGTTGATCAAATTTTGATCAAAAGAGCCTAAAAACACAAAAAAAGTAAAAAAATTTTTAAAGATGCAAAAGAACAGTAACATTATATCATTGTTTAATCGACTATAATCTTATTAGCAGCAAATTAGTCATACTGAAAGAAAATTGCCTTAAATCTCTGTTGTGAACTATAAAAAACATTAATCCTTGAACGCGTTTTGAGCGTAAAAAAGGATAATGTTATAAAAGTTCGAATATTACGCGTTTTTATGAACCAGTTTACAATTGGAATTGCAGGGTACATAATACACATAGTGATTAGCTGATAGTTGCAGATCACCTAATAATTGCTTACTCTCCACTTATAAATATTTCTAAACGATAAAACCCGATGTAGTCTCAGCTGCATCGGGTTTTATTTTATCAACAAATAAAAAGTAACTATCTTGCGATAAAGCGATGATATATGCGCTAAACATTCTCGCAGGGCAAACACCTGACATGCTAATAGATCATAGCGCTGAACCTTAATGCATATTAGCTTTTAGAGTTGTGCGTTCTTTATGACAAGTTCAAACAACCGCCGCAACGGCAAAAGGTTAAGGCATTATAAACCGTAAATAAAAATGACAATGCTCTGCCGAACCTTGTTGGCAGACACGAGTTAAAAGCCAATTTATAACATTATACGATAATATTATAAATAATTGAATATTATGTATTAATGTGAATTCATTTACAATAATATTTCGGGAGTACATAATGGTCTTGACAATGTGCGTAATGCGGCAATCATTTGCATTAAGCTGTAGAAAAGAAAGAGGAGGAGCGTAAATGGAGAAGACAGTAAAGAAAAAAGGCATGAATCTATTTGACTTTTTTATGCTAGGATTCGGATCTATAGTCGGAGTTGGGTGGGCTGTAGCTATTAATGGCTGGATGGCGAAAGGCGGAGGGCCTTTTCCGGCTTTTATCGCATTTCTATTTGCTACCGTTATGATAATACCTATTGCTTTCTGTTATGCCGAGTTGACAAGCGCAATGCCGGTAGCCGGGGGAGTTGTTGCTTTTGCATATAAAGCTTTTGGCACCTTCCCGTCATTTGTCGGTGGATGGTTCGTTGCATTGGCTTATGTTACGATCATCCCTTGGGAAGCAATTTATATCAATGATGTAATGGCCTTGCTGTTCCCGGTGCTGAAAGCGGGTGAGCCTCTTTACATGGTTGCGGGAGTTGGCATCTATGGGAAAGGGCTTATTGTAGGCATCATATTATCACTGGCCATTATAATAATGAATTATAGGGGGATAGACCTCGCGTCAACGGTGCAGACAGTTTTAGGGATCATCCTGGTTGGAACAGGTTTCCTGGTTATAATATTTTCGCTCATCAAGATGGATCCGTCCAATCTTATGCCTATTTACGAAAATGTCGGAAAAGGAACTCACACAAGTATGTTTGGAGGAATCATCGCTGTTATGGCAATAGCGCCGTTTTTCCTGGCTGGTTTCGATACGATAACGCAAGGAGCAGAGGAAGGGAGCGAGGGACTGGATTTTAAGAGTCTTGGGAAAGTGCTGGTCATGGCGATCCTGAGTGCGGGTTTCTTCTATAGCATACTTCTCTTGGCAACTGGCATGGCAATGCCTTGGCAGAATTTTTATGGTTTACAGCCGCCGGCGGTATCGATCTTATTGCAGAACCTCTACGGTGGTGGAACATTTGGGTTCGTCCTGTACTGGGTCGTAATATTAGGAGCGTTGGCCGGGCTTTTCACCACTTGGAATGGATTCTATATTGCGTCAGCGCGTTTGCTTATGGGTATGGGAAGAGCCAGGCTGCTGCCGGCGTTCTTTGCGAAGGTCCATCCCAAATATGGAACACCTGTTGGAGCAAATACCTTTATAGCGATTTCATGCCTCATTGGACCGTTTGTAGGCATGGGCGTCATTGATCCGCTCACCGTTGTCGGATCGACAGCCTTCTTGATAGGGTGGTTTATGACATCGATCTCCTGTATAAGACTAAGAAAAAGCCAGCCAGATATGCCAAGACCGTATAAAGTTCCGGGCGGAATGGTGCTTGTTTGGTTGGCGGCAGTTATATCTCTGATATTTATAGTAAGTACATTCCTGCCGTTATCTCCGGGATTCATGGGTGCTTTGGGAATAAAAATCTTTGCAGTATGGTGTATCCTTGGCGGCATATTTTATTTCGGGACCAGCAAGTTCAGAAACCAGTTCTCAGAAGAAGAAAGAATCGCGTCTATATTCCAGAAGCTACACGATTAACTGGCTTGCTCAACACTGATAAATATTTCTGAACGGTAGAGCCTGGCGCGGTCGCAGCTGCACCGGGCTCTAGTGCACGACAATCTGGAATGTAACAAATTTGCGGTAATAGGATATTATCTTCGTAAAATCTTAACCTATCTCAAATTTAGAACCCATTAAAAGTTTAATTAATAGAAAAATTCTGATTTTATTTTTACCAACTAAAACCTTGTTTTAAATAAGTAATTTAAAAAAAGTTTTTTTCAAGGCCAAGTTTCAATTAATATTACAATATCAACTAATACGTTCAGTAATTCATGCAATTCAATCAAGTTCATTTTAAAAGAACATTGATACAGGTATAGAGTTGTGGTCAAAAAAACAGCAGAAACATCTCTAACCCACAATGTACAGAAAATTCTGTACATTGGCAAAAGAGTTTACAATATTAGGAAAATGGATCATAATTCAAGTAATTATGAGTTATTAATAGGTACACAAATCATAAAATCAGCAAAATAGTAACAGATGGATTTGATGAACTGAAATAATAAGGGTTGGAAAAGATAGGAGAAATAGAACATGTCAGACTATACAGAATATTACCTCATGTTGCCGGTACTGCTTTGGATTTTAACTTATATCATGATAGCTATCGCAGATCGGGCGGTTAAGAAAAAATTCGGGAGCAAAAGCGAAGAATATGTCGATCTGCGATTTCCTAAGTTTGTGGCATTGTTCCTCGATTCGGCGGCAACGGTGGGATTGGTTGTATTTGTTAAGTTTGGCACAGTGACTCCTGAAATTTCAACCTATTTTGTTGTTCCATATTTTGGGGTCACCGCATTCTTCCTGACATCAGTCTTTCGGGTATTTAAAGACGCAAGGAGAGCGAACGGGAGCAAATGGTAAGCATATAACCATGCTTGTCTATAACCTTCTTTTGAAAGGAGTGATGTGTATTAAAAATTAATAAATAATACTAAGTCAGATCCAAAAGGGAGTCGTTTGGGGTATTGGGGATACAGTTACAACTGGAATTTTTTTAATCTTATTTACTTATCTTAAAAAGCAAGAAAAGGAGGATTAAATATGGCAAATACCGAAAAGAAAAAAGGCATGAACCTTTTGGATTATTTTATGCTGGGTTTCGGCTCCATCGTTGGAGTCGGCTGGGCTGTTGCCGTTAACGGCTGGATGGGCACAGGCGGTGGCCCTATCCCTGCAGCTATTGCATATGCTTTTGCAACATTATTTATTATCCCTATCGCGTTCTGTTATGCTGAATTAACAAGCGCAATGCCGGTAGCAGGAGGCGTAGTAGCCTTTGCGTACAAGGCATTCGGAACATTCCCTTCATTTGTCGGCGGCTGGTTCGTAGCACTGGCCTATATCACGATCATTCCATGGGAAGCCATTTATATCAACAATGTACTGGCTCTTATCTTCCCGGGACTCAAAGCCGGAGATCCTCTATACACAATAGCCGGTGAAGGCATATTCACTGCCGGCCTAATTGTCGGCGTATTAGTATCACTCGCACTTATTTATATGAATCACAGAGGTATCGAAGTTGCCTCCGGTGCGCAAACAATACTCGGCGTGCTGCTGGCGGGCGCCGGAATCCTCGTAATTATTTTCTGCTTCTTAAAGGCAGATCCTGCTAATCTGATGCCTGTTTATGAGAATGTTGGCAAAGGAACACATACTAGCATGTTCGGAGGTCTTATAGCCGTTATGGCTATCGCTCCGTTCTTCCTGGCAGGATTCGACACCATTACCCAGGGTGCTGAAGACAGCGCATCGGACCTTGATTACAAGGGGCTGGGCAAAGTATTGGTTATGGCGATCCTCAGTGCCGGTATATTCTACATCCTGATCATACTTTCTTCCGGTATGGCTATGCCTTGGCAGGAATTCTTTACATATCCTCGTCCGGCCATCTCACTGGAGTTAAAGGAAGTATACGGAGGAGTTCTTGGAGCGGGACTCTACTGGCTGGTTATGATCGGAGCCCTGGCTGGATTGTTCACTACATGGAATGGATTCTACATTGCCTCCGCCCGTCTGCTGATGGGTATGGCCAGAGCAAGACTGATTCCTTCATTCTTCACTAAAATCCATCCTAAGTATGGAACTCCTGTAGGCGCCAATACATTTATCGCTGTTGTCTGCCTCATCGGACCTTTTACCGGAATGGGCATCATCGACCCACTGACCATAGTAGGATCCACAGCATTCGTAATCGGCTGGTTTGTAACAGCTATCTCCACCATCAAACTAAGAATCAGCGAGCCTGATATGATAAGACCTTATAAGGCACCGGGCGGAATGCTCTTGGTTGGATTAGCCGCTGTTATTTCCTTCATCGTCATCGTTATCACTTTCATCCCTGCATCCCCAGGATACATGGGACCTTTGGGAATAAAGATATTCATAGCATGGGCGATCCTGGGTCTGATATTCTACTTTGGATCTGCAAGCTACAGAAATCAGTTCACTGAGGAAGAAAGAGTTGCATCCCTATTCCAAAAGCTTGCAAAATAATTTACTTACTCTCCACTTATAAATATTTCAAAATCAATAAAGCCCAGTGTAGTCTCAGCTGCACCGGGCTTTATTGCAAAGTTGAGTGCCTTCGGCCGTGGCTGCAAATAAAGGCATGCGGGTATAAAACTATTAGAAAACGGTTATTCTTATGGCAGATTATGGAGCTAAAGCAATTGACAACTGTGTTTAAAAAGAGGATAATTTATTGAAAAGATGCGGGCGATTAACTCAGCGGGAGAGTGCTACCGTCACAAGGTAGAAGTCGTTGGTTCGAACCCAATATCGCCCACCATATAGAGAAATATGAAAACAATTTCCACCGGACAGCAGAATACAAGATCAGGGAACCGATATGGACGATCAGAGTGGGCAGGTGCCTTTGGGGACCTCGGAACTCTGATTCCTTTTATTGTTGGGTATATCAGCATAGTAAGAATGGATCCCCGTGGAGTTCTTTTTATGCTGGGTATACTGCTGATTGGATCAGGGCTTTACTATAAGACACCGATCCCGGTACAGCCAATGAAAGCCATCGGTGCAGCCGCCATAGCTTCATCCGGGGCAATCACGCCGGGAATGATATGGGGAGCAGGTCTGTTTACGGGTGTCTTCTGGCTCTCTTTGGGATTGTCCGGCCAGTTGGTTAAAGTATCGAAAATTGCATCCAAGCCTGTTCTAAGAGGAATCGTTCTGGGATTGGGACTCTTGTTTATGATGGACGGGTTAAATATGATGAGGAAAGATTTCCTCGTCGCAGGCATCGCTCTTTTACTGACATTTGCGCTTCTTAAGAATAAAAAAGTACCTGCAATGTTTGTCTTGCTTATATTCGGTATGACTGCCGCAGTCCTCCGTAACCCTGCTTTTTTAGCGGAAATTTCAAAAATAAATCTGGATATTCAAATGCCTGAAGTAGCGCTAGGAAAGATTACTGTTCAGGAAATAATAAAAGGCATTTTACTTCTTGGGATTCCGCAGATCCCTTTGACTTTCGGAAATGCTGTCGTCGCAATCACTTCCGAAAACAACCGGTTGTTCCCTGCGCATCCGGTAAATGAAAACAAAATCGCGATATCCCAGGGGATTATGAATCTGATTTCACCACTTTTTGGCGGGATCCCGGTTTGTCACGGCGCCGGCGGTATGGCAGGCCATGTTCGATTTGGTGCAAGAACCGGAGGAGCTCTTGTTATTTTAGGAGGGATACTCCTTGCAACAGGAATTTTCTTTGGCAGTTCTGTACTGTTGATTTTTGAAATATTTCCGCAAAGCGTGCTTGGTGTAATTTTATTTTTTGCAGGGCTGGAGCTTGCGGCCCCGGTCTGGAATGCCGGCATGGAAAGAAAAGATCAATATCTGCTGCTTGTTACGGCGGTTTTCTCGTTGTGGAATATCGGAATCGGATTCGCTGTCGGATTGATCCTGCAGGAACTATTTAATAGAAAATGGATCGATATCTGAAACTTACAGATCTGAATATTTATTGACTGCCAAGATGAAAAATGTTGACATATGGAGATAAATAACAGATAATTTTACATGTACATATGGGCGATTAACTCAGCGGGAGAGTGCTACCTCGACAAGGTAGAAGTCGTTGGTTCAAATCCAATATCGCCTACCAGTAAAAAAGGCCGCTCTCTTTCACGAAGCGGTCTTTTTTGTAGCCTCATTTAGCATCCGTTTTTCAGGATTTTTGATCAAGGAGCATTGCAGTACTTGCCCATAAACAAGATGCTTCCGGTAGCTTCTTCTTCGATCAGGAAAAGGAATGGCCGATCGGCAATGAAAGTGACAGGCTCCTGCGCAGCGGTCTCGGCAACGATCACAACAGTGACCCCGGCAGCTTCGCTGCCTTCTTCATTGACTTCTATAACTGCCTTGTGTAAAACTTCGCTTATGAATAATCCCTCGCGGATCCCCGACAGGTCCGCTTCTGCCGAAAAAGGCAGCTCCATGCCCATCGCGATAAGCGAGTCGTTCAATTTTTTGATCCCGTACTCCATTTTGAACTTCGGTACTTGAAGCAGAACATCTTCGGTGTTCTTTAAAGTATCTTTAACACTATTAAACTTATCGGAATCCATGGTCCGAATAAAGGAATCGATATCCTGACCGGCTTCCGGAAGGATAAAATACATGGCAGTTTTACCTTCCCCGTAAGGCAGCCTGACCGCTTTGTAATCATAGCCTTCTCCATATTCCACTTCGCCTTTCATACTCATCATATCGATTGTTTGGAAACCGTCGATGCCATTAAAATCCGTCTGAAAAGTATCCTCTATATTGAACTGAGCCGCCCATTCGCCTTTGAAGTAAACCGCATTGATCAAGTACATAACGACTTGATCCGGGATAGGCGGATCGATCATTTTATCTATTTTCCCTTTCGTTGACTCTTTGATCCATTTATTAATGGCGTTGACAGTTTCCGGATCAGAAAAATCAGCCTCTTTGACCTCTGCATCAAAAACGTTTTGATTTGTGGAAATGAATTCTTCTTTGATCGCTTCGCCCTGCCGGTACCAGATAGAATTGCATATGTTCAGTTCCACTTTCTTGTCGGTTTGCGATAGATAAGGCAATAGGTTGCTATAAGTTTCATTTACTTCATGGATTATGAGGCCTTCATATCGCAGCCCCTTTTCCATTTGCGCCAGTGTGTCTCCTAAAGCGCCGTTATAGGTCATGGTAAGTGCCGTGGAAATGCTCAAAGGCGATATAAATATATTCTCAGCCTTTTCCTCCCTGTTGATTTCTCTGAATATGTCAAAGGCGAAATCAACGTTTCGACCAGTCACCTCGTTATTGATTTTATTTAGATCATAACTCTTGTCATTCTCAGTGTTTTGACTGCATCCCGCGGTAACAGCCACCATCATGATTAGGCCCAATAACAAAACAACGGGTTTTTTTATATTGATTTTCATGTTGACACCCCCCTTGATACTTTAGACAGGTTAGAACGATTTTTTGTTTCATCCACCTTCAGAAGCTTTATGCCGCGGCCGAATGAAACATCATTTCGCGATTGCCAGGTTTGACAAATCCATTATACTATACTACAATGAAAAAGCTTGCGGCTATTTGCAGCAGGAAAGTTCGGAGGGGATGGACATCGGAATGGAAGTTTTTCAAACCGTGGTGCTATTAAAATCATCATTTGCGTTATTGGGCATTGCCGCAGTTATAGCTCTTATTGCTTCCGGCAAGCAAAAATTCTGCAATCTATCAGTTAACATGATATGCATCGTGTCATCCATTTTAATGATGGCAGCTTCCGGATTCATCATATTGTCAGAAAACCAATTTGTTAAAATTCATATTTTTGATACCGCTATTCCTTTTCTGTCTTTAGAGCTGGCTGTTGATGGGCTTTCCGCCCTTTTCCTTCTGATCTTGTCTATTCTGGTATTTTGCATATCGGTGTATTCCATCGGCTACATATCCCATTACTTCGGGAAGCGAAATGTAGGCCTTTTTTATTTCCTTTATTCAACCTTCATCTTATCGATGGCTTTGGTATTTACATCATCAAATGCAGTATTTTTCTATATTTCGTGGGAAGCCATGTCTGTGCTCTCTTATTTTCTGGTGATTTTCGAATCGGAGATCGAGAAAAATCAGAAAGCCGGAATTTTATATATTGTCATGACCCATATCGGAACAGCCTTTTTGCTTATAGGGTTTATGATCTCATACAGCTTTACCGGATCTTTTGATATCACCGGCAGCTCTCAGGCGATACCTGAAGGGGCTAAAAATATTATTTTCATTCTGTATTTGCTTGGTTTTTGTACGAAGGCCGGTGCGATACCGGTACACATTTGGCTTCCATATGCCCATCCGGCGGCCCCAAGTAACGTATCGGCGCTTATGTCGGGAGTCATGATCAAAACGGCCATTTATGGCCTTGTCCGTTTTGTCATGGAATTTCTTGGAGTGCAGCATACATGGTGGGGCGTGCTGATTATTGTTATTGGGGTTTTGTCAGCTTTCCTTGGAGTAGCCTATGCTCTGATGGAGCACGACATGAAGAGGTTGCTGGCTTATCATAGTGTAGAGAATATCGGCATCATTTTAATCGGTCTGGGGATCAGTTTTATCTCCTTTAATGGGGGGAACACCATTATCGGGTCGATGGCATTGACGGCTTCTCTGCTCCACACCTTGAACCATGCGCTTTTTAAAGGCGGATTATTTTTGGGCGCCGGCTCCATCCATTATGCGACGCATACAAAAGATATTGAAAAATTAGGAGGCCTGATCCGAACGATGCCTGTTACGGCACTATTCGTGCTTTGCTTTTCTCTGGCCATTTCGGCAATCATTCCCTTCAATGGTTTTGTAAGCGAGTGGCTTACATTTTTATCGATATTCACTTATGTTGCACCTGGGCAGGCAGGCATCAACATCATACTGATTATAGCTGTTGCCACCCTCGGCATGGCCGGAGCATTGGCCGCTGCATGCTTTGTGAAGTTTTATGGCATCTCTTTTCTCGGACTTCCCAGAACTAATCAGGCCGCAGAAGCCAGAGAAGTTTCTGCTCCAATGAATATCGCCATGGGCATCATAGGGGGTATTTGCCTTCTAATAGGACTATTACCGATGCAGGCAATCAGAACGATCGACAAAGTTACTTTCAGCTTGACTGGCGCATCCTCCGTAACCCAGTTGGGCCAAGGGTTTATCGATCCTTGGATCTCACTGGATAATACCGGTAGCTCGATATCTCCTGCAGAAATTTTTGCTGCTCTCGCAGTCGTGTCGCTGTTGACGCTCATAGCCGTCAGGATCATCGGAGGAAAGTATCTTGAACGGAGATATGGCTCCTGGGATTGTGGATTTGAAGCATTGAATCCCAGAATGCAATATACAGCCACCGGGTTTTCAAAGCCAATAAAAATCGTTTTTAGGATATTATTCAGACCTTCAAGAAAAACGGAGCTCAAGGGTGGATCAAGATACCAGCCTGATGAAATCGAATACACTACAACCTCTGAATCCATTTTTGAGAAATATGCATACAGGCCGGCTTTTCAGCAAATAATAACCTTTTCAAGAAGAGCCAAGTTTTTTGTTCAAACGGGTAAAATACATAACTATTTGATATATATTTTTATCGCCGTATTAGCTTTGATGGCCTACAACAGATTTGTTTAGGAGGCATTTGGAGGGTAAATGAACTATTTGATATATATGGTATTGCAAATAACAGTGATCATCGTCTTCGCTCCACTGATCAGCGGTGTGATAAGAAAGATCAAGGCGCTTTCCCAAAAACGAAAAGGCGCGCCTGTTTTTCAGATGTATTATGATCTTCATAAACTGTTTAGAAAGACATCCGTCGTTTCGGAAACTTCGTCGTGGATTTTTAAAGCTGCACCTTACGTTTTTTTTTCAACAGCTGTTACAGCAGCTTTACTGGTGCCTGTATCGACGTTGATCCCCCAACCTTCGAGTCTGCCGGGAGATTTTATCGTTATGGTTTCCGTATTAGCATTGGGAAGATTTTTTATGATGCTGGCCGGGCTTGACACCGGAAGCACTTTCGGCGGCATGGGAAGCAGCAGAGAGGCTTTGATATCCTCTCTGATAGAACCGTCGATTCTGGTCTCTCTCTTTACAATAGCACTTATTACCGGGTCCACCTCCCTCTCAAGGATCCTATTCGTCGTAAACAGCAGTGAAAACCAGCTGCCGCTTCAGGTATCCATATTGATATTCCTTGCTTTGCTGGTAATCATCATTGCAGAAACAGCCCGGATACCGGTAGACGATCCTTCCACCCATTTGGAGCTTACCATGGTTCATGAAGCTATGATCCTTGAATACTCCGGAAGACATCTTGCATTGATGGAATATGGCGCAGCCGTCAAACAGTTGACATTGATCACGCTGCTGGTCAATATTTTACTTCCTTTCGACGGAATGATTTCACAAACCGGCATGATGGCCATCCTGCTGTCCTTGCTATTTTATGCAGCAAAGGTGCTCATGGCAGCGGTCCTGATTGCATTGATCGAGATAAATTGTGTAAAGCTTAAGCTTTTCAGCATACCTAATCTTGCCGCACTGGCCTTTATCCTTTCCTTTGTGGCATTTTTACAATTTTTTGTTCTGGGAGGCAACCATGTCTGATTTATTTGATACGCTTTCAGTGCTGATCCTGATGACTGCCTTTGTTTTGATGGCAAATAAAAAAGTCAAGGCCTATATTAAAACCTTTCGCGTACAATCTGCACTGATCGCTCTCTCAGCCGGTATTCTGGGTGTCGAAGCCATTATGGATGAAGGACGTTATGATCTCATGGTGGTCTGCGTACTGATCGTAGTTCTAAAAGTGATCTATATTCCCGGCTTACTGCATAAAACTTATGCCGGTATCGAATACAGAACAGAAAAAGATTTCATACTCAACATTCCAATATTGGTATTAATAAGCTGCAGTCTTGTAGTATTCACATATTTTTCGTTTTCAGCAAGCGGCTTCGGCGTCAACGGTAGCGTCATCGATCTTCAACTTGTGAATACGATATCGGTCACAATGATCGGACTTCTTTTTATGATCACCAGGAAAAAAGCCATAGGTCAGATCATAGGATTTCTGGAGGTTGAAAACGGGATATTCATAACAGCGATGTTTTCCACCCAGGGGATGCCTTTTATCGTCGACATGGGGATCTTCATCGATATGCTGACGGCTGTGATGATCATGGGTGTGCTGGTCTTTAAAATCAACGTTACATTTGAATCGATCAATACCGACAGGTTGAACAAACTGAAAGGATAAAAGGCCAGACAATGAGTTTTCTGATTCTTGCAGTACCGGTAATCGCCGCGCTGCTGATGATAACCAACAGAATTATTAGGAGAATGCATATAATCAGCCTGGCAGCTTCCGGAACAATGCTGGTATCCGCAATTCCCATCACAAGCGATATTTTAGCTTTTGGGAAAATAGAATCTTCGTTCATGGGGGGATTCCTATATTTGGATGCGCTCAGCGTGATCGTATTGGATATCGTCGTGTTGATCGGTTTTTTGGCCTGCATATATTCTGTTGGATATCTGAAACGCGAAATCCTTCTGGGGGCATTTGACTTTAAGAGGGTCCGGCTTTATTATGTCCTAATGTTTTCCTTCATGTTTACAATGCTGCTGGCCCTTTCGGTCAAAAATGTCGGCATCATGTGGATCGCAATTGAAGCAACGACTCTGGCCTCGGCATTTCTTGTGGGTTTCTATAACGACAGATATGCCCTTGAAGCCGCCTGGAAATATATCATGATCTGCTCTGTCGGCATTGCCTTGGCAATGCTGGGGATCATATTTCTGAACCTTTCAGCCATGGCCGCCTTGGACAGTTCAGCGCAGCTCGACTGGACAGCTCTGATGGATAACGCCGGCAGCCTGAAACCCTCATCCGTCAGGCTTGCCTTTATTTTCATCCTTGTGGGTTTCGGGACAAAGGCAGGACTGGCGCCTATGCATACATGGCTGCCGGATGCCCATAGCCAGGCGCCTGCACCAATAAGTGCGCTGCTTTCCGGTGTGCTGCTTAATAGTGCAATGTATGGAATCATTCGAATCACTGCTGTGACCAATAAAAATATGGGAAGCAGTGAATTCTCCGGCAACTTGCTGATTCTCCTTGGCATGCTTTCTATTCTGACCGCAAGCGTTTTCATTCTGACCCAAAAAGATTATAAAAGACTGCTAGCCTATTCCAGTATCGAGCACATGGGGATCATTGCCGTTGCTATAGGTTTTTTTACACCGGCGTCTATATTCGGCGGGTTGTTTCATATGCTCAATCACTCGCTGACAAAATCCATGCTTTTTTTCTGCTCCGGCACCATCCTTCAGAAATACGGCACAAGGCAAATTACGAAAATCAAAGGCGCCATCAAGCTCCTTCCCTATACAGGTACAGCATTTTTGCTTGGATTGTTTGCCATTGCGGGAACGCCTCCGTTCAGCATTTTTGCAAGTGAATTCAGCATAATGTCAGCAATTTTCAAAGAGGGGGATTTCATCATCGGCTCTGTTCTTATCATGCTGCTGGCTTTTGTTTTCGCAGGCATCGCCATAGCTTTATTCAGGATTTTTTACGGGACAAGCAGCATGGAAACACCACAGCCTGGCGAAATCAATATCCCGGGAACTATAGCCGCCTTGATCCTTCTGCTCATGATAAGTACCATGGGGCTGCTGATACCGGAACAATTGAAGGAATTGCTTCATAATGCGCAAAATATCATATACGGATCATAACCGGGGAAATCCCGTTGAAAGGAACGAAATATCGTGTTAACAAAATTTATGGCCGGGATACAGGGGGCCTTTGGTCCAAGTATCCTCAAAAGCAGCGTCTGCAATCGGAATGAACTATATATCGATGTGGAACCGGAACGAGCGCCGATGATCTGCACATATCTTTGCAGCGAGCTCGGATATCCGCTGGTTTCCATGTTTGCCTGCGATGAGCGTGAATTGACGAACCGCTTTTTCGTTTACTATGTTTTTGCCGACAGAAAAAATACAAAGCTGGTCATTATCAGAGTAGCCGTTGATCCGGCCAAGATGGAGATAAGATCCCTCAGCGGAAAGGTTTACGCTGCGGCTCGCTATGAACGGGAAATAAAGGATCTTTTCGGAATTGTTCCCGTAGGGCATCATAATCCGAAAAGGCTTGTATTCCATAGCAACTGGCCGAAAGGGGCATACCCTCTAAGAAAGGATTACGAAATCAGCCACCGCCCTGATGTTGCAAGGGAGACGATCAAATTCCAAAAGGTCAGGGGCGAAGGAGTTTATGAAATACCTGTGGGGCCGGTCCATGCAGGAATCATCGAACCGGGACATTTTCGCTTCAGTGTGGCGGGAGAACCGATCATCAATTTGGAGGCCCAGCTCTATTACACCCACAAAGGGATCGAAAAGCTCTGTGAAGGGAAAAGCATCGAACAATGCCTCTATATCGCCGAAAGAATTTCCGGTGATGAGACGTTCGCTAATTCATTGGCTTATTGCCAGGCAGTTGAAAAAATCGGCGATATCAGGATTCCGGGCCGGGCGCAATATACGAGGGTCGTATTTGCCGAGCTGGAAAGACTGATTTGCCATCTTGGCGATTTGGGCGGCATTTGCCTTGATACCGGTTATGGCTTTGCCAACGGACAGTTCAGAATGCTGAGAGGATGGGCGTATAATATCGCTGATGAGCTGTGCGGAATGAGATTCTTGCGCAGCGTGAACCGGATCGGCGGTGTCCGAAAGGACTTTATTGCCGGTAAGGAAGCCGTGGTGATCCAACTGTTGAAAAAGCTGCACACCGAATTGACGGACACTGTCGGGATCATAAAATCCAACAGTATGTTTATGGATAGAGTCGAAAATACTGGAATTCTAAAGACCAAGACTGCGGGGGACCTGAATGCTGTTGGCCCGGGCGGAAGAGCTTCGGGAATCGGACATGATGTACGGAAGGACTTTCCTTATGAAGCATATGGAGAACTCAAGCTTAAAATTCCGGTGTATTATTACGGAGACGTAAACTGCAGGATGAATGTCAAAATCGACGAATGCTTCCAGTCGTTAGAAATGATCATCTCTGCGCTGGAGTCCATGCCGGAAGGCAAGATAACGGGACAGGTCGGACTTCTAGAGCCATATCGCTTTTCCTTCGGCATGACGGAGGCGCCGCGGGGAGAGAACATCCATTTTGTCATGACGGGAGAAAACAACACACTACTCCGCTATAAAATCAGAACTCCTTCTTTCTGCAATTGGCCGGCTTTATGCGTTGCCGTGAAAGGGAATATCGTTCCGGATTTCCCGCTCATAAACAAGAGCTTCAATCTATCTTATGCAGGCAACGATTTATAAAGGAAGAAAACCATGTTAGATAAAACCAAAAAAATATTAAAATATAAAATCCTTACGCAAGATTATCCGAAAGTGCAGCCGGACATGAGCCTTTGGGCTGGAAATCCCATGATCAATAGTTCTAAATGCAATGGGTGCGGCGAATGTGTCGGGAGATGCCCATCCGGTGCCATTATTTGGAATAAGGATTCCGAAGCGCCTTACATCGACTTTGACCGGTGTATTTTCTGCTTGTTGTGTCATGAAGTTTGTCAGGCGGGAGCTGTTGATCTAATCAAGGAATTCCAGATGGCCCGGAAGGAAAAGCGAAATTTCAAATACGAGGCTGTTGGAGCTGGAGCCGATGACACAGAAGCTTCTTTAGATGCTTTGGGTATGGAACTGCAATCTAAAATTAAAAAATTGTATGGCAGAAGTTTGATGGTACGGGAAGTGGATGCGGGCTCCTGCAACGGCTGCGACTGTGAAATCAACGCTGTAACCAATCCTTTCAATGAAATCGAACGATTTGGGATCAGCTTTGTCGCTTCGCCCAGACACGCGGATATGCTCCTTGTGACCGGTATATGCACCAGGAATATGCAGGAAGCACTGCTCAAGACATACCAGGCAACTCCCGATCCTAAGCTTGTAGTAGCAGTGGGATCCTGTGCCTGCTCAGGCGGGATATTCAGGGATACCTACGCTTCCGGAAATGGCATCGACGGCATCGTACCGGTAGATGTCTACATACGCGGATGCCCTCCGAGGCCACAGACTATTATTTATGGAATTTTAAAAGCGCTGGATCGTTAGCCTTACGATAAAGATAGGACCTGCTCCATGGATTAAAACCGGAGCAGGTTTTTTTAACATTTCTACGCTTGTGTTTTTTTTAACAAAGTGATATGATATTATCCATGATTTACTTATTCTGCAGGAGGGCAACAGGAACATGGATATCGATAATATTATTGTAACAGCAGCAGAAATGAAGGAAATTGAGAAAAAAGCAGCAGATAAAGGATTGTCCTATTACCAAATGATGGAGAACGCAGGCACGGCGGCGTCGGATTTTATTAAAAGCAAAGAAAAAATCAAAGATAAGAGTGTTCTTGTTTTCTGCGGCAAAGGCAATAATGGCGGAGATGGATATGTGGTCGCCAGAAAACTTCGCCAGGATGGTGGGGATGTGAAGCTTGTTATGGTAGACGGTGAGCCAAAAACCCCGGAAGCGATCCGAAATAAAATGATTTGCGAAGAACTGGCCATACCGATATTGAGGGTCAATGATTTGACGGTGCAGATCGTTGACAAGGCTTTTATAATTGTCGACGGTATCTACGGAACGGGCTTTAGCGGCGTACTCAGAAAAGAAGCTCATGATGCCACGAAATTGATCAATGATTCTCCCGCCAGGATATATTCTCTGGACATTCCAAGCGGAGTCAACGGAGACAGCGGGAGTGCGGACCCCGATGCGGTAGAAGCTTATTACACCATTGTTTTCCACCGGTATAAACCCGCTCACAAGATGGCTTCAGCCCAAAAATATTGCGGGAATCTGGTTCTTGCGGATATCGGCATCGACTCCGTTCAGGGGGTTTGAAAATTGGAGCCCACCGTTGATCAATGAAGATTTGCATAAGCCGGTTTTGGAGGGCCTCGAGCCCCCGGACCGGTATTTTTATTGGGGCTGCGCTTGTCGTCAAAAGGATTGAAATCAGGCATTTGACAAATCAATATGAAAAGAATACAATGGCAAAAATAATGATGAATCGGATCAAGCTTTTGAATCGAGATATAAAGAGGTATTCATATGAATAAAGTGCTGATCGTAGTTGACATGCAGAATGATTTCATCGATGGAGCACTGGGCACTCCGGAGGCTCAGTCAATCGTTCCGAAAGTGATCCAGAAGATAAGGAGGCACGAGGGCCTGGTTATTTACACCCGGGACACCCACACAAAGGATTATCCTGAAACTCTGGAGGGACGAAATCTGCCGGTTTCCCATTGTATCGAAGGGAGCCATGGATGGGAACTTCAAGAAAATATTGCCCGCCTCGCTTTGCAAAAACAGCCAAAGATTTTCGACAAAAACACTTTCGGATCCAAGGATCTGGTAAACTATTTAATTGAAAAAGATGAGGAGCAGAAAATCGATGAAATTGAACTGATCGGCCTCTGCACGGATATATGCGTTATCGCGAATGCGCTTACAATCAAGACCTTCCTGCCCGAGATCCCTATCAAGGTGGATGCATCCTGCTGTGCCGGCGTTACCCCGGAAAGCCATGAACATGCTTTGAAATCTATGGAGTCTTGCCAAATTACGGTCGAGAAACCGAGACTGGTGATCGATGAGAAGGACCTGATGGATTGAGTGATA
>CALBZG010000120.1 GCA_937889655.1 uncultured Clostridia bacterium
CATGAAAGGAAATATCGATATGATGTTAAACAGAGATCAGATAAAAGACATTATACCTCACAGGGAACCATTTCTTTTGATCGACGAAGTAATCGATATGGAAGAAGGTAAAAGTATTACTGCAATAAAATATGTCAATGCGGATGAATACTATTTTAAAGGACATTTTCCACAGGAAAAAGTAATGCCCGGAGTCTTAATTGTCGAATCTCTTGCCCAGGCCGGAGCCGTTGCCATATTGTCAATGGACGAATACAAAGGTAAAATCGCTTACTTCGGAGGCATTAAAGATGCTAAATTCAGGCACAAGGTGGTTCCGGGGGATACGCTTCGCCTTCAAGTTACCATCGACAGGTTACGCCATAGAGCTGGAACAGGAATAGCCGAAGCCTATGTTGGGGATAAATTGGCCTGTAAATGCGAAATACTATTTGCCATAGGATAAAGAAAGGTAGATAAAAGGAGAAACCCTTGAACACAGTCACGAAAATAAATGAAACCCTGGTTAGTCTTTTTAATATCGTATTAAAAATGGAAGAAAAGGCGTTGAGGCAGTCAACAAATCATGACTTGTCGATCACGGAGATCCACACCTTGGTTGCCATAGGTGAAGGAAAACCGAAAACTATGACACAGGTTGCGAATACTCTTAAAATTAGTGTGAGCACATTGACTGCAGCAATCAATAAGCTTGTTAATAAAGACTATGTCAGACGTTTTAGAGTCCCGGAGGACAGAAGAATAGTGAGAATAGAGCTCACCGATTCGGGTGCAGCAGCAGTTCGGGAACATGAGGATTTTCATATTGCCATGATCAGCGATGCAGTCGAAGGCCTTACTCACGATGAGGCTCATAGATTTGCTGAGTCCATTGAAAACTTAAATGAGTTTTTAAAAATGAGAATGGTCGTTCATGAAAAAAAGGAAGGACCGTTTGAACTTGCACCTATAGATATCAATGGTTTGAAGGTCCCGGTCCCACTTTTTCAAGGAGGAATGGGGATCGGCATATCCTTAAGCCGATTGGCGGCGGCTGTGTCCAGATGCGGCGGTGCTGGAACCATATCCGCTGCGCAACCAGGCTTTAATGAGGAAGATTTCTATACCAACCCGGTCGAAGCCAATAAAAGAGCGTTAAAGAGAGAAATCAAAAAAGCACTGGAAGCTGTTAAAGATGTAAAAGACAGAGGCCCGATAGGTGTCAATATCATGTGCGCATCAAAAGATTATGAGGATTATGTTTTAGCATCTATCGAAGCGGGTGCGGAGTTTATTGTCTCTGGTGCGGGACTGCCAACATCGCTTCCGGGTATTGCGAAGAACAGCTCGGTAAAACTGATACCGATCGTATCGTCTGCCAGAGCCGCAGATATCATCATCAAAAGCTGGGCAAAAAAATATAACAGAACACCTGATGCTTTGATATTCGAAGGCCCATTGGCAGGAGGGCACTTAGGATTCAAGGAAGAGCAACTGGAACACGAAAATGACCAGTTTTATAAAACGATATCTGAAATCAAAGCTGTCCTTGAGGATTTACCGGATTGTAAGCTGATTGTCGCTGGAGGGATTTATACGAAAAGCGATAGTGAAAAAGTACTTGCATGCGGTGCCGACGGTATCCAGCTCGCCACCAGATTTGTTACCACCGAAGAATGCGATGCTCCCGAGGAATTCAAACAAGCTTATCTAAACTGCAAAGAGGAAGATATTGTGATAATTAAAAGTCCTGTTGGTATGCCTGCGCGTGCTTTGAACAATGATTTTGTAAAAAGCGTTGCTCTTAAGCCTATACCTATCAAGGAATGTAATGGATGTCTTACCACATGCAACTACAAAGCCGCTTCTTATTGTATAACCGAAGCCTTGGTGAAAGCTGCAAAGGGAGACGTTGAGAATGGACTTGTCTTCTGCGGTGGCAAGGCATATAAAAACAAAAAAATGGAAACAGTCAAAGAAATTTTCGATGAATTTGTCGCAAAAGAATAATGAACCGGGGCCTCGGAACGAATCAAAATCCGACGCCCTTTTTTTAATCTTTAAATACCATATATTGACATATATTATCCGTATTGATAATATATATTCAACGGAGACCAGCTATGAAAGGTCAAGTGCGAAATAGCAGGAAATATCTTTTTAGCTATCGGTGGCAAAAAGGGTAACCTTAATA
>CALBZG010000121.1 GCA_937889655.1 uncultured Clostridia bacterium
ACGAGATATCCACTCGTGACTGGAGTTCAGACGTGTGCTCTTCCGATCTGATCTAGAAAATACTGCCTGGAGATGGAAGCTTTTTCTGATCCTTCGATTTGCTGCACCGCCAAGACGGTTTCATAAACATTGTCTTCGTCCGCGATTCTTTCGGTCAGCCTGTCATAAATACCTCCGTCCATGTCATTTTCACTTATATAGAAGAAGCTCGCCCCTTCAGCTTTACCTTCAATGACGCCGGTATTCGCAGCATGCTTGCTCAAAAATCTTTTGATGACTTCGGAAAGGCTATTATATCGCAACATGATCTTTGCCCTCAATCCGTTCATCCCGGTATCCGGACCTACATCAGTCGAGTCACCATTGAATGTATAAGACGACGCCACCATTGGGTCGGTGTATCTTCCATATTCTCCTGCCATGCCAAAAGCAAAATGCCCGGCCGAATCGAATGAACCGATGCCCTTTGTCAAATCAAAGGTGCAAAGATAGGCGTATTCATTATAGTAGCCCATGACGCTTCCCCCGCCATATAGTCCTGCCCACATCGCCCCGGTCTGAATATGTATTTTATCTCCCGCCTGCATGGCAAACATAGGATGGTCCGCATCGGTTCTGAATCCGCTGGTGGAATACATGCTGCATTCATGAACGGCATCATCATTAACACCCCATATACCCGCATATGAATAGTACTTGGTAGATCCTCTGACCTCCCAGGATGAAGCTATGTAATTGCATTTACCCTTTTCGTCATATGCGGGCGTTACGCCGAAATCTCCATCTGTTCTCCATCCGTTGATCTCCTTGATCAGTTTATTATCCGCTCCATATACGCGGACTGATTGATCGTCATTTAATCCGATGATCATTGTGCCTTCCGCGTCCATGCCAATGCATTTGTAAGCGGTATCTGCAGCGTCTTCATCGATTTTTTGAATTCCGCTTAGTATGATTTGCTCAGAAAGAGGGTCCATTTTGCCGCGGGATATCGTCATCGGGCCTGTCTGTACCAAGAAGTTGATCTGTCCGCTCACTCTCCTTGCTGTGCCTGAGATCCGGGCCCCATATATTTTTCTGATCTCTCCCGTTTCCACGCTTATGGCATATATCCCATCCTTCTTCACCGTGTAGATGCTGGAATCGTTTCCTGTGCCCGGTCCACCCACGAAGTTGCAGTCCCCCAGCGTCATATCGACCGCTGCGAGGTACGCACCTGTATCCTTAGCAATGATCAATGTTTGTCCGCCATATCTGAAAAAGAGGTATTTCCCGCTGTCATCATGAGCGAAGCTTTCAGCAACTCCGGGCTTGATGTCCATGACATCACGGTTGATGGTGTACCTCCAGTTGCATGTATTGTCCTCGGCATTGATCGAAGAAATTACATAAGGCATTTCGGGATAGTAATCATGGGTTCCAGAAAGCCATGTGCCATTGATGGTATACAAGTTCTCCTCATCGATGGAAAACCATTTATCTTCCAGAAACGTATTGATCCCGTTGAATCCGTAAGGCAATTCCGCCGAGGCACCGGGATAATAGCCTCTTATGGCTTCGGATGTGGCAAGGCCGGGCACTTTTTCTATTTTAATGTCGCTATCTATACCCTTTTCTATCAATTTTTCTCTCAAGATGTTGCATCCTGCATTCAAATCGCTGAATACCGAACTATTCTCCGCTAAGAGGAGGACACGTTCTTCCCTATTGAAAATCGGCTTTAAGCTTACGACTGGCGCAATATTTACGACTTCCGTTAAGGTTTCCGTCTCATCTTTTAAATAATCTTCCTCTGTGATGTATTCATGCAAAGTCTCTTCGACCCAAACATCCCGGACTTTCAATCTCAACTGTACCGGACCCACCCCGATTTTGTCAAAAGCCACTTTTTTTCCTGTGCCAAAAGAAAGGTCCCTATACCCGGACAGCAAGTTCAGAGGCATCCATTCCTCAGATGCATCATAAGGCAAACCATTTCCATCCATTGGCACAGCGAACCAGCTTCTATGTACCTGATCACCATCGCAAATCGAAGAATCTTCCGCAGTTATTACAGCTATATCGGTGCCTTTTATCCTCAGGAATGAATCCTCGGTTTCTATTTTTGCCTCTGGAGGAATATCTGGCGCAACGACAAAATCCGCTTCAACGATATCGTCCTGACCGCGGCAATCCTTTGCGTAGATCCGGTATGTAAACTCCTCTTGAACATCATTCTTCGTCAGGAATGACAATTGGACCGTGGTAAAATACTTGTCTGCTTCTGTCTGGTCGATGGCCCTTGTCTTGATCAGTTCAGAATTGACAAGCGTGTTTTGAGTTTCATCGAATCCAGTGCCAGTATAGACATGTTCAAGTTTCACTTTTTCCGTACCATCGCTTCTTTCCAGCTCCACCCAAAGCTCTGCCAATGGGTATTTCGGGCTGGTAGCAACAGTAATGTTTAACATCTGCTTCCTATTCTTTTTTTGAACTCCGGCAAGGTTCTCCAAAATCGCAGGCGTTCCCATAACTTCAATATTTTTAGTATCCATTAGCTTGCTGGATGGGGTGAATTCTCCTCCTGCTTTTGCATCAACTCGGAGAGTCACTGGATAGTAACCGGTTTTATCAATAGTAACGTCTGATGTAGTCGAGCCGATTCTTTGGACATTCCCCGAAACATATTGTGGAATACTGAATGAATTTGAAGCGAGGTCTTCTTCATAAAGCCTACGGGCAGAATAGGCCTCACCATCAACCGTGAACTGTGAAAAATCCATGGCTTCTACCGTATGCCCCTCATAGGTTTTTTTCGGCAGATCCAGAACAGCCTGCCCCTCCATCACTTTGGGTATCTGTTGTTCTTCTTCGGGGATAACTGGTTCTTCTTCCGGTATTTCACCAGGTTCATCAGGCAATTCCGTAGTAACAGTATACTGAATAATAACAGGGACGAAGTAAAGGTATCCCTCTACATTCGGATTGTACTGTTCCGAAGCCGGGTCCATCAAATTCATAGCATCGATCAATTCCTGGGTTGGTGAACCAAGCAGTTCAAGCAACTCAAATTTGCCTTGGACTCCAAAACTTAACTTTTCTTTAACATCATAATTTATTCCTGAAACGGTTTTTAGAGTTGGTGATAAAACTAATTTTAGTTTCCCTGTTTCGGCATCATAATTTTCTTCTCCGGATACATTAAGAGGTTTTGCTGAATAGTCATAATATAAAAGATTATAGCTTTCATAATTTGTCGCAGCACCTTTATTCCAGTGGTAGTATTGATTGTTATTAAAATCAAAATGTCCTTCCGTTCCTATTGGTGCTTCAGGGTTATATCTATATGCACTTATGTTTTTCAAATCTTGCCCTATTGAAAAATAATCTGTATATGTTGTTGTGTCTCCCGGCGACAATCCATTCTGCCACTTCCCTTCTGAATTCTTCCAAATAAAGACAACCCCTGTGCTAAGCCTATAATGAGTAGAATCCATCATTGCTGCAGAAGCTTTTGTGCTGCTTGTCGCTGTTGAAATAATGATTATAATAAGAGCCGCCGCTATTATATGTAATATTTTCTTTTTGGTATGAATGACATACATTTTTATCTCCTGCTATTTGTAAGGACGTTTAATTAACATCATTTTATCGCTATTTCTGCTATAGAATCCTAACCAATCAAAATCAGGTAAATTGGAACCGTCTTTTGTTCCAGTTGCTAAATAAATACATGCACCAATCATATTTGTTCTATAAGCCTTATCGCCTTTAATGAAAATGACAACTCTAGCAGGGTCAGCAGGTAGAATTTTTAGCGCCTCAGTTCCCAAAAGACTTCTGATTTTTTCAAATTCATACGGAAACGCGTCGGCTGTCCAATAATACTTAACGTCTTTCATAATTGGAATTTCATTTCTGTTGATAATAAGCTCGTCAATCGATTTCAAATCGGTTCCTTCGATTGGTTTTGGAACAGTCCTATGCGCATTTTCTGTCTCTTGCATAATTGCGTTTTCACGAGATTGAACTTTCATCAGTCTTTCTATTGAAATTGCTGCCTCGGCCCGGGTCAATGTCCTGTTAGGCTTGAAGGTGCCATCCGGATAACCATTCAATACTCCTGATGCATAGGCTTTTGTAATTTCATACTCATCAGGAGTGCGGGGATCAATGTCCTTTATTCCGGCTTGTATTTCGCTATAGTTATCTATAGCCATCTTGCCTATAACAGCACTGGCGATCAAAGCCATATCCCTTCTGGATATCGGGTAATTCAGCATCTTTTTAGTAATTCGGTTCTGTGTTAAATATTTTTTAAACTGCGCTGTTTCGTAATAGCTTTCAGCCCAATTGCCGTTGCTGCTTGATGTATCATCGGTTTCATCTGTGTTTACAAAGTTCATGTTCTGATCAGAATCAGCCATGACCGCCATTTTTATATATTCGCCATAGGTTACCGTGTCTTCCGGTTTAAATCTTCCATCGGGATAACCCGCTATGATACCTGCTTCTGCAAGCCTATATATAGACCCATTCGCCCAGTGCTCTGTCGTTAAATCGCCAAATTGCGATTTTGTTGCTGCGGCTTCATCCGTCGCATAAGTATTGCTCACGGCGGGCAGGCTTGTGCACATAGGCAATGTTAAGACCAGGCATGTGACAACAGCTCCTCCTGCTATCCTTGCTGCTGTTGCTCTCAATTTTTGCATTTCGAAATCCTCCTATATGTTAATTTATGGTTGTATTTATATCATCTTAACTTGTTTTCCATATTATGTCAATCAACAGGCCGAAATAATTCTGCTTTCCCAAAGCTATGCGGATAATTATTTCGCAGATACCCTGAGACACACTGATGATTTCCTCGAAAATGTGCTTGCCATCTCTCATATTTGCTTAAATCGTGCAAAATAAAAAACTGCATATTTGCTAATACAAATATGCAGAGTCAGGAAGGGCATCTTAATTATTTTAATTTTAAATTTAAGTTTCGCGTTTCAAGTTTCAAGTTTAGGATAAAATTTGAAATTTGCGATTATGATCCGTATCCTTCAATTTTCGTCCAGGTTCGTATAATTCTGGTCGAAGGTGATCACGACGTTGTAGCTTGGGTCCAATATCCGAACATTGGACTCGGCCAGAGCCTTTATTTCCGGCTCCTTTTGGCTGCAGCCGTTGGCCAGGACACAGTCAAAAATTATATTCGTGTGAGTCGGACCCGGCACTATTCGTAAATCATGCATGCCCAGGACTTCCGGCAGATCTTTGATGGCATCCCAAACAGCTCCATGGATGCAGGCGATCCTCGGATCGTTCCTCCGGATCGGATCCATATGTACAACCGCATGGACATCCAGCGTTTTTTGGATTTCATTCTCAATGTTGTCGATCATGTCATGACTTTTCATGATATCCTCGTCAGCGTTCACCTCCACATGAATGGAGCAAAATACTCTGCCCGGCCCGTAATTGTGGACCATCAGATCATGTATCCCGATGACGTCGTCATAGGATTTCACGATGTCTACGATCGACTTGACCATTTCCGGATCCGGCGCTTCCCCGAGAAGCGGGCTCGAACTGTCAATGATCAATTTGATCCCGGACCATATTATAAACAAAGCCACCAGGCATCCCATGTATCCATCGATCAGGATGCCGGTAACCATAACAAATACGGTGCTCAGCAAGACAGCTGAAGTCGCGATCACGTCGTTTCTTGAGTCTACGGAGGTGGCTATCAGCGCAACGCTGTCAATCTTTCTGCCTGCCGCTCTATTGAAAGCAGATTGCCAGATTTTGATCAATATTGCCAGGATCAGAACCAGAAAAGTCACGAAGCTTGTGTCGAGTTCTACGGGATCCAGAACCTTTTCGACAGATGTATTTAAAAGGCCGATGCCCACAACAATGATGACCGCTGCGATCACCAGACTGGTCAGGTATTCGATCCTTGCATGCCCGTATGGATGGGATTCATCTTCAGGAAGAGACGCCAGTTTGAACCCGATCACAGTGATCACGGAGGAGGATGCATCCGCGAGGTTGTTGACTCCATCTGCAACGATTGCGATGCTTCCTGCTAAAATCCCCGTCACAACCTTCATAATGCAAAGCACGATATTGGAAATAATGCCGACTGCTCCTGCAAACTTCCCATACCTGTCTCTCACTCGACGGCTTTTGACATTTTCATAGTCCTTAATAAATGTTTTAAATATTAGTTCGAACATGCTCTCTTTGGCCTTTTTAAATGGTTTATTCGGCGTAAATCTTTGTTGTCTGACGCACAGAAAACGCCCGGAAACTATCGGGCGTTCTTCATCAATCATTGCAATCATAAACATCACGTTCTTCAATCAACGCATTCTTCTGCCTAACCGTGGTGTTTGGATCCTCCTGCCGGACCCGCTTGTCAGATCATCTTAATAATATGCTTCCTTATCATCCTTCAGCGCGGCGATCAACAGCATGATCAGCGTCGGAATCACAAGCAGCCCCGCAAAGATACCCAAAAAGATCTTGCCGGCCTGACAGCCGCCGCAGCATCTGCCCTTGCTTCCCGGCATATTGAATATCAGCTCCGATTTCTTTTTCATCAGGCACCTCCATTAAACCAATAAGTCGTGAATCTACTGTCCTAATATTATACCATCAGGGTCGCTTTATTACAATATTTCGATGCTCCAGTATTTATGTCTCCTGCTGATCGTTTTCACAGGCAAATTTGATTTCAAGGCTTTTTTCCAGCAGTTTAACTGCCGCCTCGCGATATTTCAATGAAAGCACTCCCAGGGAAGCCATGATATAGTCATGATCTACCAGTATTTTCGCATTGTCCCCCGGAACCAGTAAATGGCCTTTAGCGTTTTGCCTGCTGATGCTCTTCATGATACTGTAACGATCCGGCAATCCCGTGAGAGCGCCACCGGTCCCTACGATATATTTCACCTGGGTCAAGTCCTTTCCTTCCGCTACGGTGGTCCTTCCTGTTGGACCGTAAATATAGCGGATCCTGCCTGCATGTCTCTCGATGGCCTTCTCTACCGCTTCGTAGGTCAGCCGCTCCACCAACAGGATCTCTCCCTGGGATTTAGGGATCACCTCGTAGCTTTCCAGCAGCGCATCAAGATCAAAGCCTTCTCCGGCCATCTCCTTCGCAAGCTTTTCCCGTCCTATGGACTCCACCACCTTCATCCTGTTGACATACACGCCCAGGTCGCCTTCCACCGTGCGTTTGGCCTTTGGCTCCGGGCTGATCAGTATTCGTGATATCTCATCAGAATCCTCCGTGACGGAATGAACATCTGTGGTGGCGCCGCCCACATCAAGTGTCACTACATTGCCAATGCATTCATAAAGGAGCTTTGTGCACTCCATGACAGCACCGGGGGTTGGAATGATGGGGCCGTTAACCATATCTCTGATGTGTTCCATCCCCGGAGCGTTGGTTATGTGCTCCTCGAAAGCCTCTTGAATGATTTTCCGGCAAGGCTCCACATTTAAATCATCTATTTTCGGATAGACATTATCCACAATATATAATTTGCGGTCCTCAAATATCAGTTTGATCTCTTCCCGGTTCTCGCAATTTCCTGCATAAATCACCGGCACCTTCAGCGACATGGTATTCAGAAGTTCGGCATTATAAATGGCGGTTTCCCTCTCCCCGAAGTCCACACCCCCTGCGAGCAGGATGAGGTTGGGCCTGATCTCCTCGATTTTTTTCAGGTCCGTCCTGCGAAGCCGGCCGGCTGTGATGTAATGGATGATCCCGCCGGCCCCCAGAGCTGCCTCTCGGGCTGCCCTGGCCGTCATATCATAGACGAGGCCGTGCACTGTCATTTTAAGCCCTCCTGCGGCGGAGGATGTGGCCAGCATTTCATCATACGCTATATTTTCGATCCCATTCCGACGGCAAAGATCTTCCATGGCGCCCTTCAGCCCGATGCGCACATCGCCCTCCAGCACCGTAGTCGCCGCCTGGCCTTGAGCCAGAAAAACCGGATCCTCTGTATGCAGCCCATTGAAGGCGTTCACCACGGTTGTGGTTGAGCCGATTTCCGCCACAAGCACATCAACTTTCATATTTGCTCCCTTTTCCGTCGTTTCCCATCATTTTCTATCATTTTCTATCATTTTTCCATTATTCCAGATTATTTCTGAGATCTTCTCCTCTGCCTCTCTTCGATGATGAATGAGGCAACATCAATGCCGTGGGAGTTTCGGCCGAATCCGGCATCGATGCCAGTTTTCAGGGCTTCTTCCGGCACCACCTGAGTTCCTCCCGCCGCGATGATCACTTTTTCGCGGATGCCCTTTTCTATGGCCAGATCATTGATCCTCTTCATATTCTTGTAATGGATATTATCATGGGATATGATCGTCGATGCCAGGATCACCTCGGCATTCAGCTCTATAGCTGCATCCACCAGTTTTTCTACCGGTACCGAGGTCCCCAGATATTCGACCTGGATCCCGAAGCGTTCGATGCCGCCATGCTTGATGTCGATGATCTCCCTCAGCCCTACGGAATGCTCATCTTCACCGACGGTGCCGCATACCACCTTCAGCGGATATTTTGACACGTCGGCCCTGATCTCATCATCGGATAAGTAATGAGGCTCCGGCGGGATCACAAGTTTTGAAATATCGATGTCAAAATTCACTTTGCCCTTCAGCTCTATCCTGGTGCCTTCGGCCTCCTGCATGATTTCGGCATTGATGACCTCAGGATTAAGAAGCCCCAGGTTCTTGCCGGTTTCCACGGCCACTGCCTCCGCCACTCTCCGGTTTGTCGGAATGAACATGGTCAGCAT
>CALBZG010000122.1 GCA_937889655.1 uncultured Clostridia bacterium
GGTCATAAGCGATCTTGAGCACCGGGATCTTCGCGTCCTTCAGCGCCTGCACCAGGGAAGGGTATTCCATCTCCTCCGGGTCGCAGAAGGTCATCATCAGGACGACTGCGCCCTGGGCGCCTGAGTTCTTCACCAGTTCCACGATATGCGCAGGTCTTGTGTCCAGTTCTGGGTCATACAGGATCGTATCCTGGTCCTGGTCGGCAAATTGCATGGCCAGCGCACGGACCGGGTCCCCCTCTAAGGAGGCGTCTTTTCGGAAGCTTCTGGATTCCTGGGCCACGTCATCCGCTGCAATGGCGATCCGGTTTTCATCGAAGATCCTCAGCAGCGCCGGATTGTCGCACAGGATCCCGGAAGTGACCACCTTCGTCCCCTTCCACTCGGCAGCAGGCGCTTCGGCCAACAGCCCGTTCAGTTCCTTCAGCATGGCCGTATGCTCCGGCTTCTCCATGAAATAGGCGCTTTTCAATACCGCGCTTCTTGCTACCGCGGAAACCAGTTCCGGATGCTCCCCGGCCAATCGGACGAATTCCCGCTTCGCCTGGCGGTTCTCGTTGTAGACCTTGATGGCTTTCCGCAGGTCTTCTTCCGTCGCCTTTCGCCCTGCGATGCCCTCCAATTCGTTCAGGACCTTGGTGTACAGCTTCGTGGTATATTCGATGCCGTATTCCGGCTTGCGGTTCTGCGGGTGGGCCATGAAGATCATCGGGATATTCTTTATCCCCACCCGGAAGTTCTGGGATGCCGGCCTCAGCGTATCGCACAGGGTGGTGTGGATCACGCCGGACAGCTTGTCCAGTGTCCCGTTCAAGGCCATTTCCATATTCATCTGCACCAGGGAACAGTAGAAGGCCGCAAAATACTCCTTTGCCTTGCTCGGGCTGCCCGGTTTGCCCCAAAGGCCCATGGGTACCATCCCCGTGGCATATACCAGTTCCTCCGGCACATAGTACGGATAGCAGCCGATGACTTTCTTTCCTTCCGAAACGAACCGGTCCAGCTGTTTCTTCGGGCTGTCCGCGATCTCTGCAAATTTTGCCAGCAGGCTTTCCATTTTACTCACTTTTCTGCCCTCCCATCTTCTTTGATTCCATGATCTCATATAGTCCCTCGACACGGGTGATATACTGCGCGTTGGAGAAGTTCCGCGGGTCCGCCTGGTCGCCGTCGAAGCCCACCACACCCACGCCCAGGTCTTTTCTGAACCGTCTCTCCATCTCCGGCATATAGCCGCTCCAAGGCTTGCAGCTGCGGTTGTAGTGCACCAGCACGCCGTCTACCTTGTTTTCCCGGCAGATGCCTTCCCGCCACTCCACGCCGGTCTCCAGACAGACGGAGTTCGGGGCCTTGCAGTAGGCTCGCATCATTTCATCCATATTGTTGTAGACGAATCCGAAGGCAGGCGCATACACCACCGCCGTGGTATTGATCCCTTTTTCCTTCAGCGGTCTGAACAGGTTCTGCAGCTCCGGCCAGCAAGGGATGCCTTCGAACATGATCCGGTGGTTTTCCGGATAGCGCCAGGTGGAGGTGCCGTCCTTCACGGACTGTTCATACTCCTCCGCCAGGGCTTCGAATGCTTCCGCCGACTCCTTGCGGCAGCGGGCCGTCACCACATCCGCCATATGGTTGAACAGGTCGAATCCGCTGAGCGGCGAAGGCTCGTGCTGGCAGTAGGAGCAGGCCTTGAGCCACGCTCTGGCCGTCCTGTTCGCGTTTGCGCATACTTCCTCGAATTTCTTCTCGTCGAATTTTTTCCCGGAGATCTTCTCCAGCTGCTTGATGGCTTCATCGAACTGGGCACGAATATATGCGACATTCTCCTCATTCACTTCCGGTGTATTGTTATACGGGATGTCGATCATGATCAACGGGATGTTGTGCATCCTTGCGATATTCTCATACCATTTCGTCATGCAGTTGCAGATATTGTTGCAGCACAGCATGAAGTCCGGCTGCGGCATCGGTCTTTCATCCCCGCCGGCTCCGGCCGCATAGGCCAGCGATATCCTGGCATAGCCGCAGATATCATTGTCATAGCCCATGGATTCCGCGTATTCGCACATGCGCTGCCCTCCATGCTTGGCCGAGATGGCTGCCGCCTGGTTCTCGGGATAGCAGACCTTGAGACCCAGAGTCTCTGCTATTTCAGCAGGGAATTTCGACGAAGACCACCCGATGGGCTCCCCTCTCTTCTTGGCTTCCCATGCTTCCGCATACACTTTGTCCACTACGTCACGCAACATGTTCTTTGCCGGCACTTTTTCTGTCGGCATGTTTACGTCTTTCTCTGTTTCCGCCATTTTGTTCCCTCATTTCCTCTCTATCTTTACTTTGACTTTTGATAGGCAAATAAAGCTGCCCCTAATGCGCCGTTGTATTGCGCCAGTTCCGAAGTGTAGATTTTATGTCCGAGTTCTTCCTCCAACGCCTTCAGCACGCCACCGTTTCGGGCGACCCCTCCGGTCATGACAACATCATCCACCAGCCCGATCCTTCTGGCCAAGGCTCCGACTC
The DNA here is from genome assembly GCA_937889655.1 of uncultured Clostridia bacterium. Taxonomy (GTDB): domain Bacteria; phylum Bacillota; class Clostridia; order Peptostreptococcales; family Anaerovoracaceae; genus CALBZG01. The sequence continues at coordinate 2,521 of CALBZG010000122.1, forward strand.
TGCTGGCAATGGCGCGATGAATTCCTCTTATGATATCGCGTTTATCGGTATTCCTGGATAATTGCGATATGACCTCTGACTCCGCGAACACCGTGCAGGTGGAACTGATGGTGACGTCTTTGGTGGATTGTTCAGCCAGACTCTCCAAGTCATCGATCTTGACTTCCAGTACTCTGGCCATTACGTCCAGAAACCTTCCTGTCCCGGCTGCGCACTTGTCATTCATGACAAAGTTGACCAGCATGCCATCGTCGTCCAGTCGTAAAACCTTTGCATCCTGACCGCCGATATCGATAATGGTCTTCACATTTGGAAACTGAAAATAGGCCCCTCTGGCATGACAGGAAAGCTCGCTCATTTGAGAATCCGCATCTTCCATGGAATGTCTTCCATATCCTGTCGACATGACATGGGCCATGTCTTTCATTTCCAGCTCCGCATCGCCCAAAACAGCCTGTATGGCTCTTTCCGGACCGCTGGTTCCGGCTCCAACATCGACCAATGATTTCGCTACGAGGGTCTCGCCGTTTTTCATGATGACGCATTTTGAAGCAGTAGAGCCTACATCGATACCCATTGTAAAAATATCGCTCATATACCTCTCCGTTCTCATTACAAGTGCTCATTAATGGTAATTATTACTATTTTAATTAAAAATTTTCATAGGCATATTTAAGAAGCTCTTCCCGGAAGTCAGGATGGGCGATGGCCGCCATTGCCTCGGCGCGCTCGCGCAGTGATTTGCCCGGAAGATTCGCAATCCCGTATTCCGTTGCCACATATTGCACCATCGTGCGCGGCGCAGAGACTGTGCTGCCGCCGGCGATGAAAGGAACGATGTTGGATTTGATCGTGCCGTCTTTCTTCTTTTGCGTCGCGTTGAGGCAAATGAAACCCTTGCCGCCCTTGGAGCGATACGCACCTTCGAGGAAGTCCATCTGACCGCCTATGCCCGAGAGCTGTCGTGTCCCGGCGGATTCGCCGTTCTCCTGCCCCATCAGATCCAGCTCCACGCCGCCGTTGATGCTGATAACGTTGCTCATACGGCTGATTCGCTCCACGGAGTGGACATAATCCAGGTCTCCCGGATGGAACAAATTCGGCTCGGCGTCCAGCCAATCGTAGAGTTCCTGAGAACCCATCGCCAGGTTCCACGTCGAATAGCCGCGATCGATCTCCTTGCAGGCATTCGTCAGCTTGCCCGCGCGGTAGATCTCCATAAAAGCGTCGCTGATGGTGCCGGTGTGGCAGCCCAGATCTTTGCGGTCGGACGCCGCAAGCATCGTAGCCACCGTGAACGGCACGCTGCCTACCCCAAGGGACAGCACCGCGCCGTCAGGGATCAATTCGGCAACGAGCCTGGCTATTTGTATATCCGTTTCCGACGGCTCGCGGTAGCTGCGCACCGGCAGCGGCTCATGCTCGCCCTCAACGATGTAATCCGCTTCAGAAAGGTGCACACGATTGGAACCGTCCACGCCCTGAAGTCTTGGGTAGTGCTCGTTGATCTCAAAGATCACCGTGCGGGCGCTCTCGAAAATCGTGCGCCAGGCGTAATTGGAGATGCCCAGGCCGCAGTATCCCTGCTCGTCAGGACGGGAGACCGGTACGAAAGCAACATCGCAGCGGATGTGTTTGTCGCGGTATAGATACGGCAGCGAGCGCAGGATAGCCGGCATGAATCTGACCAGGTCACGGCTCTGCAGCTTGCGCTCATAATCGCCGATATGCCAGCTGTAGTAGGTGAAGCTCTCCTGTTCGACATCCTGCTCCACGACTTCCATGCGCGGTCGGATCACAAGACCGCCTCGGATCTTGACATCGCGGAGTTCACCCTTTCGCCCTGCGAGGGCTTTATCCATCAATTCCGGGAAGCCGGCACCGAAGCCGTAATCCACCCAGTCCCCCGATTGGACCGCTTTTGCGGCAACTTCGGGAGTCACATATTTCGATTGGTATTCGTTCATCTCTTTTCCATTCCTATTCTTCTTTGATAATATTTCTTGTGTAGAAGTTTTTTAAATTTCATATGTGTGCTGTTGTCAATATAGTTCAACAAGTGTTTAGCCATACTCTCATCTTGCATATGATCCGCTGCTCCCCTCTGCCCATTTCCGGCAATCGTATAAACGACGACAAGCCGGGTTTGAACCCGGCTTGTCAAGAGGAAAAAGAGGAAATTGATCAGCCCGGATCTCATCATCGGGGAGGATATGTTAAGCCGTATTGGAATGGTACACTTGAAGTTGCAAAAATAGATTCCTGATATTTAATGGGATTCAAAATACTGAAAAATGTTTTTATAGGTGCTTTATCATTGAGTGACATTGCTATAAAGGTCAGGTCATCACACCTTTATAATTAGAAAATCAAGTTTCCCAATAGGACCAACCCCCTACATGGTTTTGCGGTACAGCATTTCGATGTCCTTACTTGTAGTCTGGCGGGGATTCGTCAGGACATTAACACTCTTCATGGCATCAATGACCATCGCAGGCAGTTTGTCTTCTGTGACTCCCAATTCACTTAACGTAGCGGGTATGCCCAGTTCCGTATTCATCTTACGCAGCGCGTCAACCAACATATCCGGAGTAAAGGTATCGTCAGCCTTCTTGCCGTTTGTCACATAATCGTAAATCTTGCGATATCGGCCGTTATCAGCCAGAGTATTGAATTCTACAATTGTAGGCATCAGGACAGCGTTTGCGACGCCGTGTGCGATACCGAAGAAACCACTGACAGGGTGGCTCATGGCATGGATATTGCCCAACTTTGCCCATGCAAAGGCGATGCCGGCCAACGTAGACCCCAACATCATATTGCATGCAGCCTCTTCATTATCCCGTGAAGCTACAAACTGGCGGATATTGCCACCCAACAGTTCCATAGCCTTTTCTGCCATAGCATCTGTAAAAGGATTGCCCGCCTTAGACAAATAGGCTTCCAGTGCATGAATGAACGCATCAACTCCGCAGGCAGCCGCAATGCCGGCAGGTAGAGTCATGATCATCTCAGGATCCAGCAAAGCGTAATCTGGAATCAGATAATAACTCATGGCAGCCATCTTGAAGTTCGTAACAGGGTCGGTTATGACAGTGCCGGCAGTCACTTCGCTGCCGCTTCCAGCTGTAGTTGGGATCGCAATCATAGGAACGACAGGGCCGGGTACCTTACCAAGGCCGGCATAGTCTATGAGCTCGCCTCCATGAGTGGTCAGAAGGGCAACAGCCTTGGCAACGTCCATAGGACCTCCGCCACCCAGGGCAATGATGCTCTCAGCGCCGCTGGCATTAAACATCTCCAGAGCATCGTTGACGTTGTCAAGAGTCGGATTTGCCTGCAGGTCCAGGAATTCTGTAAATTCCAAGCCGGCATCCACGATTATTTTTGCGACCTTATCCACCAATCCCACGCCCTTTAGACCATGATCGCTGACCAGGAAAACCCTTTTGCATCCAGCCTCTTCCAAAATCTCGGGCAGGCGGGAAAGAGAACCCTTGCCAAAAATAATGTTTTGCGGAATCTTAAAATTAAAATCTTTCATTGGAAATGTGCTCCTTTATTCATTAAATTGGGTACCTGAAGTCCTTCCTGCTTTAGCGAGACAGGAAGACTACACTAAATTATTTACGTATCAGGTCGACCAGTGACATAGAAATTCCAGGGATGTATGAAACCATCAGCAACAAGATGACGAGGATAACAAACATCGGCATGACATATTTGACCTGTTCAGAAAACACCACACGCTTGTCAAGACCGTTAGCCACAAATAAGTTGATACCCAGAGGCGGCGTAATCAAGCCCATAGTCAGGTTCATAACCATAATAACTCCAAACTGGATCGGATCTATACCAAGGGCTGTGACCAGAGGGAAGAGAATCGGTGTATAGATGTAAGTAGATGCCGTAGTCTCCATGAAACAGCCATTGATCAGCAGGATGATGTTGATCAGTAAAAGCACGATGATCCAGTTGTCCGTGATGCCCAACATCATTTCTGACAGCTTGGCAGGAACCTGCTGTTTGGTAATCAGCAAGCTGAACATATTTGCAGTGGCACAGATCAATAGGATCATGGAAGAAGTCTTCACGGCATCAAACGCTATATCATACATATCAGTTAGTTTAATACCTCGATAGATGAATGCCGCAGCAATAAATCCATATACGCAGGCAACAGCGGCTGCTTCTGTCGGAGTAAATAGTCCGCCATAAATCCCACCCAGAATGATGCCGGGCATCAACAACGCCCATATAGCTTCTTTGAAAGCCCTCAATACACCAATCATTTTGATACCTTTGTTCCTAGTACCCCAATGGTACTTGGATGCGCAGAAAACATTCCATGTACTAAGAGCAATGCCCATCAGAACACCGGGAACCACCCCTGCGGCAAACAGTTCGCTAACAGACTCTCCAGTGATCAGAGCATAGTTGACAAACGGGATACTCGGAGGAATTATGGTGCCAATGATGCCGCCCGCGGCCGCAAGCGCAGCAGAGTACCCTGCAGGGTATCCATCTCGAATCATGGCGGGGATCATGATGGTGCCTATGGCAGCAACGGTTGCCGGAGCCGAACCGGAGATCGCCGCGAAGAACATACATGCTACAACGGTTACTACGCCCAAGGAACCAGGCATCCAGCCAAACAGCTCCTGACTTAGATCAATGATCTTCTTTGAAATACCCCCTTTGCCCATGATGGCGCCGGCCAGAATAAAGAGCGGTATCGCCAGTAAAACAGTGGAATCAAGCGCGGTGACCATACGCTGTGCTACCAGGAAAAGCTGATGAGTCTGTCCGCCCTGCACCATGGAAATCACAGAGGCAAGGCCGATACTGACCGCTATAGGAGTACCGATCATAATAAGCGCGATCAGGCCAATAAATAATGCTGCTATCATAGCTTCACCTCATCGCTTTCAATATCAATCACGTCTTCACGAACGTATAGATAAGTCTTATGCCGAAAAATCTGCATTAGCACATGGATAATGGACAAGATGCAGGAGACAGGAACAACGCCGTACACAAAGTACAAAGGCAACCCCAAAGCAGCAGAACTCTGCCCGCTGGCCATAATGCGCTCCACCAGAATAAATCCGTAGTAAGTAGCGATCAACAGAAAAATGATGGTCACCAAATCGGAAAAAAGGCGAACGTACTTGCGCGTCTTTTCTGGAAGAACTTTCTCCACGAAAATGTTAACGCCTACGTGACCGGCATAGCGGAAAGTCGCCGCTGTGCCAAAGAACGCCATATATACACACATATACCGCAGAATTTCATCGCCCCAGTTCAAAGAAAAATTAAAGAAGTATCGGAAAACAACGTTTGCCGTCATCATCACAGCCATTGCCATGATCAGAGTACTGGATATAAATTTGGTAATGGGTGTATTATCAATAAAATCAAGAATTTTTTTCATAGGGTTACTCCTTATGACCGGCCGCCCCATCTCAGAGGCAGCCGGTCAATTTCACTCATGGTTGTAGCAGACATGGAGCAAAAGTTGCTCTCTGACCTCTTACTTCTGAGCCTCTGCAACAGCATCCTTGAATGCGTCAACTAAGTCATCGCCAACCTTTTCGCGGACAGAGGCTTCAACATTCGCAGTTGCATCGATGAACATCTGCTTCTGTTCCTCGGTTGGATAATAAACCTGCAGACCTTCTTTTTCCATCTCAGCCAGATAATCTTCTTCATTCTGCTTGTTGAACTCACGTTCGTACTCGCAATACTTAGCGCCGTACTCTTCCATCAGTGCCTGAAGATCAGCAGGCAGGCGGTTCCAGGCATCCTGGCTCATAACAACGATATATGGATCATAGATGTGAGGCAGATAGGTCATGTATTTCACAATCTCATTGAAACCCATGGAATAGGTCAGTGCGATGCCGTTTTCCTGGCCATCAACGGTACCCTGCTGCAAAGCGGTGTACAGTTCAGAGAAGGCTATAGGAGTTGCTGAAGCGCCCAGGGAGTTGACGATCTGCATGTGCAGAGGATTCTCCTGTGTACGGATCTTCAGGCCCTTCATATCAGCGGGAGTCTGTATCTCTTTCTTGGAATTTGAGAACATACGCAAGGAGTTATCGCACCAGCCTAGCCATTTCCAGCCAGCGTCGGCTTCGGTGTTGGCACCCAACATCTTGCCGAACTCACCATCATATACTTCCCAGCCCAGTTCATAATTGTCGATCAGGTACGGCATGCAGGTAATGAACATGTCATCGCTGAAGTTTGCAACGACGCCGGATGAAATAACAGCGCAGTCAACGGTACCCAATGTGATGCCTTCAAGGGTCTCACGCTCAGCACCCATCTGAGATGCAGGATAGTGCTCGATAATCAAGCGGCCACCGGATGCTTCTTCCAGCTCGGCTGCCATCTTTTCTGTAGCCAGAGCCAGACGATCATTGGTAGAGGACGAGTGTGCCCAAGTGATGGTATAAACTTCATCAGATTCCGCAGGGGCAGAATTGTCTGATCCACAAGCAGCCAGCGAAAGTACCATGATGCCAGCCATTGCCAGTGCGGCGAGTTTGGATAGTCTTCTTTTCATTAACTTTTCTCCTTTTTGTTATTTGTTGATTGAATTGGTTGGACTTTTAATAGTAAACCGTGTAAGAAATGTTTTGCTTGTTACTTTAGTGCCAAACAAGTAAAACTAACCTTGTTAATCGAGACCACCTCCTTTATGTTCGTTTGGTTGTAACAGATGGTAGGCTTTTTCTTTGAGGAACAAAAATTGAAGTGCAAAGTTGTCTGGTCATCAGACTCATATGGCCTATTGAACATTGGTTAAAAATTTACGCCCCAGTAGTTGTATGGTCATCCGTCGTATTCACAGCGGAAGCGATATCGTTCTAGATTCAAGTATGCTTGATGCCAATGCCTGGATTCAAATAGCCTACGATTCTTCCATGCAGGAATGCTAAAAACCAGGGTTTTCTGTCAATAGATATCGAGAAGTCGGCGAACCGTTGTATCCAAATGATCTTTCACAGAAACGATGCATGCGTCCAGATCACGGTCCTTCAAAGCATTCAAAATCTGCCGGTGTGCCCTTCGAGCATCTTCCACTATCTCTTTACGAGAAAAGAGTTGATAAAGAAGATCCCTACGCATAGCAGACAGCATGTTATTGATCTGTTCAATCATTGGGTTCTTGGTAAAAGTTATCATATAGTTATGGAATTTCAAGTCAGCAGCCACATATTTATCAATTGTGTTTTCTCCATCCATCAAAGCCACTATTTGCTCCAGTTCCTGAATGTTTTCCGGCTGCAATTTGTCATAAATGGTTATGATATTACCCACTTCCATAACGCGGCGTAGTTCCAGAAAATAATGCACATTTTCTTCGCTGGGGAAGAACCCCAGGAATTCGAAGAAATTGCGCGCGCTATTATCCACAACGAAGGTTCCCTCACCCTGCCGGGACTCGATTACACCATAGGCTTTGAGAATTTTCATCCCCTCGCGTAATGAAGAACGCCCGACACCTAACTCCTGAGCGATATCAGATTCCCGGGGCAACTTATCGCCAACTTTCAACTGACCGCTTTGAATTGCATTTTTTATTGAATTAACTACCAGATCAGTTGCATTGACCCGTTCCATACTTTCCATGCAGCGTTACCTTCCTTTTAGTGAAATGACT
>CALBZG010000123.1 GCA_937889655.1 uncultured Clostridia bacterium
ATATTAAAAAGAAAGGAAGTTATGGTGTTTTGCTTTTATAAACATCATACAAGGGGGAATATGGATGTTATCAATATAGGGATTTTTACTCAGGACACCGCATATGGCATTGCTTTGGCAGAAAAACTCACAGGATTTCAGTCCGAATATCTTATTTTTATAAAAAGCATTGAAGACCTTTATGATACGAAAAATACTGAGAGGTTGGATCTGATTTTGATTGACGGACCAGCAGAAAATGCGCCGGAAAAAAGCATTGAGATGGTGGAGACCAGGAACTGTTCCTATGAAAACGAAGAATTGATGGAATATAAATTGTTCAAATATGGTAATATTAAAGAACTTTCTTTAAAATTATTATATATTTATGGGCTATCAAGTGGCCGAAAACAAATAAGTATTGAAAACAAATCTGGCAGGATCATTTTTTTCTGCAGCCCTTATGGCGGTTCCGGAGTATCTGTAATTTCAAAAAGCGTAGCCGAGAAAATCAGCAGATATATGGACAGAAAAGTATTGCTCTTGACTCTTGATGAGATTCAGGAAGCCGAAAATGATGCTGAGGTACGCTGCTTAGGAGAATATCTCTATCATATAGCAAAAGATGATCATATAAGTTCATTTATAGAACCATTTTTGATACAGAACCGTTATGGATATGAAAGATTTAGAAATGTTGGAGGGCGAAATCCTCTTAGAGAATTGGATTCCAATGAGATCAACCTTTTTATGAATGCTATCATCAGAACGGGTCGGTATGATTATATATTGATCGATTCAGGTCATTATTTTTCAGACTGCATGCTGTTGCTGATGAAAAAAAGCCATAAGATATGCATTGTTGAGAGCAGTTGCAGAAGCGTCGGCAAAAGCCGGATTCTGGAGTCTTTTCTCAAACAGATGGTCGGCGATGGATTTAGTACAAAATGTGTAAAGGCAGTGAATCATTTTAACTATGGCGAGGAACAGTTTTCAGATCCGACTTATGACTCTGATTCAAACTCCAAAATTGTCTCGATCGATCATGATCCTCAAAGCTTCAAAGGGAATGGAACCCTTGAGCAACCTAGCATTGATCTTGATTTTGGAAAAGGAATAAAACAATTGGCTAAACTGATAGTGTAATTAACATAAAATTAACATAACTCAGGCGACGATAAGATTCCAAAACGGACCAATAAATGTTATAATAAAATCTGATTTTGGAAAGGCAGGATAAAAATGAACCAAATAACTCAAATGGTTATTATTTTAATGGGTGGACTTGCTGTTTTTATTTACGGCATCAATCTCATGAGCGACGGTATACAAAAAAGTGCCGGGGATAAGACGAAGAATGTATTGAGCATGCTGACGAAAAATCCTTTTATGGGTTTGCTGGCAGGGATTTTAGTGACTGCAGCACTACAATCCAGCAGCATCGTTACAGTCATGGTGATCGGCTTTGTCAGTGCCGGACTGATCAAATTGCCTCAAGCGATCAGTGTCGTTTTGGGTGCGAATATCGGAACAACTATTACTGCTCAGATCATCGCTTTTAATATAGGTGATTATGCCTGGCTGTTTGTGGTTGCTGGCTTTATCATGTATTATTTTTTCAAAAAATCAAAAGTGCAGAATATCGGTCAATCAATTTTCGCTTTCGGGCTTCTCTTTGTAGGAATAAACGTCATGGCAGATATAATGAAACCTCTTCTTGAAGCAGAGGCTTCATCGGCGCTTGTTGCTGATCTTTCTGCCATACCGCTATTAGGACTTTTAGCCGGTACTGTTGCATCTGCTATTATTCAGTCAAGTTCTGCAGCGATTGCTTTTCTTCAGACGCTTGCTTCTTCAACAGGACCAGACGGACTATCCAGTATTATCGGCCTTGAGGGTTCGATCCCGATTTTATTGGGAGCCAATATCGGCACGACTATTTCCGCTATACTGGCATCAATCGGCGCTTCGATCAACGCGAAGAGAACAGCGCTTGCTAACATTATCTTCAATATCATCGGTGCAACAGCTTTTATGTTGTTCATACCTGCATATATCAGGATCATTGAACTGATTTCACCAAAGGGGCCTGAGTTGGAAGTAATATCGAGGCAGATCGCCAATGCGCATCTTATTTTCAATATTATATGCGCTTTGATTTGTTTTCCGCTGATATGGGCTTTGGCAAAGCTTGTCACAAAAATTATCCCGGGAGAAGATACCGCTAAAATCGCTTCCGAACCAGCTTATCTGGATTATAAAGTAATCGACACTCCGATGTTTGCCGTTCCTCTTGCTGCAGAAGAACTGGCAAGACTCGGCGGCGTAGCGGCAGAAATGATTGGCTATGCCAGAGACGCTTTCCTTAAGAATAATTACAAGTCCGTCTATAAAGTACAGGAACTGGAGGATGTTCTGAATGTCCTTCAAGGCAAGACTGTAGAATATCTTTCGGCAATGATAGGAGGCGATTCTCTGACCGAACTTCAGACGATACAAATATCCGGGCTTATCAATGTGGCTGCGGATATTGAGCATATTGGAGACCATTGCATTAATATCAGTGAATTCGCAGAGGAAAAAATTAAGAAGGATTATGATTTCTCAGAAACGGCAGTTGCAGAGATAGCGGTTTGCTTTGATCAGATTGAATACATGATGAAAACCACGATCCAGGCATTGAAAACCAGAGATAGCTATATGGCAAGGGATGTACTGGAACAGGAAAAACAGGTGAATATTATGGAAGCCAGATTAAGGAAACAGCACCTGAAAAGACTTTCTGAGAAGAAATGCTCGCCTGAATTCACTGTGGTATATACCGATATCATCCATGATATTGAGAAGATTGGAGATTATTGTTCGAATATTGCAGAAGCAGTATTAAAAAATGCTAAACTCAGTGAGAAAAAATCCGCCGGTAAAATGGAAAACAAGTAATTCATTGCGGTAAAGCGCTCCCTATGCTATTATTTAAATAAGCGTTGGAAGCGCTTATTTTATGGAGAAAAGAATGAAAAAAATACTAATAATCGAGGACGAACCCAATATACGTGAATTAGTTTTATACAACTTGAAATCCAACGGATATGAAGGCATAGGGGCTGAAGACGGCATAATTGGAATGGAAAAAATCGAATCTGAAAATCCGGATTTAGTCCTCCTTGATCTTATGCTGTCCGGCAAAAACGGTATGGAGATTTGTCGGGAATTAAGGTCAAAGGGGGATAAGCGGCCAATAATCATGTTGACTGCGAAATCCGATGAGGCGGACAGAGTCCTTGGATTGGAATTCGGTGCTGATGATTACATTTCAAAGCCGTTTGGCATCAGAGAGCTCCTGGCGAGAATAATGGCAGTGATGAGAAGATATGAAGAAGTTCTACCATCGACGAATAGCGAGAAAACCGCTGAAAAAGCAATCATCAGAATTGGTGACCTGATGATCGATCCTGATCGATATGAGGTCAAAGTCGGAGATATTGCTGTCAGTATGACTTTGAAAGAGTTCGAACTATTAAGTTTTTTGGCTCTGAATCGAGGCCGGGTATTTTCACGAGACCAGCTTCTTGATAAAGTCTGGGGCATCAATTATTCCGGTGAAACAAGAACCGTGGATGTCCATATACGGTATCTGCGCAGAAAGTTGGCAGCTGCATCCGGCAAAGAAGAGAATTCCGAAGAAGACGATTACATCGAAACAGTAAGAGGAATAGGGTACAAATTTAAATGAAAAAGCAGTTTTTCGTTTCTGTGTTTGTTCTTGTGCTATACAACATTTTGATCTTGTATATTTGCCCGGTCAAGTATGACCTGACATATCCATTGACTATTCTTATTTCCGTGACAGGTTCTGGCATTATTGCCACATTCCTATTCAATTGGCTGATCAAGCCCTTTGCAGAGCTTAAAAATCAACTTGAAGAAGCGGAAAGCATCAGACGCGAATTCGTTGCCAACGTCACTCATGAATTGAAGACTCCTTTAACGTCCATAACAGGCTTTATAGAAACCCTTCAATCTGGTGCCCAAGAAGATCCGGAAATCCGAAGTAAATTTATTGACATAATAGCCATTGAGACAGCAAGGCTTACCAGATTGATAGAGGATCTGCTTGTTATATCCGACATAGAAAATAAAAGATCCATGGATCTTGATCATACTTTCGATGTGAAAGCCTCTTTGGAAAGCATAATTGATACGATGATCCCCATAGCAGACAGCAGGGGTATATCGCTGGAGGCCGATTTGGAAAACAATTTGCTTATAACAGGAAGTGAAGATCGCTTCAAGCAAATGATGGTGAATCTGATCGATAATGCTATAAAGTATTCTGGAAACGGTAAAATTGTAACGATCAAAGCTAAGAAAACCATCGAAGGCATTGAGGTATCTGTGCAGGATCATGGCATCGGTGTCAAGGAAGAAGATATTCCAAGACTCTTTGAAAGATTCTTTAGAGTTGATA
>CALBZG010000124.1 GCA_937889655.1 uncultured Clostridia bacterium
GCCATGGAGCCAAGTTGCTTTATGCTTACTGCGAAGCCACGGTGCCGAAGGTCACCATGATCCTCAGAAAAGCCTACGGCGGAGCCTATATCGGGATGTGCAACAAGGAACTGGGCGCGGATATGGTTCTGGCATGGCCGAGCGCGCAAGTGGCCGTTATGGGTGCGGAAGGCGCTGCTAATATCGTGTTTAAGAAAGAAATCAATGAATCGGAAGATCCTGTAGCAAAAAGAAAAGAAATGATCCGGGAGTATGAAGAAAAGTTCAACAACCCGTATCGCGCTGCAGAGCTGGGATACATAGACGATGTGATAGAGCCTGCAACCTCAAGACAGAGGCTGATCAGCGCTTATGATATGCTCAGCACCAAAAAAGCTTCGCTCCCGGCGAAAAAACACGGAAACATACCGCTCTAAAGGCATAGGAGGACAAGACATAATGCTATTGGCGTTTGATGTAGGCAATACGAATATCGTATTGGGCGCTTTCAAAGATGGGGAATTGATCCAGAATTGGCGAATTGCGACAGACAACAGTAAGACAGCGGATGAGTTTGGCATGCTGATCAATCAGTTCTTCGATTACGAAGGGCTGAAGGTGAGCGATGTCGAAGATGTGATCATCGCCACTGTAGTGCCGTCGGTGTTGTTTACCCTTCAGCATCTTTCCATGAAATATTTCCATAGAAGGGCGATCGTCATCGAGCCGGGGATCAAGACCGGTCTGAAGATCAAATACGACAATCCCAAGCAAGTGGGCGCGGACAGGATCGTCAACGCCGTTGCAGCCCTGGTGAAATACGGAGGGCCGCTGATCATCATCGATTTCGGCACTGCCACCACATTCTGCGCCATCACCGAAAATTGGGAGTATCTCGGCGGGACCATTGCACCGGGCATCAAAATATCCTCGGAAGCCCTATTTGAAAAGACGGCGAAGCTGCCGAAGGTCGAACTGGAAGATCCGGGCATGGCGATCTGCAAAAATACCATCAATGCCATGCAATCTGGACTGGTCTACGGGCACATGGGAATGGCGGATTTCATCGTCGGAAAGATGAAGAAGGAGCTTATGGATATGGGAGCCACCAAACCTGTTAAGGTGGTAGCGACAGGAGGCCTGGCGACTCTGATCGAAAGCGGTCTTGATTGCATCGATCACATCGACAAGATGCTTTCACTGGAAGGCCTTCAGATCATCTATGATAAAAACAAGAAGAAAGATATGGCATGTACCGGTACCAATACCAACGTGAATACAGGTACAAAACCACTGTAAATAAATTTTAATGTGATTATTTAAGCACGCAATGTTTCAATCTATAGAATCGAATCGATATTAAACAGTAATAGAACAAGAATGGGTCTGAACTTTCACGGAGCCCATTCTTTTTATTTACAAAAAGAACAAAGTTCGAAGGCACTCCGTATTTTTTTCAATTTTGATCAATTTTAATTTTGACGGATACTCCCGAATATTCGCCCGATACCCTTGACAGAATGGGATTTTGATGCTATTATTGCTTTGTTGATGTATCGCTTCACTGCAATAACGCAATACAGAAAAACAGGGGTAAAAGTTCAATACAAAAGCGGTAAAAGGAGCGTAAAGGGTATGGATAGAGAGAACAAGACCATCAAAGATGAAAACGATCAGGAAAATCAGGTTATGGAAAATGAAATGAAAACCGCAGAACCTGAATGGGTTTATGATATGTATCAGCCGGTGCCGGTACTGAATTACGCTTATCATTAAGACGATATTCTACTGCAATCTTGTGGTTATGATTGCAAATATATTAATTGCGCTTTGTCACAGAAAAATCCCCGGTTCGGATCCGGGGATTTTTCAATTTTATCATCTTGATCATCGAACCAGCACCATGGTTTCCGGCAAAGTGCTTCCGCCGTCAATAATAATATTTGTACCTGTGATGTAGCTCGAATCATCAGAGGCCAGAAAAACAGCAAGATCCCCGATCTCGTCGAAGCTGTATAATTAGTTCCACCTTGCAGCTGGCCTGATAAACAAGAAATTGTGCAAACGAGCCCGATTCTGCTATAATACACTTATGTTGAAAATAGGTAATGTTGAACTGAAAAATCCGTTTTTTCTCGCGCCTCTTGCAGGTATCACAGACGCACCTTTCCGCCGGCTCTGCAAAGAGCAGGGCGCGGGTCTGGTATACTCCGAAATGGTCAGCTGCAAGGGGCTTTATTATAATGACAAAAATACCGAAACTTTGTTATATATAACCGAAGAAGAAAAACCTGCTGCCATTCAGGTATTTGGATCCGAACCTGAAATGATGGCCTTTGCGGCGCATAAACTGAAAGAACGGCCCAATGCGATCCTCGACATCAATATCGGCTGCCCGGTGCCCAAGGTCGTCAAGAACGGCGAGGGTGCGGCGCTGCTCAAGGATCCGGACCTGATCTACAGACTGGTCAGAGCGGCGGTGGAAAACGCCGGGAAGCCCGTTACCGCAAAAATCCGGATGGGCTGGGACCATGGCTCCATCAACGCGGTGGAGACGGCCTTGGCCATTGAAGCGGCGGGAGCCAGCGCAGTGGCCGTCCACGGCAGGACTCGGGAACAATATTACAACGGCCCGGCGGATTGGGAAATCATTGCCCGTGTGAAAAAGGCCCTCAAAATCCCCGTCATTGGGAATGGCGGCGTTTTCAC
>CALBZG010000125.1 GCA_937889655.1 uncultured Clostridia bacterium
CTCCGGCATTGCGGACAGGACCGCATTGAAAGATCCTATAGATCTTTTCCCGATGACATCCGTTGTATCTGTGGCCGCCAGAGTATATATCAGAAGACCAAATATGACTAATGACACGCATATGACAGTGATTCTATTTTTCATAGGGATTCTCCTTATCCTCAGATATCAGCCGAGAAGCTTGAAGCTTTTCAGCCTTAATGCATTGGTCAGCACCGAGACAGAGCTTAATGACATGGCTGCGGCTGCAAATATCGGGTTCAGCAGTGGACCGCCGAAGAGATGGAAAAATCCGGCCGCGACAGGGATCCCAATAACATTGTAACCGAAAGCCCAGAACAGATTCTGTTTGATATTCCTTATCGTGCTTTTGCTCAGCCTGACAGCGCCGGGCACGCCCATCAGATCGCTTCTCATCAGAACGATATCGGCTGATTCAATGGCCACATCAGTTCCGGATCCGATCGCTATCCCGATGTCAGCCTGCACAAGCGCCGGCGCATCGTTGATGCCGTCTCCTACCATTGCCACCTTTTTCCCCTCTGCCTGAAGCTTTTTGACCTCATTTGACTTGTCCTGCGGCAATACTTCGGAAAGAACCCTCGTTATCCCTACCTGTCTTGCGATAGCTTCGGCTGTCCTCTTGTTGTCTCCTGTGATCATCGCCACTTCGACACCCATCGACCGAAGCATGTTTATCGCAGCAATGCTGCTCGATTTGACTACGTCTGCGACCGCGATTATGCCGGCCATTTTATTGTCTATCGCGACGTACATCGGTGTCTTGCCTTCACCGGCAAGGATATCGGACCGATCGCACAGTTCTGTCCGGGAGATGTTTCTGATGTCCATAAGCCTGCTGTTTCCAAGCAAGACATTCAGTCCTTTGATCTCAACTTCAATACCATATCCCGGAATTGCCTCAAATCTGTCTATATTCAATATTTCCAGATCTTCTTTCTCTGCTTCCTTCACTATTGCCTCTGCGAGAGGATGTTCTGACCCTTTTTCAGCCGAAGCGGCCAGCTGCAGCAATTCATTTCTTTTGGTATCACCGACCGTTATCACATCGGTCACTTCCGGTTTTCCTTCCGTCAGGGTGCCTGTCTTGTCAAAAATGACAGTGTCGATTTTGTGCGTTGTCTCAAGGGCTTCTCCGCCCTTGATCAATATTCCGTATTCCGCTCCTTTTCCCGTGGCCACCATGATCGCAGTCGGCGTGGCGAGACCCAGAGCGCATGGACAGGCTATTACAAGGACTGAGATGAAAATAGTCAATGAGAAAACAAGAGATTCCCCGGCTGCAAACCATGCCACGGCGGCAAGGACAGCTATGACGAAAACAACGGGAACAAAATAACCGGATACGATATCAGCCATTTTAGCGATCGGCGCTTTGGATCCCTGTGCCTCTTCGACCAACCTGATTATTTGTGCCAGGGCAGTATCTCCTCCGACTTTAGAGGCTTTGAACCGTATCATCCCATTTTTATTGATGCTTGCGGCATAAACCTGATCCCCTGCTTTTTTCTCGACAGGGATGCTTTCTCCTGTAAGCATTGACTCGTCGACCGACGTGATCCCCTCAAGGACTTCTCCGTCCACCGGGATCTTTTCCCCGGGCCTTACCAGTATGATATAGCCCGTTTCGACCTCATCTATCGGCACTTCATATTCCTTGTTGTCTTTTATGACCACTGCGGTCTTTGGCGCAAGTCCGACAAGTTTTTTTATCGCATCAGAGGTCTTGCCCTTTGATACAGCTTCCAGGGATTTGCCCAGAAGGATCAGGGTGATGATCACTCCCGCTGTTTCAAAGTACATATTTTCGACAGCGCCAAAATTGCCTGCCGTTATCTGATATACGGAGTACGCACTGTACAGGACGGCTGCTGAGGTGCCCATTGCGATCAATGAATCCATATTTGGGCTTCTGTTGATGATCGCTTTAAATCCGTCGGTATAAAAATTTTTGCCTGCGACCAGGATCGGCAAAGTCAGCGCGATCTGCAATATCGCATAATTCAGCGGATACTGCATGGGTTCCAGAAATGATGGTATCGGGAAGTTCAGCCACCATATCATCGGCCCCATGGCAATATACAGGAGCGGGACCGCAAAGAAAGCTGAAACGATGAACTTGTCCCACAGTGTCTGAATTTCCTTTTCTTTCTTCAGCTTATCTTCGTCGACCATAGTCTTTTCCGTAAATGAAGACGCGCCATACCCGGCCTTCTCGATTTTTTCAACGATCGAAGATATGTTGACAGTATCGGAGTCAAAGACGACAGTTGCTTTTTCGGTCGCCAGATTTACTGAAACATGTTCGACGCCGGCCATCTTGCCTACGACCTTTTCAATTCGGGCAGAACAGGCAGCACAGTTCATTCCGGTAATTTTAAATATCTCTTTTGCCATCGATCAAACAGTCCTTTCATAATTACTTGATTTTGTGTCGTGCATTCTCAGTTACCTGAGCAGCAGGAAGAGCTTTGCTGGCGCTGTTGTATACTGATGCCCCCCGGAAGTGCCTTTGGCTTGTCCTTAATGTCATCGTAGACATATATCTGGCTTCTGATCATTCCCATCCAGCAGCTGAAAGGTATCGTCCCCTTCTTTTTCGGGGTGAACTCAATGATATTGTCTCCAGGCTCAAGTCTTTTTTCAATACCAAGATCCGGAATTAAGATCCTGTTGTTGCATCCGTTTATAGAGGATCTGTCTGCATAAATGTTCCATTTTACAGGGATCCCCGACTGGACAACGATCGGCGGATAGCCTCCCGGCGAAAGTTCCGTCCTGACCACCTGAACACCGTCTTTTAACTCGGCTGTGGCCCCCTGCGCCGAACCGGCCGCGACTGCAGAGGAAGAAAGGAGCCTGGGCATTGCATAACCTGAAAGGGCCATCCCGTTGCTGAACATCATTATTCCTAAGACGACCATCAACACGGCACTTGTTTTCATCATCTTGACCGTATATTTTTTTGTTAAGAGAGAGCTTAAGGTCCCCAGCCCAAACATTAAGGGAACAGTACCCAGACTGAAGATCATCATAGACAGCGCGCCTTTGACAGGATCTCCCGTTGAGAGAGCATAGATCTGCATCGCCTGAAGCGGACCGCAGGGCATAAGCCCGTTGAGAAGACCCACATAAAACGGCCCCTCCCCGCTTTTCTTTTCGGACATTTTCAATCTTAATACCGCAGGGATCTGAAGAGAGATCCTTTTCAACCAGGGAGAGACATCAAGCATATTCAGCCCCATGATGACCATGAAAATACCGGCAATGACCGCAACGATACCTTTTCCTGTCCCGGAAAAACTGACTACCGAGCCAAGCGCGCCGACCAGCCCCCCAATTACGGTATATGAAAGTACACGTCCAAAGTTATAGAGGAAACTTGGCCTGAAATTTGAAAGCCGGTCACAATTTGTCGTTTTTGACACATAGGCCGTGCATTGCGACAAATTGATGCCGCCGCACATCGCGACGCAATGGACAGACGTCAGCAGTCCGATCACAAAAAGCATTCCGTATCCCATGCCTTCCCTGGCTTCTGGGAAAGCATTAAATATATTCGTTAAACCCAGTCTGTTTATAATGTAATATACAGCCATGATGACCAAGAGCGTCTTCGCAATATAAAATTTTTCAAAGATGTCGCCATGATCATTTTCCGGCTTTGTCACACCATAGCCAAGATCTTCGATGAACTTTCCGATCTTTTTGATATCTATATTTTTGTTGTCATATGTTATCGTCAGGCTTGAAGTCGGAAAATCTATATCGGCACTGATCACCCCCTCTGCTGCATTCAGTGTTTTTTCTATTCTATTTTTGCAGCTTATACATGTCATTCCGCAAATTTTTATTTTTTTTGTAACCGATCTGTCCATTAAAAAATACCTCCCTTTTCGATACCAGATTTAATGGCACGGAGATCCTATGTAAAACGCCAATGCTGCAATGGCAACGATAAAGATGATTATTAACACCTGTGAATTTGAAATTTTCTCTTTTTCCATATGATCTGTCCCCTGCCCTGTCTTATGACCTGTCTTTTACGAAGTAATCCTATCAAAATAATATGTAGAAGTTATGTAGAAAAAATAAAGCGTAGGATTTTGGGCATTATGAAGGAGAATGACATTTGAAGGCTATTATGTAGAGAAGAACATAGATTATTTACAATATAGCAATAAAGAAAATTAAGTTGATTAATCTGCAACTCTTAAGGAATTTTTGAAAGTAAAAGATGAAAGTGTTCACATAGTTTCTAGAAATGTTAAGCACCACAATCTGAATGAAATTATACGGAAAGATATCAAGTGAAGTAGCTTTCCAGTAAATTGCAAAAGTGTCGTTAATATCAATGATAAAGCGGGTTTTCGTTCAGTTCATTTTTTGCCTGTTTCGGGAAAAATCCATAAAAAAAGACGGGCTTCTGCCCGTCTTTGGTTTACTAGTATGGTGGGCGATAGAAGAATTGAACTTCTGACCTCTTCCGTGTCAAGGAAGCGTTCTACCTCTGAACTAATCGCCCAACGAGATGAGATTTTACTAGCTAATGTATGTCCTGTCAATAGTTTCTCAAGTTTTGAAGCGCGTTATTCCCTGCTTTTAAAATCATGACCTCTTCCTTGCCTGGGAAGCGCTCCAATATATATTATTTCTCCAGGATTACCTTGAAAGCGCCCTCTGT
>CALBZG010000126.1 GCA_937889655.1 uncultured Clostridia bacterium
CTTGGCGCCATGGCGGATGATCCCGCCATGTTCCTGCTTCTGCCCCGGAAGGAATCCCGGCACATCCACGATCGTCAGCAGGGGTATATTGAATGCATCGCAGCGCCTGACAAATCTGGCCGCCTTATCGGAAGCGTTGATATCCAGACATCCGGCAAGGGCTCTCGGCTGATTTGCTATGACTCCGATGGTCTCGCCTCCAAGCCTGATAAAGCATGTCACAATATTTTTTGCCCAATACGGCATGACGTCGAAGATTTTTCCGTCATCAGCGATGCTGCGGATGACTTTGTATACATCATAGGCTTTATTCGGATTCTCCGGCACGATTTCATTCAATTCCGGTATGAGCCTGTCGATCGCGTCGTCGGTAGGAACTTTTGGTGCCTTCTCCCGATTGCTTGAAGGCAGATAGGATAAAAGCTCCCTTACATCCGCCAGGGTGCTGGCATCATCCTTGCCCAGAAAATGGGCAACGCCGGAGACGGAATTGTGGGTCATGCCTCCTCCCAGCTCCTCTGCAGTGATGTCTTCAAAGGTCACGGCTTTGATGACCTGCGGGCCGGTGATGAACATCTGGCTGGTTTTGTCCACCATGAAAACAAAATCCGTGATCGCCGGGGAATAAACAGCGCCGCCGGCACAAGGCCCCATGATCACAGAGATCTGCGGGATCACGCCGGACGAGATCGTATTGTTGTAAAAGATTTTCCCGAATCCTGAAAGGGAAGTCACACCCTCCTGGATCCTTGCTCCTCCGGAGTCATTCAGTCCGATGCAAGGAGCTCCCATCTTCAGAGCCATCTGCTGGACCTTTACGATTTTTTCGGCGTGGTATTCTCCAAGAGATCCTCCAAGTACGGTAAAATCCTGAGCAAAGGCAAAAACTACCCGTCCGTCGACTTTTCCGTAGCCCGTAACAACGCCATCTCCCGGATATTTTTTGTCCGCTAAATCAAAGTTGGTGCTGCGATGGGAAACAAAGGTATCGATTTCCACAAAGGTTCCCTCATCGAATAGTATATCAAGCCTTTCCCGGGCAGTCAGCTTGCCGCTTTTATGCTGGGCCTCGATTCTGGACGGCCCGCCGCCCTGAGCTATTTGTTCTTTAAGTTTCAATAATTCTTCCAGGTTGTTCATTTATCAATCCCCCTTGATCTTTTTAACTTATCCCTTTTCTCTAATCCTAAAAGGCCGTTTTTTTGATTCTGCCGATCTCTTTTAAAAACAACAGAAATAATATAACGCAGCAGGGCCGAATAATCAAGCAAATTAGAGAATCACTCTCTCAAGTCTCTTCAACGCCAGGGCGATAGTCAGCCCAGGCACCACGCGGTTGCCCGTTATTTCAACACCCAGCATTTCGTTGATTTTTTTCAGCCTGTATTGGACAGTATTCGTATGGATGCCCATGAATTCGCTGGTTTTAGAACTGTTCATCCCAGCATCCAGCACGAAGGTCTCCAGGGTCTCCAGCAGTTGTTTCCCTTTTGCGCTTCCATCAAAGATATCCAGTAATTCCAGGTAGTTCTTCTTGACATAGCCTCCCTGAAGTTGAATGTTGATGCAGTTGCTGACCAGCGTCAGTTCATATTTTGTAAATACTCTTTTATATGGAAATACATTCTGGACAAAGGACCAGGATTCGCTGATCAGCCTGAAAGCGTCCCCGGCTCCTTCGATGCCGTCGACTCCCGTCACATGGAAGATCCGGACATTCTTGCTTTCTTTCAGATTGTTGAACAGCTTGACGCAATTGGCTTTAGCTGATGCCTGAGCCTCTTCATTGTTCTTTTCGCTGGAAAGGATGATCCCAAAGGTTTCATCAGCTTCATTCAGTCGGATCAGTGTCAGATTGCTCTCCGCCTCGAAGGCATTGATGATCTGGACTCCAGCGGCTTTGTCGATACCTCTGGCAAAAAACACACTGATAATATCATTGGGTGAAATCCCTGCTTCATCTTTTAGGGAGTAAGCCAAAGATTTGTTGTTTCTCATGAGAGCCTTGATGAATTCAGCCTTGGCATCCCTTTCCGGCGTGTATTTCCACATGCCCATGGCCAATTCGATGATTTCAGCAAGTTTGGTTATTTCAGAAGCTGAATAAGAATCCTCGTTGTCCACAATAAACATGAAGTACTTCTCTCCGCCGATGGTCACAGGTCCCCAGTACGTGAGCACCCCGTTGACATCCAGCAGCGTGTACACCGATGACTGCTCTACATCGTTTTCTCTGGCTCTGCCGAGGCTGATGGCATCGGCGATGGTGGTGCGGTATTTCGTTTCCACCGTAAGGATCGGATTGAAATCCTCGCTGAGCAGCACGAGCTGAAAATCGTTATTGATGGCAGCTTCCTTCAGAGCTTCATGGAAATTGGAATGCTTTTCAAAATTGAGAAGGTGAAAAATCGTATTGTTGATGAGCCGGTTGCCGAAGTTGTCATCGTTGACGAGGGCATCCAGAACCATCGTGATCACATCCCCTGTTGTGGGGAGATTTCTGTTTGGCATTACAATAAGAGGCATGCCTAGTCTGTCCGCGGCTTCAAGGACCTCCGGAGCCAGCGATTTGACAACAGAGCCCACATGAAAAACACAGAGACCGGCGCTTCTGCTTTTGCTTAATTCCTCGACGACTGCTATCTGCCTGGCCGGCTCATTAGGCGCGCCGAAAAAACCAGTCAGGACCAGTTCGCCCTGATGGGACATATACTTGGCAACTTCGCTGCGCTCCATGGATTCCAGGACCGACACGGAGCGGACGATATTCCCAAGGGACGCTTTGCCGGCGACCACCTCGGCGTCTTTAAAAACATCAAGCTGCAGGCATTTCTCCAATATAAGCTTCATGGTCTAATCCTCTTTTTTCTTTTCAGACTCCCCGGGCTTTTTCAATGGTTTTGATTTGATAATAGACTGCTTTTTCAATTCCAATAATTGAGCCGCGCTCCGGCTTTCAGTATTATCATCATACTTGGCCAGCTCTTCCTCTTCCTTCAGCCTCTCGTCCTCACGGATCCGCTCCGCCTCGGCGGCTTCTTCAGCGTTCGCCTTTTCTCTGGCCTGGCCTTTGGCTTCCACATCCCTGGCCAGATCTTCCGGCGTAAGATTTCCATTATATAAGGCTTCAAACTGCTCTCCGTCCAGAGTCTCAATTTCAAGCAACGCACTGGCAACGGCATGGAGCTTGTCCATGTGCTGTTTCAGTATTTCCTCAGCGGTCCGATAGCCGTCTTCGATCAGTGCCTGTATTTCTTCATCGATAGCGGAAGCCACTTCTTCGGAATAGTTCTTTTTGGTTGAAAAATCCTTGCCCAGGAACACTTCATCCGTAGCGCTGTAATTGACAGGTCCCAGCTTTTCGCTGAATCCATATTTCGTGACCATAGCCCGGGCGATTTCTGTGGCTCTTAAAATATCGTTCGAAGCGCCGGTGGAGATATCTTCGAGAGTGAGCTTTTCCGCCACACGACCTCCCAGAAGGTGTACGATCTGATTTTTCATATCTTTTTTCGTTCCGAAATATCTGTCTTCCCTAGGGAGCACCATAGTGAAGCCACCGGCTCTGCCTCTCGGGATGATGGTGATCTGATGGACAGGATCGCTGTCCGGCAGACTTTGGGCCACGATGGCATGTCCCGCTTCATGATAAGCCGTCAGTCTCCTTTCGGCCTCGCTGATCACCCGGCTTTTCTTCTCCGGCCCGGCGATGACCTTCGTAATGGCTTCCTCGATCTCGTCCATACGTATTTTCAAGCCATGTCGGCGGGCGGTCAAAAGGGCCGCCTCGTTCAGCAGGTTCTCTATATCGGCC
>CALBZG010000127.1 GCA_937889655.1 uncultured Clostridia bacterium
CATTTTAATGACGGCGGCCCCTTTTGGCACTTTTTTACCGCCATTCATCGATTTGGTATAAACGCAGGTTATATCAGCACCCTTGCTTTTATGCGCCTCCAATACTTCCTGGTAGTCAATGTTGCATACGATGCTGCTTCCTGTTATGACAACATAGTCAGCTGTAGACCGCTTGATGGAGTAAAGGTTTTTAAATAAAGCATCCAGGGTCCCTCTGTAGGAGCTGTTCGTAGCCAGTTGTCCCGAAAGAGGCGTTAAGATTCGCAAGCCTCCGTTCTTCCGCCTGAGGTCCCAATCTTTGCCTGAGCCCAAATGGTCGATCAGCGAATGATAATTATTTGTGGTGATGATCGAGATGTCATATATACCGGAATTGACAAATCCCGACAGTACGAAATCGATGATCCTGTATTTCCCTGCAATCGGCAGCGCTGCCAGCGTTCTGATCTTGGTCAGTTCCCGCAGTACTTCTCTGCCGCTGGTGGCATAAACGATCCCTAAAATGCTGTCCATTTTACCGCTCCTTTCCAGACCATACCGTTATCTCTGCAGGTTTACCCAGTTCCGGGATCCTTCCGACTGTCCGTCCTTTTTCTAAGACTACATCAGGCATCACAATTGCGTATTCCACCCGCGCCCCTTCGGATATCGTGGCCCCATTCATAATGATGGAATTGAGGACAAAGGCATTTTTCTCTACGGTCACGGCCGGGAAAATAATGCTGTGGTCTATCGCTCCGTGAATATCGCATCCTTCTGTAATAAAGCTGTTTTTAAGTCTGGCGGTCTCGCCTATGTAATGAGGAGGCAGCACACTGTTCCTTGAATATATCTTCCATCGCGGATCATCGAGGTTGATGCGGTTACGGTCCAATATATCCATGTTGGCTTCCCATAAAGCTTCCACAGTCCCTACATCCTTCCAGTATCCCTTATATTCATAGGCATACATTCTCTCTCCCGCTGCCAGCATAGCCGGTATGACGTCCTTCCCAAAATCGCTGCTGGACTTGGGATCGTTTTCATCCTTGATCAGATACTCCTTGAGTTTTTTCCATGTAAACACGTAGACACCCATAGATGCCAAAGTGCTTTTAGGATGCTCAGGTTTTTCCTCAAACTCATAAATCTTCAGATCGGCATCCGCGTTCATGACTCCGAATCTGGATGCCTCTTCAAGTGGAACGTTGATAACAGCAATTGAGCAGTCTGCCTTCTTTTGTTTGTGATGCTCCACCATCAGCTGATAATTTGCTTTGTAGATATGGTCCCCCGACAGGATCAGTACATATTCCGGCTGATACATCTCAACAAAGTGCATGTTTTGGTAAATGGCATTGGCTGTGCCTTTATACCATTCCCCTGCCTTCCCTTTAACGTAAGGAGGAAGGATGGTGACCCCCCCGTTGAGCCGGTCCAGATCCCATGGCTGACCGTTTCCGATATACGCGTTGAGTTCAAGAGGCTGGTACTGGGTCAATACGCCAATGGTATCGATACCGGAGTTAGTGCAGTTGGAAAGGGGAAAATCAATGATACGATATTTCCCGCCAAAGGGCACTGCCGGTTTTGCAACCGTATCGGTCAGCGCACCAAGCCTGCTGCCCTGGCCTCCTGCCAAAAGCAAAGCAATCGTTTCCTTTTTTCTCATGTTGATCATCTACAGCACCTCCTTAATAAAGAAACCTGTGCTAAAAGCCGGAAGGCTTGCATTGCTTCCGGTTACCGTAACTGCTCCCAAATGTTCATGGGTGCTAAAAACAACCCGATATCTGTCCTGCCAGTGCTCGCTTAATTTAAATTCGTAGAGGGGTTGATCCGAAAAATTGGCGACGACCACGATTTCTTCGCCCTTTCTATTAAAACGTCTGAACGCCATAATTCCGTATTTTGCGCGATCAACGGATATCCATCTGAAGCCGGTCCAATCGTAGTCGCATTCCCAAAGAGCGCTGTGGTTCAAGTAGAAGAAATTGAGGTTTCTGACAAATTCTTGAAAATGCTTATTTTTATCTCTTGCAAGAATCTCCCACGGAATTTGAGTATCAAAGGACCATTCCGACGGCTGAGCGATCTCGCCACCCATAAAGAGAAGTTTTTTTCCGGGATGGCCGATCATGAATCCCATCAGAGCCCGAAGGTTGGCAAATTTTGCATCCTCGCCCCAGATCATTTTGCTGAACAAGGATTTTTTCAGATGCACCACCTCATCGTGGGAAAATGGAAGAACAAAATTCTCGCTGAATGCATATGTCAATGAAAAGGTGATCAATCCCGAAGTAAAATATCTTGAGCCCGGTTCCAGCGACATGTATCGAAGGGTATCGTTCATCCAGCCCATATTCCACTTCAAATCAAATCCAAGGCCGCCTTCACAGAGGGGTTTTGTCACGTAAGGCCACGCGGTGGATTCTTCGGCTATGGTCACTGTGCCCGGATGCTTCTCCTTGACTACCGCGTTGAGTTCCTTCAAAAAGTTGATAGCCTCAAGATTTTCAATGCCTCCGTGAATGTTCGGACGCCATTCCCCCGGTCCCCGGTCATAATCCAGGTAGAGCATTGAAGAAACTGCGTCGACACGCAGGCCATCGAAGTGAAATTTTTCAAGCCAGAAGCATGCATTGGAAATCAGAAAGCTCTTGACCTCAGGCCTGCCCCAATCGAAAATCGCAGTGCCCCATCTTCGATGCTGTCCTTTTAAATCATCCTCGTATTCATAACAGGCTTTTCCGTCGAAACGGTACAGACCGAAAGCGTCTTTGGGGAAATGCCCCGGAACCCAGTCTAAAAAAACGCCGATCCCTTCCCGATGGCATGCATCGATGAGCATCATCAGCTGGTCAGGTGTTCCGTACCTTGAAGTCGCAGCATAATATCCGGTAACCTGGTAGCCCCAGGAAGGGCCATATGGATATTCACATATAGGCATCAACTCGATATGGGTATATCCCATCTCTTTGACATACCGCACAAGCTCCTTGGAAAGCTCGTCATATCCGGGGAAAACGTTTCCCTGGTTTCTTTTCCAGGAGCCCAGATGCACTTCGTATATATTCAGCGGGCCGTCGATCAAACAGGTTTTTCCTCGACCTTCCATCCAGGATGAGTCTTCCCATTCATATTTATCCAGGTCAAATACTCTCGATGCGGTTGCAGGCATTGCTTCCGAAAAATATGCATAAGGGTCAGCTTTGTAATGCTGGCCTCCCCATTCATCGATGATCAAGTATTTGTATGTCTCATATTCCTGGATCCCCGGAACGAACAATTCCCATGTCCCTTCCACTGAAATCCGATCCATCGGATGCTCTTTCATCCAGGAGTTGAATCTTCCAACGACAAAAACCTCCTTGGCATGGGGCGCATACACTCTGAAAACACATCCGCTTTTTTCAAGATGGGCGCCGAGAAAACTATAAGCCACAGTTGATTTGCCTGAATGAAATTGTTCCAAATGAGACTGTATCATTTCACCTTTCCCCATAGCCAACACCCGTTTATCTATTGGTAACACGTTCTTTGATTTAATACTGTTTTATTATTATAGCATAAGTTTTTTATATTATGTTACTATATACCCAGCAATGAGTGTAAATTCAAACAGACAAAACAATATAATGATTTAAAATTAAGGAGGTAATTGTGTGAGACTATTTATAGCGATCAATTTCGACGAGAAAACGATCGCAGAAATCGGGAAAATCCGGGATGACCTTCACAGCAAGGCTTCTGCGGGGCGGTTTACCCGGGATGATAACCTGCACCTAACCCTTGTATTTTTAGGAGAGGTGGATGAAGCACTGATTCCGGCTATCCGGCATGCGATGAACCTTGTCAGCGTCGAACCTTTTATCTTGCTATTCAGTTCTATTGGCTTCTTTAAGAGAGAGGACGGGCAAATATGGTGGGTAGGTATAGAGCCTAATCCGATGCTCATCGAGATCCATAGCTTTTTATCAAAGCGGCTGGCTGAAGCAGGCTTTGCAATTGAAAAAAGAAAATATACGCCTCATCTTACCCTGGGCAGAAGCATCCGTCTAAAAACAAAGCCGGAGAAAATCATATCTCCATTCAAATATCAGGCCAATTCTATCAGTCTGATGAAGTCTGAAAACATAAACGGGAAGACCACCTATACCGCGATCTATGAAAAAACTCTAAAAAATGGCTGAAAAAAACCCGCAGTTACTTGCGGGCCTTTTTATGGAAAGTCATATTCATTTAATACTCGCACGATGATGTCTGCTTTAAGCTAGCTCTTCGATCCGTTTGGTCTGTACCATACAAGACCGATCAATGTAACAACAGCAAATAATATAATGAAGCCCATAACGGTTTTAATTCCATGAGCCACAAATGCTGCATAAACCATAAAAACGCTTCCGCAGATCGCGGCAGCAGGTGCGATGATCCTTTTGAACACAGGAAGATCCTTCTCCTTCATCATCTTAAAGAAGATAGGAATGTACATCGCATATAAAGCAACGATAGGTATCTCGGAAGAGTCGAAGGAGAACATCCCAAACCATGGCGCAGTCAAGTTCGCGCCGTAGAAATACAGGAGCCAAAAACCGCAAAGCAATAGCCCCAGGATCGATGCGTTATATGGCATGTTCGTTGTAGTGGATATTTCACCGAACACTTTTGGGTTCGGCCCGGCATTTCTTGCGGACAAGGCATGTATACCCCTCGTACAGCCCAGCATCAGTCCGTTTTCCGTCCCCAGGCAGGATATGATAACAAAAACAAATATCAGCGTACCGCCAATATTGCCGAAAACAGTGGAGAATGCCGTATGAGCTCCGGCCTGTCCGTCAGCCATTAGGGTTTCATTTGTCACCGCCCCGGATAAGCCGATGTAATAAAGAATATAGACCGACATGATAATGAAAGCGCCTCCAAGCAAAGCTCTCGGAAGGTTCTTTTTTGAATCTCTCAGCTCAGCATTGATTGAAGTTGCCACGATCCAGCCTTCATAGGCGAACGCTGTTGCAACCACTGCGGTAAGCAGCGCGCTGCCGGGTTCGACTTCGTTGACAATGGTTGTAAAGTTATACGCACTCATTCCTGTCTTTAAACCGAAAATCGTGCCGACAATGGCCATTAGAATCAATGGTATAAGTTTAATTGCAGTGGTGGTGACCTGGAACTTGCCTGCCAACACCGGAGAAAGTGCATTCAAAGCGTATGCGCATATCAGATAAAAACAGGCTATCGTCATGCAGATGCCGCCGGTTATATCTTCCACGCCAAATAGGACGCAGGTATATCTGGCGGATACCCACGCCAGCACGGAAGTGAGGGCGGGAAGATATATGATAGACATAAACCAGCCGATGATATAGGCGTACTTTGGTCCCATTGTCGCCTCGGCGTAGTCAACTAGTCCATTGACTTTTTCGTACTTTGTCGCCATGATCGCAAAAGCATATGAGCAGGCGATCATGATGATGCCGCCAATAATCCAAGCCAGGATTCCAAGCTTAAGGTCACCTCCGGTGCAGCTCAGGATTTTCTCAGCTTTGAAGAATACTCCGCTTCCCACTACTATACCCACAACCATGGCAATAGCAGTCAGCAGGCCGTATTTTTTCTGTAAACCTGTTTCCATTTGTGATTCCTTCTTTCATTTTTTATTGGATTTATTTAAAGACTATAACGAAATTAGTCTAACATAGGCATTTAATCAATTCAAGGTTGTGCAGACATAATTTGTTAAAATAATGTCGTTGTTCGCAAATAAATCCATCAAATCCAACAAATCTATCCATTTTCATTTTTTACATGAAAAAAGCTCTCTTGTCGAGAGCTTTTAAAATTCATATTCATGTTTTACTGATTCAGGCTGACGCTTGCGGATCATGGATCCGCACTATTCTTTTCCTTTCTCCTTCTTAAAGCAAATGAACCAATCCAGAACTTCACAGTCGCCGGCTTCGGACTTTTTCATGACAGCATTGGCATCTTCCGTCGTAATTGGGACGTGATACAAAACATCATCCCCCGGCTGCCAATCAGCAGGAGTTGCGATCTGTTCCGCATCCACTTTTTGCAGGGACTGGATGATCCGTTTGATTTCAGCGAAATTTCTGCCAGTGGAAGCCGGATAATAGAGTATGGTCCTGATGATGCCTTTCGGATCGATGACAAACACCGCTCTTACTGCCTGGGTATTGGCTGCGCTCGGATGGATCATGCCATATTTTTTTGCTACATTCATACTTATATCTGCGATCACCGGGAATTTGATTTCATCTCCCTTATAATTTTTCCATCTGAGATCCTGGATCCTTCTGAGCCATGCTATGTGGCTGGAAAGGGAATCCACAGAAAGGCCGATCAGCTCTGTGTTGAGTTCATCGAATTCTTTTGCCATGACAGTAAAAGTCATAAATTCGGTAGTGCATACCGGTGTAAAATCAGCCGGATGTGAGAAAAGCACCACCCACTTGCCTTTATAGTCTTTTGGGAACTCTATTTTTCCGGTCGTTGTTATGGCTCTGAATTCAGGAGCCTCTTCTCCTAAAAGCGGTATTCTTACATTGTCTTCCATTCTCATGCCTCCTTTTGATATTTCGTTGTTTCTTTGCGTCTCTGTACTATTTATATTTTCCCAACTTACTGTAGATCGAAACATTTTATTCATAGTAAAATTCTATTTTAAAAACAGCAATAGGGCTTCCAAAAATTCCGAAAGCCCTATTACTATATATTAGTCTTACTAAGGATCATTATGTTATAACTTTGCGTTAAATCTTCCCTTGGAAGGTAACTATAGTTCTTTTCTACTACATCTTTCTGAGACTGAGCACATCGGCAAAGGCCTGCAGTGATGTCCTGGCCTGACCGAAGTCGGTGATCTGATGGTCATAAGCGATCTTGAGCACCGGGATCTTCGCTTCCTTCAGCGCCTGCACCAGGGATGGATATTCCATTTCTTCCGGGTCGCAGAAGGTCATCATCAATATCACCACGCCCTGAGCCTTGGCGTTTTTCACAAGCTCCACGATATGCGCAGGCCTTGTAACCAGTTCGGGATCATACAGGATCGTATCCTGGTCCTGGTCGGCAAACTGCATGGCCAAAGCACGGATCGGATCCCCCTCCTCGGAAGCGTCTTTTCTAAAGCTTCTGGATTCCTGCGCCACATCATCCGCCGCAATGGCGATCTGGTTTTCATCGAATATCTTGAGCAGGGCCGGATTGTCGCAGAGGATCCCGGAAGTGACCACCTTCGTCCCCTTCCACAAGGCCGCCGGCGCTTCGGCCAGCAATCCGTTCAATTCCTTCAGCATAGCCGTATGTTCAGGCTTCTCCATGAAATAGGCGCTTTTTAAAACCGCGCTTCTCGCTACCGCAGACACCAGTTCCGGGTGCTCCCCGGCCAACCGGACAAATTCGCGCTTCGCTTTGCGGTTCTCGTTGTAGACCTTGATGGCTTCCCGCAGGTCTTCCTCCGTCGCCTTTCGGCCTGCAATGGCCTCCAGCTCATTTAGAACCTTCGTATACAGCTTCGTGGTATATTCGATGCCGTATTCCGGCTTGCGGTTCTGCGGGTGGG
>CALBZG010000128.1 GCA_937889655.1 uncultured Clostridia bacterium
ACACCGAAGTGGGGCTCCCCGTCAAATACCACAACATCTCCGGCTGTCAGCGGCGATCCGGCAGCGACCACTGGATCCGGTGTTAGCACTGATACGGAAGCGAATCCGCCTGAACCTGTTATTCCGGCGCCGGAGCCTCCCGTTGAAGCACCTGAGAGTCCGTAGCAACCGGAAGAAGAAGGAGGTAACTATGATCCATGATATAGAACCTAGAATATTCGATAACAACTTCAAAAGCAAGCCGGCGGAATCAAAGGACCTGTTTCTTTCTTACGAAGGAGACAGTGTTCTGGTAAGGGAGGACAAAGACAAGCTCTGGTACCCTGCATTTTCTGATTTTGAGCTGGAATACCCAGATCTGATCAAAGACGCCCATTTTCTGTTTTCCGTGGATGATATCAATTACTATCTGGTCGATGAGAAAGGGCTGGATTCTGCTGAAGGGTGGGTTTATGTAAGTACCTCCCGGTTCAGGACAGAACCTAAATATTGGCGTTCCTTTGCCGGCGCGGTTGGATGGCAGCTGAAGAGATGGTATGAAAATCATCGATATTGCAGTAAATGCGGGAACCTGATGAAGCGTTCAGAGAATGAACGCATGCTGTTCTGCGAGGCTTGCGGATTCCAGGCGTATCCGACTATATCCCCTTGTGTGATCGTGGCGGTCCATGATAGAGAACGCCTGCTGTTGACAAAATATGCAGGCCGCGAATATACCCGATATGCTCTGATTGCCGGATTTGCTGAAATTGGAGAGAGCCTCGAGCAGACTGTTCACAGAGAAGTGAAAGAGGAAGTGGGCCTAAAGGTTAAAAATCTTCAGTTCTACAAAAGTCAGCCCTGGCCATTTACAGATACATTGCTGGCGGGTTTTTTTGCCGAGCTTGATGGCAGCGACTCTGTGACTATCGATGAACGGGAATTGGCAATGGGCGTTTGGATGGACCGTGAAGACATCCCGCCGGAAGAATTGAAAATCAGCCTGACAGGAGAAATGATCGAAGCTTTCAGGACTGGCTCAGTGGCTATTAAGCGTTAATCTTTAATTGTTCAACCTGAAAAAATTTCGATTATTTGATAAATAAAATGCCGAATGCAAAACATGAGGCATTTTTTTGTTGCTCGAATGCAGTAAAGCAGAGGTATTGGTCCTACAAAGGGTATAAGTAAGAAAGAGACATTCTTCATGGATACCACTTTCGGAAATTCATTCATTATCAGGGAGGTGCAATATGAGTATAAATTATATTATATATGGCGTTATCTTACTGGTTGTTCTGATCCTTTTCGCCGGAGTCAGGATCGTTCGTCCTACTCACCGGGGGCTGATCGAAACCTTTGGAAGATATTCGAAATTCGCGATGCCGGGGTTTCACTGGATCATACCGGTGATACAGAAGCTATACAAAGTAAACGTTACTGAGCAGATGGTCAATGCCGAGCCCCAGGTGATCATAACAAATGATAACCTAAATGCAACGGTAGACGCTCAGGTCTATTTCAAAATCGACCCGGATGAGCAAAGCGTAAAGAATTCCATTTACAACGTCAATGATTATCAGGTGCAGATCGTGTCTCTTGCACGAACGACCCTTCGAAACATCATAGGCACCTTGTCATTGAAATCCGCCAACAGTGAGCGAGGCAGAATCAATACAGACTTGCTGGAAACTCTTAAAACAGAAACAAAAAACTGGGGTATCGATATCATGCGGACGGAACTGAAAGAGATCGATCCGCCTCAGGATGTTCAGGAAACAATGAATAAGGTGGTTAAGGCAGAAAATGAAAAAATTTCAGCCATTGATTTTGCAACCGCTGCAGAAACCACTGCCGATGGTCTCAAAAGAGCCGAAATCAAGAAAGCAGAAGGAATCAAACAATCTAAAATTTTAGCGGCCGAGGGGGAAGCTCAGGCAATCAAGCTGATAAACGAAGCCGCCAACACATATTTTATTGGAAATGCGCAGTTGCTCAGAAAGTTGGAAGCTGTTGAAAACTCCTTGAAAAACAATGCCAAGGTCATTGTCCCGGCTGAAGCGGAACTGATCAATGTGATCGGAGAATTGGCGGGAGTGACTCCGATAACCATAAAAGATCAAAACACGGAGTAAATATAGAAAATATAGTGGGAAGGACAAATTAGTAAGAAGGCGAAGAGATATGAATAAAAACTTTATGATCAAAAATCGGAATACCAGAAGCAGAGCGGGAGACGAATTCGTACGTGGCACGCTGTCCAAGCATCGAAAAGAGTTTGGATTTGTGGTGCCTGAAACCGACAAAAATGGAGATATCTTTATTCCGCCTCCAGGGATGAAAGGTGCCATGCACGGCGACTTTGTCGAAGTAAGGCTGGTTTCCCGGGCTGAAACGGACAGGGCCAGAGAAGGGGTCATCGTCAAGATACTTAAACGCGCGGTGACCGAGGTGGTGGGCACCTTTGAAAAAAGCAAGAGGTTCGGATTTGTGGTTCCCGAAGACAGGAGGATCAAGGATGACATTTTCGTAACGAAAAAGAATTTCAATGATGCACAACGGGGAGATAAAGTCGTTGTCGAAATCACCAAATATCCGGACCGTGAAAACTGCGCGGAAGGAAGGATCATAGAGATCATAAGCCGTGCCGGCGAAGCCGGAGGCGATATAAAAGCCCTGATACGGCAATATAATCTGACCCAGGAATTCCCGGAAAAGGTCTTGGCGGAAGCTGATTTTGCGGCCAACCTCGTGCCAGCCGAGCAGCTAACCGGAAGACGGGATCTTCGGGATCAGGTCATATTCACCATCGACGGTGCAGACGCCAAAGATCTTGACGATGCTGTTTCAGTAGCCAAACTGGACAATGGGAATTATTTTCTGGGAGTCCACATCGCAGATGTCAGCCATTATGTTGCGGAAGGAAGCGCTCTGGATAAGGAAGCATTGAAAAGGGGCACCAGCGTTTATCTGATCGATCAGGTGATACCGATGCTTCCCAAAGCCTTATCAAACGGGATTTGTAGTCTGAATCCCAAAGTGGATCGGCTGACACTTTCCATCGATATGGAGATCGATGGAAGAGGCAAGGTACTTTCTCACGAAATATATGAAAGTGTAATAAATTCAAATGCCAGAATGATTTACGATGACGTTTCCGATATGTTGGAACGGAACGATGAGGATCTGAAGATACAATATGATGAAATCTATCCGCATCTGGTCATCATGAATGAATTGGCTGGCACACTCAGAAAAGCAAGGCAGGACCGGGGCAGCCTTGATTTCGAGTTTGATGAAGCGTACATAACTCTAAACGAATTTGGCGTTCCGGAAACCATCGTAACGGCGGAGCGGCGCATAGCCAACAGAATGATCGAGGAATTCATGCTCATCGCCAATGAAACCATTGCGGAGCACTTCTACTGGATGGAAACGCCATTTGTCTACCGTATCCATGAATCTCCATCACCTGAAAAAATCGAAGAGTTTAAGAGATTTTTAAGAAGCTTCAATATTCAGTTGAAAGGGAGCACAGAGAGTATCCATCCGAAAGCTCTGAACGAAGTGCTTGGTAAGGTTGAAGGCAGACCGGAAGAGCATGTAGTGAACACTGTAATGCTTCGTTCTATGAAAAAGGCGTTTTATGGAACGGAATGCGATGGGCACTTTGGTTTGGGCGTAAAGTATTACTGCCATTTCACATCACCGATCCGTAGATATCCGGATCTGATCATCCACCGTATTATCAAGGAGGCTATCCATGGGAGGATCGATGACAAGAGATACAAGAGCTTGAAGAAAAAAACGGATACCGCTGCAGAGATATCCTCGGCGACGGAACGTCAGGCTCAGGAACTGGAGAGAGAAGTCGAGAGACTGAAGAAAGCAGAATACATGTCGTATCATATTGGCGAAGTCTACGGCGGCGTCATCAATGGAGTCGCATCCTTCGGCTTCTTTGTGGAGATAGAAAATACCATTGAGGGCATGGTACGGCTTGACTTTATCGATGATGATTATTATGACTATGAGCCGGAAAAATATCGCCTCATGGGCAGAAGGACACATCGCATTTTCGCTTTAGGGGATAAAATAACCATAAAAGTTCATTCTGTCGATATTCTGAACAGGGAAATCAATTTTTCAATTTATCAAGAGGGACGAAAGAAAAAATAATATGCGGGAATGTATATTATTGTTCTCCATGTCAGCCTCTGAAGGAATAATATGATCAGGAGGTCCCTATGCCGACGACCTATGCCCATTTCATATTTGGGTGGAAAGCATATAATTATCTGCCGAAGGAGCTGCAACGACTTATAGACAGCAAAAAGACACTGTTCCAGACGGGGCTCCATGGCCCGGATATTCTATTCTATTACCGACCATTAAAAGACAATCCTTTAGTGGAATTGGCTCACAATATCCATGAGCGGTCAGCAATTGATTTTTTCGAAAATGCTCGCAGCGTAATGGGAAAATGTCCCGATAAGGAAGGGGCTCTCGTCTATTTGGTTGGATTTTTCTTTCATTATATACTGGATCGGGACTTTCACCCTATTGTAAGTAGCATCGTCGGTAACGACAGTGCTCAGCATAATCGGCTGGAAAAAGAGCTTGATAGAAAATTGATGATTCGGGAGAATCTGGACCCTCTTTCCTATCGCCCAGGCGTCCATCTGGGCCTTTCTCCAGGGGATGCGGAAATCATTTCCTTTTTTTATCCCGGAGTCAGCACCTTGCAGATCGAAAAGTCGGTGAGGGATATGAAGAGGTTGCTGGCAATATTGGTTACACCTGGGAAATGGAAATATCGGTTGCTTCGTTTGATTTTCTTTCTATCGGGGCGACAGAAAAAATTCGGGAGCCTTTTGATGCCTATGAGCCCAGATACAAGATACGCAGAATCAAGCGAGAGAATGGCCGATCTTTTGGATCGATCGGTCAGGCCTGCCGCTGCTCTTGCAAATGACCTCTACATGAGTTTGAGTATGAATGAAGGGGAGGGACCTTTGTCGAAGGAACTGCTCATGCAGATGAAGCGCAATTTCGTATGACATCTTAGCAGTATATCATCGAACGCTTTTATACGGTGGTTTGATGCCGTGAAAATGGGTATTAAAAAAATAAGTAAAAACTATTCAGTTTGAATTCGATACTTAGACAATTTTCAGGGGAATCCTGCCTTATCGGATAATAAGGATCATCTAATAAAATGTAATCGAAATGAATATTCAATAATCAAAGAGGAGGGCTTTTTATGAGCAGATTAAAGAAAAATATCGAAGAGGTGTTAGACACAGCGATCGACATAGCAGAGGACAAGACGAAAGCGCTGAAAAAGAAGACAGGAAAACTAGCGGCTAAGGCTGAAAAATTGACGGATAAAGCCCTTGATCTGGCAGAGGACAAAACTAAAACGTTGAAAAAGAAAACAGGAAAGCTGGCGGCTAAAGCCGAAAAGCTAACGGATAAAGCACTCGATTTGGCAGAGGATAAAACGAAAACGTTGAAAAAGAAAACAGAAAAGCTGGCAGACAAGGCCGATAAATTAAAAGACAAAGCCATTGACAAAGCGGAAGACAGGAAAAAGGCGGTAAAAAAGAAAACAGAGAAAAAACTTGATGATAAAAGCGCCACCTTAATCAAAAAAGGAAAAAAAGAAGAAAAAGCCGAAAAATTGATAACGAAAGCAATAGAAAAGGCGGATAAGAAATCGGAAAAAATAATCGTCAAAGCTGAAGAGAAAGCCATAAAAAAGAAAGAGCAAATGGTGGGCAAGGCAATCGGCAAGGCAGAAATCAAGGCAGATAAGATTATAAAAAAAGCTGAAGAAAAGGCAGAAAAGATTAAACAAAATCCCCATTAGGTAATATAATATATCTAAAGCCTCCTGAGCCGGATGTTGATTAAAGGTTTTGGAGGCTTTTTCAAGAAAAAAAGGAGAAGTGCAAATGGGAATGGGAATTCTATCATGGCTGATCGTTGGGGCTCTCGCCGGGTGGATCGCAAGCAAACTAACGGGGCATAACGCGCAAATGGGTATTTTGGGCAATATAGTGGTCGGTATCGTCGGAGCGATGATCGGAGGTTTCATCATACGCATTTTTGGCGGTGTCGGTGTGACAGGTTTCAATATATGGAGCCTCATCGTTGCAGTGTTCGGAGCATGCGTGCTGTTATTCATCGTCAAACGACTGAATAAATAGATGAAACTAATCCAACAACAGGGGATACAAAGGACTTGGAATGGAAGAAAAAAAAAGCAAAAATGCATCCAATAAAAAAACTTTGATCATCGTAGCCATTGTTCTGATAACCCTGGCTGCCGTGCTCCTCTTGGTGATGCCGGGTGTGTTATCAGAGCAAAATTATAATAAGGGAATCAATGCGATCAATAGCGGGGATTATGAAGAAGCGATACAGTTTCTCGAAAAAAGTAATGCCGAGGGTGCCGACGTGCTGATCGAATCGGTACGACATCATCAGGCTGCAATCGAAGCCTATAAGAAGGACGAATATGTGAAGGCATTTAAGGAAGCGGAACTAGTTGATAAGTCTTATCCGCTGTACGAGGAGGTCATGGAACTCTATGACAAATCATTCACCCGCCTGATCAGTGAAAACCTCGAAGCTGCAAAGGACTATTTTGATGACAAGGAATATGTGGAAGCTTATGAAAGCCTCAAAACAGTTTTAAAGTATGATCCTAGCAACGAAGAAGCTATGCAGCTGAAGGAACTCTATTCTCTGAAAGCTTATGAGATGGAAGCGCAAATCGAGAAAGGCGGATACTTTGTGTCCGACAGCAACAGCATCAGGCAGCGGGAAATGGTCAATATCAACA
>CALBZG010000129.1 GCA_937889655.1 uncultured Clostridia bacterium
GCGCTTACTATGTGACACGTACAGAACTAGAGGATTTTAATGATGGAGAGATAAATCCCTATTTTTCCATATCACCCAACTTGGTTGCTGATGGTGTATGTAAAGGCGCAGACCTTAATAAAGGTGATACCAAGCTGCCAAACAGAATATTTACAGACGAAAACACCATAACATTTGAGGTGCCATTGGGGAAGAAAGCTGTTTTGTACTTTGATTATGACATCAAATCCAAGGGGTGGACTTCTTCTGACATTTTCGTCAACGAAGAGAGATGGAGCCGGTTGGTGGGGATATCTGGAGGGAAAGGGCATTATGCGGCTCCGCAATTCCTCAAGGAAGGCTTGAATTCCATCAGATTCGCTACAATGGACTACGGGACCCTGCCATTGGCATCCTATATCTATATTGATGATCTGAAAGTATTTTATGTTGATAATAGCCCTGAATCACAATTTGAGATGGTTGGGGGCAATCAGGATTGGTGTGCGGTGGATGATGAGAATGGATGGATGCGATTTTCGGGACAATTCATAACGCCGCCTGAAGTCATGAACTTTAAGGTTTGCCCAGGGGAATACATACAATCAGACTTCCAAACATCATCTTCAGATTTGATTATTAAAAACGTTGAGAAACCCGACAACAAGACCCTTACGATTGAAGTGCCGGAAGGCAAAGCAGCACTTGATGCAGGAATATCAATAGAATCCTCTCCAACGTCGACCTCTAGTAACAGCTACAATGTCACATGGAAGTGGCCTTCCCGTGCGTTCACATGGACATGCTACGGACGGACTGAAGGTGGAACTATTCCGCTTCAAATCCCAAAATATTGGCGTGTATCCCTGGGGACTTTAAGTGGCTCGAACTATTTTACAGAAAGCGCCAGATCCACATATGGGTCATGGGGGGATTTTAGAAAAGTCGAGTTCTATTTGGCAGATAACGAACCTCAGCCCGTATTGGAAGGCAGATATTTCTATGAAAACGACCCATACGGCCAACCCAAAGACATGTATGTTGAAAATGAGAGGTATACGAAGAAGACTGAATTGAGTCTTTCTGATACGTCTGAAGATTTATGGTATATCAAGGATTTCAAATTGTACTGCATTGAAGATGGCGTAAAAGTATATGCCGAGGAGAACTCCCCCGGATCTGAAAACGAAGCGACAGGATGGGTAACCAGCAATTGCGCTGCCATGGCCATCAAATTGAAAAGTTTACCCGAAAAACCTGAAGACACCTTGATCTACAAGAAAGGTCAGCTGGTGGCATATGATATTTTTTACAGCGATTACGAACAGGATCCTAGCCGTAGAGGATATTGGAGATACACCCATATGCCAATGAACGATGGGGAACATCCCCTGGCAACTGCGATTACAGACGGGGAAGGATCCGTAAAGTATATCCGGGATATCATGCTGGATAAGCCGATCGAAAGATTTTATATCGATGGGAAATATACTGTTGAGCATTGGCAGGAGGACAATACAACAAGACTTAATGTCCCGATGGACAGTAGCGGGTATCCTATTGGATATCCGGATTATGATAAGGCTTCCAATGTCGAAACCATTACTTTTTATGTCATCGGGACCGCTACAGCCCCATGGGTCAAAGAAATCAAAACCATGACATTAAGTAACAATATATGGTTAGATTCGGCTGTTGATTATCGGGATACTTTCAGACTGAAAATATACATTGATGATAAAGAAAAAGATACCCTTTCATTAACGACCGAGGTTTATCTCGATCGGCGGCGTATCTATACTCATGTTCAAAAGGGGATCGATGCGGACAACACCGGAAAATATCCGGCAGTCATGACGGGACCGCTTCCGGATCCGGCCGAAAAAGGCTCATACCAAGTCATCTGTACCGTTAGGGATGAAACCGGTGCCGGCATTGGAACTCACCGATTTATTGTTGAACGAATCATGCCCAAAATCAGGATCCACCGGTTGTTCTAAAGAATATTACAAAAAAAAGGGAGTGAGCAGCCTGTGCACACTCCCGCTTTAAAAGCCGTGAATGAGAAATATTAAATTACCCTAAAATCACCAATCGCTAGATTGTGGCTTTATTGATTGTAAGTGTATAATCATTGTCTCTTAAATCCTCGCCGCTTACAGTGATGTCGACAATGACCCGATCGGTTGAGGTCATATCAATATTGATCGTGTTGAGCTCCGGCACAGAAGGATCTCCCTCGAAGGATATTTTTGTGCCGCTGGCTGCGGTTGCGGTTACATAAACTATTGCCGCATTGCTTGGAACGTTGATGGTCATATTACTGGAAATGCTGACTGAACCAGCCTGCCCGCTGCCAGCGTCGTTATAGCTGAGACCGCTTAGAACTGCAAGGGGCTTCAAGGTCGTGACATCCACTCCGAGGATATTGGAGTCTGATCCATTCCCGTTTACCACGCCGTATACATAATAAACGATGTTTCCGGCAAGGCCGTTGATCGTGAAATTACCGGATGTGGATATGGACCCGGAGGCGCTCGGGCATGGGGTGTTTGTTGCATCTCTTCCCGATTTGATTTGGGAAGCAGTCGGGATCACGCTATTTGAGGTTGTTGCTATGAAGTACGCAGTGCCCGGGATAGTAGAGGTAGCACTGATCGAAATGCTGTTCATTCCAGGTGTAAGCACCAGGTCGCCAAGGGTAGGCGCTGCGGTGCCCGCAATGAAAGTAGATGACTTCGAAGCCACATAACTACCGGAGGCGGCCTTGAATTTATCTGCCAGGACAGTGATAGTATAGTAGCCTCCATCCTGCCATCCGCCTGCCGGCGCGTTGATCGTTACCACATTTCCGGACAGTGAACATGAAGTGTTCTGATTCGTGCTGCTGGAATCCTCCGTTACCGTGATATTTTCCATGAGATAGCTCGTGTCCGGAGTCTGGCCTGAGGAATTATATATGTTCTCTGAGAACGTCAGCGTGATCGGATTGCTGGTGGATACTTGAGTGGCCCCGTTTGAAGGGCTGATGGCCACGGTCGGTGTATTGTTAAGTGTCGTAAAGGACGCATTATAGGATGTAATATTCTGATCGCTGGAATTTATTCTGAACACCCTGGTGTTGAATCCTAAATAATACACCTGGTTTGATAACAGATTGCTTGTCGGGCTGATGGTAATGACAGTATCTGCTGAATTGATGCTGGCAGTAAACGGAACATTCTCGCCGCTGCTGTTATTTTTCTTGAAGATCAGGTTGCTGTTCAAATAGGAACTGGTAATATCCGATCCCGCATAAGTTTCAATCGCAGCGTTGAACGTGATCGTTGGCTTAACATTCAAAGCAACTCCGGTCTTGCCGTTTGAAGGATTGAATACCACCGAAGAGGTGCCTGTCGTCGTAAAATCAAAACTCTTGGAAGTGATATTCTCATCAGTCGAATTTACCCGGAAGACTCTGGAATTGAAAGCGATGTAATAAACCTGCCCGGCAACAAGATCGCTGGTGGGATCGATGGTGATCACTGTATCGGAGGAATTCATGCTTGCAGTAAAGGCAACGTCGGCGCCGGCACTGCTATCCTTTTTGAATATAATATTATTCTTCAGGTAAGTGTTGGTTATATCAGCACCTGCATAAGTTTCGATAGCAGAATTAAATGTGATGGTAGGGCTGATCGTAAGGGAAACGCCTGTTTTACCGTCGGTTGGATTAAAAGTAACCGTCAGTACGGGTATCTCAAGAGTCGGGGCCTTGACGCCGCTGGCGATGGTCCAGTTTCTCGGTTTAGTTTCATAAGTGATGCCGCTGACATTGACGTTCATCTGCTTTATAACACCAGTTCCGTGAAATGCAGTGACTCCGTTTACATCGGCAATGCCCAGAGTTGAATCGCTGCTGAGATGCACGTCCGAATTCCTGCCGCCATAGGTGATCACCATTTTTGTCATATCGCAATCATCCAATCTTGCGGTACTGTCACCTAAGATATTGACAAGAGGGAAATCACCAGTGATAGTTATGTCTGCACCGGATTTAACATTGACAACTGTAAACCCTGCTCCAAAGGCGCCTCCGGCAAGAGATGAGGTCTGCAAAGTTGCGGTTTGTTCGGTAGAAGTGGCGGCAATGACCGTTTCTCCTTTTGCAAGGACTCTGACCGCGGAATCATCTTTCTCTACATTGCAGTTGGCGATCCTGCAGTTCTGCAGCGTCACTGTATCGAGTCCTCCGCCGTTCACATTCAGCGTGCCCAGTACGACGCAATTGCTAAGAGTCACATCTCCGTCTCCCAGATCTTCAGACAAAGTGAGGTTGTTCACATAGATGCGATCCTTCACGGTTCCTTCGGATTTTATGGTTGTGCTGGAATCAATGATATTTTCTTCATCCAGTATTTCGCAGATGATTTTTGCAGTCTGGGCCCGTGTTAGACTGTCAGTAGGATGCAGCAGCCCGTCATCATACGCGCCAAGATAGCCTTTTCCAACAACTCGTTTCATATACGGATTTGCCCAGTCGGCAACGGAAGAGCCGTCCTTGAAGGCTGTAAGGGTCGCGGACACGCCATAAGCCGGAATGATCCGGGCAATCATTACTGAAGCTTCCTGTCTGGATATGGCTTTGTTCGGCAAAAAAGTGCCATCGTCATACCCTGCAACATAAGTAGCAGCAACAGCTTTGCTAACATCTTTATAGTACCATTCGCTGAAAGGCACATCTTTAAAAGTGATCGTCGCTGTGGCGGTATTTCCCAGGGCGGAATTCATCATTTTCGCGAATTCCGCTCTGCTTACAGGCCTGTCCGGTAAAAAAGTACCGTCAGGATAACCGCTGATAAATCCGAGCTCGATACCCCGGGTAATATAGGTTTTAGCCCAGTGATTGCTAATGTCGGACGGAGTTGCGGCAGCTGCTATATCAGGAGCCGTAAGCCCGGGCGTCAGGAGCGCGAGGGCCATCATAATAACTGTAAAAACGCTGAGAAAAGATTTCTTCATGTCAAATTCCTCCCTTAGATTTCCTCCCTTAAAGACTCAATAAACGTATAAATGATATAATTAAGATAACGTGAATATTCATTGATACACACAGAAAATTATACCATATACTGCGATCTTAATAATAGGGGGCAAATAAATAGTAATTAATATTTAAGAATTAATTACAAATCTGTGTGCTCATTGAAAAGACACAGATGCCGTTATATAATAATTAGACGCAGCAATATGAATTTCGTTTCAAGACCGGCGCGGATATTCATAAAAAATGGGAACATTTTATTCCCGGATCAACTCTAATATAGGGATGAACTGCTGATAATAATCGCAAATT
This sequence comes from uncultured Clostridia bacterium, assembly GCA_937889655.1. Classification (GTDB taxonomy): domain Bacteria; phylum Bacillota; class Clostridia; order Peptostreptococcales; family Anaerovoracaceae; genus CALBZG01. Next base: position 5,315 of record CALBZG010000129.1, read on the forward strand.
TGAAATTAAACAAATTAGATATAGTGGAAGCTTATTGAAAGTTAAAAGAAAGGGGATCGATAAAATGAAACACAGAATATTCAAGACGCTGGCTTATGCAATCGTTCTGACTCTGATGGCTGCATCGGCAGCATTTGCAGCCGTCCCGCAGGATGTAGCGGGGAAAGACTATGAGTCGGCGGTTCAAGCACTTATGGATATCGGCGCTATCACCGGCGACACAGATGGGCTCTTCCATCCGGATAACAATCTGACCAGAGCGCAGGCATGCAGCATCGTTGTCAAGACGATCAATCCGCCTTCGGCAGAACTCTTTGGAACAGCGACACAAGCCATACAGCAAAGCGGGTTCACCGATCTGGGCGGCTACGGATGGGCGGCGCCATACATCAATTATGCCAGCAACAATGATATCGCAAAGGGTGTGGGAAATAATAAATTTGCTCCCGGAAGCCCTGTCACCACAGACCAGATGGTGACTTTTGTTCTGCGTGCAGCCGGTTATACCGATGCAGCTCTTGGCGGGACATGGCCGGACAATTACACTGCAAAGGCTGCTGAACTCGGCTTATACAAAGGACTGCCGGAAATCCTGCCGGCCAATGCCACCAAATGGATGGCCGCACAGTTTACGTACAATGCTTTGGGTCTAATCGCAGCCGCCCATGAAGAACCTGCCGAACCTGGCATAGTGGATCTTGCCGGACTGACCTATGGAACGGGTAGATTCGATGAAAATATCACCACCTATGCCGGCAAACCTCTTGCCAAAACTATATCCGTGTACACTTATGGGGAAAAAACTGATTACAGCGAGAGCATGACCCTATCAAAGAATACCGCGAATTATATTTTAAGTTCAATTTATAAATATAAAAATGTATCTTCACCAGTCTGGTACAAGCTGTCCGGCGGACAGATAGTCCAGTTGATCCTCCCTTATGACGTCGGTTTCAGCGGTTACGCCTACGGAGTGATCAATTCGACCTTTACCACCATGAACGCTGAAGATGATAGGGTCATCGGACTTGATACCCTGACGGCAACCAGGGAAATCACCTGGCTCTGCGAAAAAGGCCTGATGGTTCCGGATGTAGTAAAAGGATCCGGAGAGATTTATGAAATGAAAACAACTGCAGGTGAAGTAAGACATATCACGACAGCAGGC
>CALBZG010000130.1 GCA_937889655.1 uncultured Clostridia bacterium
TTATGCCGTTTGCATAAATGCCGAATGGTTCATAGTGGATCATGGCGGCGGATACCAGATCCGTGCCATTGGACTCATTGTAGCTGTTCAGATAAGGAAGATGCTGGAAGTAGTTAGCATCGATAGTTCCATCCGCAAGTGATTGGTTCGGAAGTACGTAATCGTCATACACTATGATTTCAAGGGTGTACCCTTCCTCAGCCAGGGTGTCTTTTACCTGTTCCAGGATTTCTGCATGAGGGGTTGAACTTGCACCCACTGTAATCATCATTTCTGCATCCGGGGTGGCATTCCCCTCATTTTCACCAGCGCCTCCGCAGCCTGCAAAAACGGACAAAGAGAGTACAAGGATCAGAGCCAGGACAAGGGATAGTTTTTTTGACAATTTTTTCATTTGATATTTCCTCCTCTTATATTAATTTTTAATTATAACCATCATAGTATTGAAGCAACACACGCTTTTCTGCTGAACAGCTAATTGATGCGCCGATCGGTTTTGTTTGCGATGCGAGTACCGGCGACCTGAATTATCTGCACGATAATGATGGTCAGTATCACGCATACCCAAATGATATCGTCATTGTAGCGCTGATATCCGTAAGTGATCGCAATTTGCCCCAAACCGGTTCCTCCGATGATCCCGGCCATCGCCGAATAACCCAGAATCGTGACTGTCGAGATGACTGCATTGGTTATCAGGGATGGTTTCGCCTCAGGGATCAAAACCTTGTAAACCAGCTTGAAGGAGCCGGTCCCCATGGCTTGAGCCGCTTCGATCACGCCGGCATTCACTTCTTTAATGGATGATTCCACCATACGTGCAACATATGGCGCCGCGGCGATCACCAGAGTGACGATCATAGCCTTATTCCCAAGGCTTACTCCAACGACGAATTTCGCCACCGGGAGCATGGCGACCATCAGGATGATGAACGGGATACTTCTGAATACATTGACCAGTGTGCCGAGGATCCGATTCAGCCATGGAAGAGGGTGTATTCCGCTTTCATCCGTAACACTTAGGATCAATCCAAGGGGCATGCCGATCAGATACGCGAAAAGCGTGGAAAGCACGGTCATGTAAATGGTTTCCCAGACGCCGGCTTGTATGATCCCGTTTTCCCAAAGTTTATAAAACATTTCCGAAAACATGCTCTTAGACCTCCTTGGAATAAGTGATTCCGCTTGATTGCAAGTAATGAAGAACCCTGTTGGCCTGATGCTCGTCATCCGGAAGCTGGATGATCATATGTCCGTATGCCGTTCCGTCAATGTCCTCTGTATCCGCATATAATATGTTGACAGGGACTTGGCATTCCAGAATCAGGTTTGAAATGATCGGCTTATAGGAATCCTCTCCGTCGAATACAATACGCACGCGATGCTCCCCCGTGATCTTGTCTATCGGGCGGGCTTTCGGAAGAATGAGTTCCTTGGCGATCTCCGACTGAGGGCTTGTAAAAACATCACTGACATAGCCGACTTCCGCGATCTGGCTGCTGTCTATAACTGCGACACGGTCGCATATCTGATCGATCACTCTCATCTCGTGAGTGATCACAACGATCGTGACTCCCATGGTCTTGTTGATTTCTTTCAGCAGTTCCAGGATGGATTGGGTGGTATTGGGGTCTAATGCACTGGTGGCTTCATCACAAAGAAGATATTTCGGCTTCGTTGCCAATGCTCTTGCGATGGCCACTCTTTGTTTCTGGCCGCCGGATAATTGCGAAGGATAGGACTTCTGACGGTCCGCCAGGCCCACCAGTTGCAGAAGTTCCATGGCTCTTTCGCGTGCCTCGTCTTTTTTAATGCCTGCGATCTCCATCGGATAGCAAACATTTTGAAGCACATTGCGCTGCTCTAAAAGATTGAAGTTCTGAAAGATCATTCCGATAGACTGGCGGGTTTTCAGCAATTCCTTTTGAGGCAGCTGCATGAGGCTTTTGCCATCCAGCACCACGTCTCCTTTTGTCGGACGCTCCAGTAGATTGATGCATCTTACCAGGGTGCTTTTCCCAGCGCCGGATAATCCGATAATGCCGAATATTTCGCCATCGCTGATGGTCAGGTTGATATTGTCCAGAGCCACGATGGCGCCGGCAGACGTCTGATATGTTTTATTCAGGTCTTTGATTTCGATCATATTTTATCCTCCTGATGGATTTGTGAAATGTCGTTCGTGCCCGCCCATTTTATTAGAGTCAGGTAAGGTCCGGCATGTTTTTGCATAAAAAAGGCAGGAAACTCGGATTGCTTCCTGCCCTCATAATTTTTTCATAGTCAATTATTCGGATATCTTGCAAGACGAGTCATATTTCTAAGCGCAGTAAAGCCTGCACATGCCGCTGCACATGCGCATCATCATATCCATCATTTCGGTGGCCATAATTCTGCGGCTCATATGACATATCTCCTCAAAGTATAATATCTATTCTTAACAATAGGATTATATTCCAATAAGTGTATTTTGTAAAGGGGCTGTGTTTTCAGAATTGCCCGGAGCTGCAGGGCTCTCTTACCCCGCAGACGTTTTTCAAAAACTCATTGCGCTTAAATATTCATCCTGAAACCCTTCGTAATCAGCCAGTTCCAAATGTTCGATCCCGGAAGCAATTTTCTCGGCTGCGTTCTGCAGGTCCTCCGAAAAGAGCGCCAGGCTTGCCCCTACACCGGCAGCATTCCCCACAGATACGATTTTTTCTATTGATATATCCGGCAGCAGCCCTATGGTCAGCGCGCTCTCCTTGTCAATGTAACTGCCAAAGGCTCCGGCAATACTGACTTTATCCAAATCAGGTCCTTCAACCCCTAATTCCTTCATGAGAATTTTGATCCCTGCGTATATCGCCGCCTTCGCCAACTGCACTTCCCTGACATCCTTTTGCGTAATGACGATATCATCACCGTCGTCGACATATGAAAGAACAAATTCTTTCCCGCGCTCATTGGTTCTCAGCCTCTTTACGATATTTTCGGAACATCCATGTTCCGGCAGATTTTCTGGTTTGGCGTACTTGCCCGTTTTATCTATTATTTTATTTTTTACCAGCTGGGCAACGGCATCGATGATCCCTGAACCGCAAATACCTATTGGTTTCAGGCCATCGATAACAACGATGTCAACGTCATCTTTTTGGATCGTCACTCTTTCGATTGCGCCGGAAGCTGCTCTCATGCCCTGATAAATCGTGGCGCCTTCAAAAGCCGGACCGGCTGCTGTAGAACAGGTCAATGTTCGGCCTTTGGCCGAAAGCACTATTTCTCCATTGGTTCCTATGTCCACAAACAAATTGTTTTTGTTTTCATTCATGATGTTAGTAGCAAGGATCCCGGCGGTGATATCGGATCCTACATGGCCTGCTATATTAGGAAGCAGGTACAGTGATGTGTCTTTGCCGGCCATTATTCCAAAGTCACGGGCAAGCCCTCTTTTACTGGCCAGAAAGACCGGGGTGAAGGGGGCTGTTGCCAGAGTTGACGGGTCCACTCCTGCAAAAAGATGACTCATTGTCGTATTGCCCACCACCGTGATTTCTGAAATGTCCTCCTTATTGATGTTGTGCTTCTCTGCAAATTCCTCCAAGAGCACATTCAGGCAATCCACGATTTTCTTATGGATAACGGCCAAATTTGCAGGGTTGTCTCCTGCATACATGATCCTGGAAATCACATCCGCTCCGAAAACGCTTTGGGGATTAGTAACAGCCTTGATGTCCATCAACTCCACATTCTCCATATCCCAAAGCATTGCCACTACCGTGGTGGTGCCTATGTCAAATGCGATTCCATAACCCTTGCCGTCATTTTCTTTACTCATAAACCAATCCGGCAGGTCGATCAGTTTTGTCTTCCGGTTTGCTGCACCATCAGCCATGGGCACTTCAACAATTAAATCACAGGAAGGTTTATATCGGCATGCAAGTCTGAAGTTCGCCTTATTTTCTTTCTCTGTCAGACTCCTTCTCTCCACCTCATCCGTTTTGTCGCTGTTCTCTGACAGAACCTTGACCTTGCATTTGCCGCAAGTGCCGGCACCTGAACAATTGCCGTCTATTTCAATACCGCAGGCAGAGGCCGCCTGCAGCACAGTCATTCCTGAAGTAAAATCGAAATTTATATTTTTCGGTAAAAAAGTAATTTTCACTTCTGTCTCCTATAATACCTGTTCATTTCTTATCCTGCAAAAATGGCAACCCTTCGGATTCCCGATACACTGTTGGCAATTCGGGTGTGGAATGCACTCCCTGTCATTTACTATCATATAGATCCCCGCGCAAGTTTTCAACGGAACCATTATACCACTATCCCGAACTTCTATGCCGATTTTCTGCGCATCAAGAATCTTGCAAAACTCTTTGGTCTGGGATGTCATCATCCCGTAGAAGCCCGGGCCGAAGGAATTCGTAAGGAATATCGTTTTTTCTATTTGCCCGGGATAATCCTTTCCCGCATCTATTTTGAGATATTCTTCCAGCATGGCTCTGCCCACGTCGATATAAGCCGTGCCCCATATGTCCGAATACAGTTGTTCCAAAATATTATCGTTATCGCTATATGCCAATCCGCCTGCTGTTATGATATAGGGGTAGATCCGCAGGATGTTGTCCCGTGTTACCTGCTCAAACGCTTTGCATGTGAACGCCGTCCCATCTATGATGATCCGGCCATCCTTGAAAGCCTCGTTGCCATAGGAAGAGAGCAAAGCCCGAATATGGACATCCTCTATTCCCTGGTTCCTGGCGTTTAGTCCATCCTCCATCATCCTGCAATGTTTTTCTTTGGTTAAATCAAATCCGCAGTTTTCAATGAAATTCTTTTCCGCCCGCTCATTCGCCTCTTTCTTATCGAAATCCACAACCAAATTTTTCATAACGACCTCATTAGCCCCCAAAATAGTTGGATTTTAATATTCCTATGCTTACCGCCTATTTAAGCGGAATATTTTTCGTTTGTTGGTATCATATTACTGATATAATATATATATATCATTTAACAGGCTGAATTAACATACTGAATATACAAGGAGGACACAATGCACGAATTATTTCAGGAATATACCATCAAAAACTTAAAGCTTAAGAACCGCATCGTCATGGCGCCGATGTGCATGTACTGCGCGCCGGAAACTGGCATAGTCACGGATTGGCATGTTCTGCATTATGCCACAAGAGCTGTGGGAGGCGTAGGATTGATCATGCAAGAGGCGACAGCCGTTTCTCCGGAAGGCAGGATCTCCGCCGCAGACCTGGGCATCTGGGACGATGAACATATCGCCGGATTGGCTTCCGTTGTTAAAGCTGTCCATGATAACGGCGCTAAAATGGGCATCCAGCTCAATCATGCAGGGAGAAAATGCGAAGCTAAAGGCATGGATATTGAAGCGCCTTCGGCAATTCCCTACACAGAAGGAAACCCGGCACCAAGAGCCATGACGAAAAACGATATCGAGCAAACTGTCCGCGAGTTTCAGGAGGCAGCCATCCGGGCGAATAAGGCCGGCTATGATTTGATCCAGATCCACGCGGCGCATGGGTATTTGCTCAACGAATTCCTTTCTCCTCTGACAAACCACAGACAGGATGAGTATGGCGGCAGCTATGAAAACAGGGTCCGGTTACTGGATGAAGTACTGACGGCTATCAGAGCTGTATGGCCGGAAGAGAAGCCTCTGGAAGTGCGTATCACTGCGGAAGATTACGATGAAAAAGGAAACCATGCCTGCGATCTGGCAGAAATGCTGAACCTGATCAAAAATAAGGGCATCGACTCAGTAAATGTCAGCACCGGAGGCGTCATCTCCGTGATTCCAGACACATTCCCCGGCTATCAGCTGCCTCAAGCGAAGCTTATCAAGTCAATGACTGGTCTGCCCGTAGCTGCCGGCGGTCTTTTATCAGATCCAGCGCATATCAATTCAATTCTGGCTGACGGCAATGCCGATCAGATCTATCTCGGCAGAGAGTTATTAAGGAATCCTTATTGGGTTTTGCATGCGTCATCTAAATTGGATTATGATCTGGCGTGGCCGGAACAGTATAAAAGAGCAAACCCGAGAAAGAAATAGCATTCGATGAATGGGCAATATTAATCTTTTAAAAATGCAAAGGGGTCGTTTTTGAGCACGTCCCCCTTTGCATTTTTTATTGTTTATAATACATTTGTTTTCAAACCCGGCACGTCCGGCCCTTTAGATTTACATGTACTGTGAATACAGAACATATATCATCTTGGCAGCTTCGCTTCTGGTAGCTTTACCAGAAGGCGCAAAGGCCTCAGCA
>CALBZG010000131.1 GCA_937889655.1 uncultured Clostridia bacterium
TAAGGTTGTTGCGGTGCTGCCGGAAAGAGCAGAGCTCAATCCATTGGCGAGATTATATGCCGTCACGCCGTAATAAGCGGCAGCATTTCTATCCAAAGTAACTTTTACTTCCGGTGTTCCCTCCTTCAAATCCAGATAAGCCTCGGCGACGCCCTTCGTATCCTTGACCATGGAAGTCAGTTCGTTGCCGATGGTCTCAAGGGTTTCCAAATCGTTGCCCTTGATAACCAGGCTAAGATCACTGCCTCCACTCATCATATCACTGTAGGTTGAAGTGACGTTAACATCGATTTCAGCCCCCGAAAGATTTGCAAACCTCTTTGATACATCCGCTGCCACTTCTTCCGTGCTTCTCTTTCTTTCGGTTTTATCAATCAGAGTCACGCTTAAGGTGTCGCTGGCTTCTGCTGAAAATGACATACCCATTGAGTTGCCGCTGCCACCGATATCTACAGTGCAATGCTCGGTTTCAGGCAAGGTCAGAATGTATTTTTCTATCTCAGATGCCAGAACGTCTTTCTCTTTCAGCGAAGTGCCATATGGTGATTCGACAGAAACTGTGAAAGTCCCCTCATCCGCTGCGGGAAGCAATTCTGTCCCAACAACGAGGATCAGTCCAAGGGAAGCAGAAAATATCAACAAGCATGTGACAACGACTTTCTTACGCTTTTTGAGAGCTGCTGATATGATTTTCTCATACCAGGTCGTCAGGCTGTCGATAGCTGCACTGAATTTCTGGATGTGCTTGAATTTGTAACGCTTGGTCCCCAATCTGATATAATCTGTTGATATCCCGCGAGTAAGAAGCTTTGAACAGAGCATCGGGACGATGGTCACGGAAACTAGTAGGGAAGCTATCAAAGCGATGACGATGGTGTAGCAGAAATCCTTAAACATTAGTCCTGCTAAGCCGCCACTCACGGCTATCGGAAGGAATACTAGAATCGTTGTAAGGGTTGATGCGGTTACGGCCAGCAGAACTTCTCTGCTGCCCTGCGAGGAAGCTTCCTGGGGCGAAGAGATGTTTTGACGGATTCGAAATATATTTTCCAGGACAACGATGGAATCGTCCACCAGCATTCCTATGGATATAGTAAGAGAGCATAACGTAACGACGTTAAGAGAGATCCCCAGCCAATTCATGAGCGCAAAGGTTGCCAAAAGGGATGTCGGTATAGACAAAGCGATGACTAGTGTGCTTCGCATATTCAAAAGAAACAGGAATACGACCACAACAGCGAGAATCGCGCCAATTACAGCAGCCTCTCCGGCAGAGCTGAGAGAACCGTTGATAAAATCAGCCTGATCAAAACCAACCACGAATTTGAGATCCGGATAATCCTCTCTCAATTCAACAAGAAGATCTTCCACCTCGCTGGAGACTTTTACAGTATTTGCATCTGACTGCTTCGTTATCATCAAGCCGATCGCGGTGCTTCCATCGATACGGGATATAGAGTTCTGCTCTTTGTAGCCAGCCTCCACTGTTGCCAGATCGCTAAGTCTGACTATGCTATAATCCGGCAGCACCAGCGGAAGGGTTTTGATGTCTTCGACACTCTTGAATTCTCCCACAGTCCTGACAATTATTTCTGTGCTTCCTTTCGTAATATCTCCGCTTGGCATATTGATATTTTCAGCCGCCAACAGCTGAGACAATAACGCGAGGTTCATCCCATAATCAGTGAGCTTCTGCTGGTCCACCGTAATAGCGATTTCTTCTTCGATCGCACCGGTGACATCTACAGAGGCAACCCCGCTCAGTCTCTCAAATTTGGAAACGATGTTACTTTCCAATAGGCTATTCAGTTCGTCAAGAGGCATATCGCCGGAAACGTAAATCTGGGAAATCGGAAGAGAGTTCATGTCAAGCTTCAGAACCATAGGATCGCCAGCGGTGCTTGGCAGATAATCTTCCACCAGTGCTATTTTTTCGCGCATATTCAAGGTCGCAAAGTTCATGTCCTGATCCATGTCAAATTGCACGGCTACCACGGATTGCCCCTGAAGCGTAATGGAATACATGGAATCAAGGCCTTCAACGGAAGCCAGAGCTGTTTCAAGAGGCTTCGTCACCATGGATTCTACTTCTTGAGGTGCTGCATTCGGGTAATCGCAAAGAACCAGCGCCATCGGGTATTCGATTTTCGGCATCAGATCCCTTGGCATTCCTATAAAAGCTGATACGCCCAGAACAACGACCATCATCATTAGCATGATCGTTGCAACAGGACGTTTAATTGATAGACTGGATATGTTCATTGCTGCTCCCCTATTCGATCACATTGACTGCCTGGCCTTCGGTGATATATTGCTGGCCTGATGTTATGATTTTTTCTCCTGACGTCAGCCCGGCTTTTACTTCAACGAAATTGCCGTTATCGATACCGGTGACTACTTCCTTATATGTTGGGATATTATTTTCATCTATAGTGGCGACAAGAGACCTTCCGCTCTTAATTACCACCGCATCGGAAGGAACGATTATGACCTGATCCTTTGATTCGGCGATGATCTGGACCTCTGCAAACATGCCCGCTTTTATGTCGCTTCTCTTATCCGTCACAGTTATGGTTATAGGGTATGTGAGCCCTCCGGCGGCGGGCGCAGGAGATAAAGCCGTTATTTGACCGGCGTAAGCCGTGTCGCCTAGAGTCCCGACATAGATTTGGACCTCATCACCCACCGCGATCGTTCCAAGCAAATATTCGGTAATGTCGGCATCTATTTTCAAGGAAGAAGTGTCCGCGATCGTTGCAGCCACGCTGCCCGTTGTGGCCAGGTTCCCCAAGGACACATTTAAAGAGGTGATATAGCCGCTGATTGGAGAGGATGGAGAGCAGTTTCTGTACGCTTCCCCAGCCATTGTAGCGGCAGCCTGAGCAGAGGCATAGGCTGATTTTGCCGCTTCATAATCAGCCAGTGAAACGGCGCCTTCCGCATACAGGGTGCTCATAGCATTATATGCGGTTTTAGCCGCCTGAAATGCAGCCGTGGCCTGGCTATAGGATGCCGCAATCTGGGTTTTATCGATTTCGAAAAGGATCGTACCCTTTTCTACGTAGTCTCCAAGGGAAACATAAACAGCAGTCACCTTGCCTGAAGCCAGAGGGACTATGACTGCCTCATTGACCGGCGCGATTCTTCCGGTGACTGGAGAGGTAGTAAATATAGATCCCGTTTCGGCTTCTGACACAGTAACGTTGACGGGAGGCTCTTCTTTTTGAGTCGGGCCTGATATAATTGAGGCGATTCTGTAGACGCCTAAAGCAATCATCAAAAGGACAGCGATCAGAAGGATCTTTTGAGGCAATTTCATCCGATTGAACCTGCTGGACAAGCCGGCTTTGGACTCCGGCTGCAAATCTTTTTCAACAGATTCTATATGGAGTCTATCTTGATTTTCCATTTTTTTCTCCTTAGAGCAATTAGTTGATGACAATTAATGAATTTTTGCAAGTAGATACCGACCCGCCGGTCGGCAAGCTCATCATAACAAATTCCGACCCACGGGTCAAGTCAAGATTTTGCTATTATAGGTAGCTTCTAAAGAAGTTCATTATAGAATAATTCTGACCCTTAGGTTATAATACATAAATATGATAAAAAGTAGATTGAAGGAACCGGCAGATATAATCGAATGATCAAAAAAGCAATAAAACGATGAAAAAGGACAAAATTAAGGAAATCCTCGACCGGCTTGAAGAAATGTATCCGGAGGCAGGTTGCGCCCTGGAACATGAAAATGTTTTTCAGTTGCTGATCGCTACTGTGCTTTCGGCTCAGACAACGGACAAAAGTGTAAATCGTGTGGCAGGAGAACTTTTTGGCAGATATCCCGATGCCGGCCGGCTGGCCCAAGCAGACAGATCCGATGTTGAGAGAATCATCAGGACTATAGGAATGTTCAAGACGAAAGCAGGAAACATTATCGGACTTTCCAAAATACTGGCAAGCCAATATGATGGAATCGTGCCCGGCGATTATAATGCGCTGATCACTTTGCCCGGAGTTGGAAGAAAAACGGCAAATGTCGTATTGTCAGTCGGATTCGGCCAACAAAGGATCGCAGTCGATACCCATGTTTTTCGCGTAGCTAACCGAATCGGCCTGGCTGACGGAAAGGATGTGCTGGAAACGGAAGAAGCACTGATGAAGAATATACCGGAAAACAGGTGGACCCAAACCCATCATTGTCTGATCTTTCATGGACGGAACCTTTGCACCGCAAGAAACCCCAAATGCGAGGATTGCCTGATACGCGATCATTGCAGGCACTACAATGCAATAAAAGAAAGAGAGTATTAACAATATGGTATATAAAAATTTCGATCAGTTAATGAAAGCTGTCGGGAATACTTCCAGGAAGAAAGTTGTCTTGGCGGGAGCCCATGATCCACATGCCCTTGAAGCCGTATTGAAGGCGGAGCAGGATGGCCTCATCGATTATATGCTTGTTGGCAAAAGTCAAGAAATCCAACAGATATCCGGAGAATTGGGGTACAAGGTCAATGCTGGAAATATCTTGGATATCGGAGATCCTGAAAGTGCGGCTGCGGCATCGGTGGATATCATACGACGGGGCGAAGGGGATTTTCTGATGAAAGGGAAAATGGAAACAGCGACATTGCTCAAGGCGGTGGTTGATAAACGTTATGGCATCACAACCGGCAGAATCATGTCCCATGTGGCCATTCTGGAAATTCCATCCTACCACAAATTGTTAGCCACGACCGACGGAGGTATGATCCTTTACCCTGATTTAGAACAGAAAAAGGCGATCCTGAAAAATGCCATTGAGCTTTTCCATGCGCTGGGGTACGATTGTCCGAAAGCTGGCGTCATGGCAGCTATTGAAGTGGTCAATGAAAAAATGCGGGAAACCATCGATGGCGCCGAGTTGAAAAGGTTGGCAAACGAGGAAAATTACTTTGGAAGATGTTTGATAGAAGGACCAATTTCCTTTGATTTGGCGGTAAGCGCTACGGCGGCTGAAATCAAGGGGTACAACAGCCCTGTAGCAGGTGATGTGGACATCATGCTGATGCCGGATATCACCTCGGGCAATCTAACGACGAAGGGACTTTATTGCCTGGGAGGGGCCAGAATGGCCGGGTGTGTTATCGGTGCTGCTGTGCCCATCGTTCTCAGTTCCAGAGGAGCAACCTTCGAGGAAAAATACATTTCACTGCTGCTATGTGCAGCTTTGGTAAAAAATAATGATAGAGAGATAGAGAGGAGATCGATATGAAGCAACTATTGACAGGAAACGAAGCGGTAGCACGGGGAGCGTATGAAGCAGGAGTACGCTATGCTGCGGCATATCCCGGAACACCCAGCACGGAGATCCTGGAAAATCTGGCGACTTACGAAGATATCACCGCTGAATGGGCGCCAAATGAAAAGGTGGCGCTGGAGTCCGTTATCGGCGCATCTTTTGCAGGAGCCAGAGCGATGGCTTCCATGAAACATGTGGGAATGAACGTGGCCGCAGATCCACTTTTCACTTTTGCTTACACAGGAGTAAACGGCGGAGCAGTCATAATAACAGCAGACGAGCCGGGGATGCATAGTGCTCAAAATGAACAGGATAACAGGAATTATGCCAAAGCGGCAAAGATTCCGATGTTCGAGCCTTCAGACAGCCAGGAATGCCTCGATATGGTAAAAGAAGCCTATGAAATCAGTGAGATGAATGATATACCGGTTATTTTCAGGATGACGACCAGAGTCTGCCACAGCAAATCCATAACAGAAGTGGGCGAAAGGAAGGAAGTTGCCATCAAAGATTTTATTAAAACTCCATCCAAATATGTAATGGTTCCTGCCCTGGCAAAATTAAGGAGGGTCGATCTGGAAACGAGATTAAGTCGTCTAAAAGATTATTCAGAGCGCTGTAAATGGAATTACGCCGAATATAATGATCTGGAAATCGGAATCATCGCTTCCGGGCCGAGTTATCGATACGCCAAAGAAGTGTTCGGCGATACCGTTTCTTACCTGAAACTTGGCTTTACCCATCCGCTCCCGGATGCTCTCATCAGCGAATTCTGCGGCACTGTCGGCAGGGTATACATTATTGAGGAAAACGATCCGTATCTGGAAGAAAGAGTTCGCATTTTAGGCTATCGATGCATTGGAAAAGACCTGTTCCCGAAATACGGGGAAATGACCCCGGATGTCATCCGGAAATATGTTTATGGGAAAGCTTTGCCCGAAATCGAATATGACAGAGGCGGGGTCATTGGAAGACCTCCTACACTTTGCGCCGGATGCCCGCATAGAGGATTTTTCTACCATTTAGGCAAAAAGAAAAATATTATGATATCCGGGGACATCGGGTGCTACACTCTTGGATTCGCTAAACCTTACACCGCAATGGATTCTACGATTTGCATGGGGGCCAGCTTCAGCATTGGCCACGGCGCTCAGAAAGTATTCAACATGACGGATACTGGCCTGAGGGTTGTATCCGTACTGGGAGATTCGACCTTCTTCCATACCGGAATAAACTCGTTGATGACCGTAGTTTATAATGGCTCGAATACGGTAAGCGTGATCCTTGATAATAGGATCACCGGCATGACAGGGCACCAGGAGAATCCGGGGAGCGGGAAAAATGCCAAGGGCGATATCGCACCGATTATGGACATCGAGGCTATCGTCAGAGCCATTGGGATAAAGCATGTAAGGACCATCGATCCAAACGATCTGGATGTAGTTAATAAAACCTTGGATGAGTGTATCGCCCTTGATGAACCATCGGTCATAATAACAAGGTGGCCGTGCGCTTTAAAGAAATTCTCCGAAGCGGACAAGCAGGAATTCAGAGGGGCATTCGAAGACAAGCAAAAAGTGGATGCGGAAAAATGCATTGGCTGCAAGCTCTGTATAAAGTGCGGTTGCCCGGCCTTGTCTTTTGATCAGGAAAGAAAAAAAGCGGTGATCGAGGCACTACAGTGTGTCGGTTGTGGGGTTTGTGGACAAATCTGCCCTAAAGATGCTATTGGAAGGACGGAGGCTTGAGATGACAAAAAGTATTTTATTGGCGGGAGTCGGCGGCCAGGGAACTATTCTAGCCGGCAAGTTGTTGACCCAAGGCCTGATGGAAGCGGGTTATGATGTGAAGATGAGTGAGATCCTCGGTATGAGCCAAAGAGGGGGAGATGTTTCATCTCATGTTCGATATGGGGAAAAGGTCGAATCTCCCGTTATAGAAAAAGGCGGAGCGGATATTGTGATCGCTTTCGAAAAAATGGAGGCTCTCAGGTTTTTGGAATATCTGAAGCCCGATGGCAGGGTAGTCGTGAATGAATACAAGATGCCATCAATGCCTATTTTGACCGGCGATGCTGTATATCCGGATAATGCAATCGAAGAAATCAAAAAACACGTTCCGGTTACCGTGATAAACGCTTCTCAGGCAGCAGAAGAACTTGGGAACGGCAAAGTTATGAACATCATACTTCTCGGCTCCATCATCAAAGCCATGGGCCTTGAAAAAATAGATTGGGACAAAATCATCAGAGAAAACGTAAAGCCTGCATTTGTGGAAATCAATCTCAAAGCCATAAAACGCGGAATGGAAGCAGTGGGGTGATCATCATGCCTTGCAGAACACTTGTTATCAACCCAGGCAGCACTTCGACCAAGATAGCGGTATATTCAGACAAGGATAAAATTTTTGAAGACAATATCGAACATACCAAGGATGATCTGGCTTCTTTCGACAATGTCTTTGAACAGAAAGAATATAGAATGGAGCTGGTCATGGATGCTCTTGAGGAGGCGGGTTTCAGCTACAAGCAAATCGATGTTGTCATAGGCCGAGGAGGTTTGGGTAAACCCATCGAAGGAGGGATCTATGCCATAAACGACGCAATGCTGAAGGATGTCAGCAGTGGTTTTTATGGGGAGCATCCAGCGAATCTGGGTCCAGTCATCGCTAGAGAGATCGCTGACGATATCGGTGTTCCTGCCCTGGTCATGGATCCTGTTTCAGTAGATGAAATGGAAACTGTAGCCAGACTTTCAGGCTTGAAGGAATTACCTCGCATAAGCATGATGCATACATTGAACAGCCGTGCAGTGGCAAGAAAATATGCCGAGGAAATAGGTAAAGAATATGAAGATCTGAACTTTGTTGTCGCACATCTGGGCGCTGGCATTTCAATAACCCCTCATACCAAGGGGAGGATCATTGATTGCAATAACACTTTTGAAGGCGGACCGATGTGCCCGGATAGGGCGGGGGGACTCCCCTCGAAAAGCCTTGTGCAATTATGTTATTCTGGAAAATATAGAACCGTTGATGAACTTATCAAAAAGATGACTCGCGAGGGAGGAATCTATGATCATCTAGGGACAAAAGACCTTCGGATCGTTGAAAAAATGGTAAGAGAAGGCAATGAATACGCAGATCTTGTTCTTAAAGCCATGGTGTATCAAATCGCAAAAGAGATCGGCGCTATGGCAACGGTTTTGAAGGGCGAGGTGGATTTTATCATCATAACCGGTGGGATGGCATATTCTGATGATTTGGTGAAAAATATCAGCGACAGGGTGAGATTTATCGCACCCACGGTAATACGCCCGGGGGAAAATGAGCTGGAAGCACTGGCTCTTGGAGCACTAAGAGCGATGGAGGGCGAGGAAGCCATTAAAACATATAAATAAGGAACGGCTAAGCCGTTCCTTATTTATATGTTTGCACCACAGCACTTCTTATATTTTTTGCCGGATCCGCAAGGACAAGGATCGTTTCTTCCGGGTTCCTTCTCTTTGACTACAGTCCGGGATTTCTTATAGCGTGCGATTATATCTTTTTTAACTTCATCATTCAAGAGTTTATCCCATTGAGGCAGGGAGTAAAGATGCTCCGCCTCAGCAGTCAGCATGTTGTAGAACAATTTTTCGACATCGAAAGCCAGCTCCATATAAGTGGCCGGTGTGGTCTCGTTCAAGTCAAAAGGTTCGATCAGAGAAGTTTGTATACCGTCGAGGAATCCCATAAAAAGAATCTGCTCGACATCGAACTTCGATGCCAGATCCTCAAAAGTTCCCTTTGCTATTGCTTTGGGATCATCCAAAATACTGCTGTATATACGTATTTCGGCATCGGAATATTTCTTCCAAAACTCTTCAAAAGATTCATCTGTCTGGCCTTTGATCAGCCCCAACCAATTTTCATATAAATTCATACATCATCCTCCGGATTTTTAATAACAACCGCAGCCGCCGCCCGGGGTGCAGTATTTCGAGTCGCAACAATTATCTGAACTGCAATCCAGCTCCCGATCGATTTCAATGGCAAAATCACAGGAGGAACCATTTGGATTATCAGAGCTGCAATCCTGGTCATAATCGTATTCCGATCTGACATCGTCAAGGGTTTCACCCCGGCACATTTTGCAATAAATCATCATTTTCGCGATTTCCATCACATCGCCCATGATAGCGCTTCCTGTAGGGAACGGCCCGGCTCCCTTCCCGTAAAACATCAGTTCGCCGACTGCATTGCCTGTGATATAAATTGCATTGAATTCATTGTTGACGCCGCAAAGGGGATGGCTAAGAGTCAGTTTGACCGGCTCAACGCTGCATTCCAGTTTGCCGTTTTTTATCGATGCTTTAGCGATAAGCTTGATTTTACATCCTTCTCTCGACGCTGCTTCAATGTCATTTTTTGTGATGGATGTGATGCCTTTTGTAGGGATCTCTTGTGGAGCGACGTATTTCCCGAAAGCCAATGCTGTAAGTATCGTGAGCTTGTTTGCTGCGTCAGTGCCTTCAACATCTGAGGAAGGATCTGCCTCGGCAAAGCCTTTATGCTGTGCAGCGCTAAGAGCTTCATTGTAATCGAGGCCGTTATCAGCCATTTGTGTCAGTATATAGTTCGTTGTTCCGTTGACAATTCCCAGTACTTCCTCTATCTGATTCGCTCTAAGAACAGTGCTTAATGCATTTATTACCGGGATCCCGCCACCGACGCTGGCCTCAAAACGAAACTCAACATTATTTCTGCGGGCTGTTTCCATCAGTTTTAAATAATTCGCGGCTACTGCAGCCTTATTGGCTGTTACAACGGATTTCCCTGCATTCATAGCCGCCAGCATAAAAGATGTAGCAGGCTCCACACCGCCTAACAGCTCGATAACGATGCGGATTTCCGGGTCGTTGAAAATATCGTCGGGCTCTTGAGTGAACTTCCTCTTGTCTATATAAATACCGCGGTCCCTATCGGTATCCTTTTCCAGTATCCTGGATATTTCGAGACGGGCTCCCAGCATATGGCTGATATGGGTTTCGTTCATCGATAAGGTTTTATAAGCGCCTGTACCGATGTTGCCTAATCCCAACAGCCCTATTTTGATAGTATTCATAGGTTATACCTCCCCTTGATCGTGTCTTAAAATTATATAACAACCCAATCAAAAAGTCACTAATTTCATATATTTCGAAAATTAGGAATACATAGAAACACCTTTATATTTTTCTTGCGAAGTAATATAATAAACCGCGAATAATAGAGGGCGCAGTTAAGTACCAAGAAGGAGTATGATTATGGCATTGCATATTGTTCTGGTGGAGCCTGAGATCCCGCCCAATACCGGTAATATCGCCAGATCCTGTGCAGCCACGGGAACTACTTTGCATCTGGTCGAACCCCTGGGATTCTCTATAGATGATAAAACCCTGAAACGGGCCGGTCTGGATTACTGGCAATATGTGAAGATCAAGCGTTATTCAAGTATGGATGCTTTCATCGAAGAAAACCATGGTAGGAATTTTTACCTTGCCACGACAAAAGGCGAAAAGATCTACACGGATATTGAGTACAAAGATGAAGACATGATAATATTCGGGAAAGAAACATCCGGGCTTCCGCGTGATTTCATAGAGCACTATAAAGAGAAAGCAGTAAGGATCCCGATGAGCGCCGACACCAGACTGCGCTCCCTGAATCTGGCTAATTCGGTCAACATCATTTTATTCGAAGCATTGCGCCAGCTGTCCTTCCCCAATCTTTTATAAATCGCGTTAACAAAAAATTAACAAAAAGTATTTGTATATGGTATAATAATTGCATGAAATTTGTGTATGAGCAGACAATTGAACAAGTTCAGAAACTGGTAATGACACCGGACCTGATACAGGCTATTCGTATTTTGCAGTTCAATACTCAGGAATTGGATGAATATGTTCAGGAAGAACTTCTGTCCAACCCCGTGATGGAAATGGCAGCTGAAAGCGTCGATAGATTTTCCAACATGACGGTCATGAGCAAGAATAGCAGCAAGGATGTCACGGAATCCGGCGATTTTACAATGGAAAAATTTGCTGCTGCGAAAAAGGAGACCCTTGCGGAGCATTTGCTTTTTCAACTGGAGACGGCTGATTTGAAAGAGAAGTGCAGGGAAAGAGGGAGATATATCATCGAGGCCCTGGACGAGAACGGCTATCTGACGATGGATACTGACGAGATCGCTCTAAACCTGGGGACCACAAGGGAAAGAGTAGAGAAGACCATAGAGATCATCCAGAGTTTTGATCCTGTGGGAGTATGTGCAAGGAATCTTAAAGAATGCTTATTGATACAACTCGACTCTATCATGAAGGAATTCGAAGAATCCGGTAAAAACAAATGTGTGCTTGAGGATTATTATCTGACGGAAATAGTTATCAGGGATTATTTGGAGGATCTCGGAGCAAACAAAATCAATAGCATTGCCAAGGCAATGGGAGTTTCGGTACAGAAAATACAGGAAATAGCAGACATCATCCGAAGGCTCGAGCCAAAACCGGGGAGACAGTTTGCAGAAGGATACGATTCCCATTATATTATACCGGATATTACTGTGGAAAAAATCGACGGAAAATATGTTGTGTCAATGAACGAGACCAGCGTGCCGCGCCTGATGCTCGGTTCTTATTACGGCAAGCTTCAGGATGAAGCGCAGCACGATCCGGAACTGGCGAAATACCTAGCAAAAAAAGTAAATTCGGCGCTTTGGCTGATCAAGAGCATCGATCAGAGAAAAAACACTATATTTAACGTTGCATCCGCCATTGTGAAATATCAGCACAGCTTTTTTGAAGAAGGTCCCAAATGCTTGAAGACTCTTACACTGAAGCAAATCGCCGATGAAGTGGATATTCATGAGTCAACGGTGAGCAGAGCCATCAATGGAAAATATATGGAGACCCCGAGAGGCGTTTTCGAATTGAAGTATTTTTTCAAAAGCGGAGTTGCAAAAAATGCTTGTGAAAGCGGAAGCGAAGAAAATATTTCCTCGATGGGTGTAAAATCTTTTATTAGAGAGATGGTTGAAGGAGAAGATCCTAAATCACCGAAAAGTGATCAGGACATGGTCAGTTTATTAAGTGAAAAGGGCATAGACATTTCCAGAAGGACAGTTGCAAAATACAGAGATGAGATGGGCATATTATCGTCTTCGAAAAGAAGGAGATATTAATCAGCGCCTGCTGTTAATATAATATTTTTGTTCGTGATTCAATAAGCGGGAGGTAATCTACATGAAAACTAAAGTAGGGATTAACGGATTTGGAAGGATCGGAAGAAACGCCTTCAAGATCGCAGTAGAAAGAGAAGACTGCAATTTTGAGGTTGTTGCGATCAATGATTTGACTACGCCTGCCACACTGGCGCACCTGTTGAAATATGACAGCTGTTTTGGCAAATTTGAAGGAACGGTGGATGCGACAGAAAACTCCATAATTGTAAATGGCAGGGAGATAAAAATATATGCACTGAAAGATCCCGCAGAAATACCTTGGGGTGAGATCGGCGCCGAAGTCGTATTGGAATCCACAGGGATGTTTACAAAGAAATCCGACGCTGCCAAACATATATCTGCAGGAGCGAAGAAAGTCGTTATTTCAGCCCCTGCAACGGAAGAGGATCTCACCATCGTAATGGGCGTCAATGAAGAAAAATATGATCCTTCTCAGCATCATGTACTATCTAATGCATCCTGCACAACCAACTGTCTGGCACCTTTCGCAAAAATTATAGATGAAGAATTCGGGATACAAAGAGGTCTCATGACCACCATCCATTCCTATACAAACGATCAGAAAATATTAGACCTGCCGCATAAAGATTTAAGAAGAGCGAGAGCAGCTGGAATCTCTATGATCCCAACAACTACCGGAGCGGCGAAAGCGGTAGCTTTAGTATTGCCGCAGCTTAAAGGCAAGCTGAATGGCATGGCCATCAGGGTACCAACTCCTGCGGTATCGTTGGTCGATATTGTATTTGAAGTAAAAAGAGAGACAACAGCCGAAGAAGTGAATTCGATCCTGAAGAATGCGGCTGAAACCAAATTGAAAGGGATATTGGCCTATACGGATGAACCCCTAGTATCGGTGGATTTCAAAGGCGATCCCGTTTCGTCCACGATCGATGGGCTTTCAACGATGGTATTGGAAGGGAATATGGTCAAAATCCTTTCCTGGTACGATAATGAATGGGGATATTCGACCCGGGCAGTGGACCTTATTGAATACATTATCAGCAAAGGACTCTAGTACGTCAATTTAATATTCAATAAAAACGGGAGTTAGAAAAATGAAAAAGACAATCAGAGATATCGATGTTACCGGCAAAAGAGTCATTGTGCGCTGTGATTTCAATGTGCCCATGGAGAATGGCATCATTACGGATGAAAGCAGAATCACAGCAGCCATTCCCACCATCGATTATCTGGCAGAAAAGGGAGCAAAAATAATATTGATGTCTCATCTGGGCCGGCCGGATGGCCAGCCGGACATGAAGTACAGCTTGAGGCCCGTTGCGGATAAACTCACGGAGCTGACAGGGAAGCAGATCAAGTTTATTAGCTCCCCTGACGTTGTAGACCATGAGGTGATCGAGACTGCTGCAGGTCTAAAACCCGGTGAAGTCATGCTTTTGGAAAATGTACGCTTCAGCCCTAAGGAATCGATCAAAGACCCGGAATTTTCAAAAACCCTGGCTTCTTTAGCCGATGTTTATGTCAACGACGCATTTGGCACCGCCCATCGGAATCACTCTTCCATATCCGGTATAGCGGAATATCTTCCATCAGTTTCGGGATTCCTGATCGAAAAAGAAGTGGAATTCCTAGGAAAGGCAATTGAACATCCTAAAAGGCCGTTTCTCGCCATATTGGGAGGAGCTAAGGTCAAGGATAAAATACCGGTTATAGAAAATCTCTTGAACAAGGTCGATACATTGATCATTGGCGGTGGCATGGCATATACATTTTTCAGGGCCATCGGATTTGAAGTTGGGAAATCCATTGTTGATGAAGATGGCATCGAGTTGGCCGGACGCATTCTGAAAAAAGCCGAAGACCTCGGCACAAGACTGCTGCTGCCTCTGGATACCGTATGCGCCAAAGAGTTCAGCAATGATTCGGAAATCAGAATATGCGACAGAGAAAGCATCCCTGAAGATATGATGGGTCTTGATATAGGCCCCAAGTCAGTTGAATTATTCACTTCAGAGATATCAAAGGCCGAAACGATTCTTTGGAACGGCCCTATGGGCGTGTTCGAGATACCGAATTTTGCATCAGGCACGTTAAAAATTGCACAGGCCATGTCCGAGTCCGGCGCGTTGACCATCATTGGAGGCGGAGATTCAGCAGCCGCCGTAGAGCAATTCGGCCTTTCTGGCAAAATGACACATATTTCAACAGGCGGCGGAGCCTCTTTGGAATTTCTTGAAGGAAGGCCGCTGCCGGGGATCGCAGTGCTGCAGGACAAATAAAAAGGGGTGTCAAGTATGAGAGCAAAATTTATAGCCGGAAACTGGAAGATGTTCAAAACCACAGCTGAAGCCCTGAAATTTGCCGAAGAATTTAAAGGAATTTATCATAAGCCTGGCGTTCAGACAGCTGTGCATACAGCGATATGCGCACCATACACTCAATTGGCAGCCCTGGTCGGTGCTTTTTCCGGGAGCGGGATCAAAGTCGGAGCGCAGAATGTGCATTATGAAAAAGAAGGCGCATTCACAGGAGAAATCTCGGCGACGATGCTTTTGGAAGCAGGCGTTGATTATTGTATTGTTGGACATAGTGAAAGACGAAGGTATTTTGGAGAGACAGATGATGCATGCAATAAGAAGCTGCACAGATGTTTTGAAGCCGGAATACTGCCGATCCTCTGCGTCGGCGAGATTCTGGAAGAGCGCGATGCAGGGAAAGAATTTGAAGTAGTAGAAAAACAGATCAAAGAAGCATTAAAGGGTTTGACATCCGGGCAAGTTTCGGCACTGACAGTTGCTTATGAACCAGTATGGGCAATCGGTACAGGAAGAAATGCCACTCCGGCGCAGGCAAGCGAAATGTGTGGCTTTATCAGGAATATCGTATCAGGACTTTATGATACCGGCACTGCCGGGAGCCTCATCATTCAGTATGGTGGAAGCGTCAAGCCCGAAAATGCTGCGGAAATCCTGAACATGCCTGAAATCGACGGGGCATTGGTAGGCGGTGCCAGTTTGGAGCCGGCAACTTTTATGGATATTATAAATTTTTAATAAACGTTTTTAAGAGGAACGTTTGTGCAGGTTGAATTTGAAAGGAGAAGCTTTATATGTCATTTATCGATGATGTAGTCGCCAGAGAAATACTTGATTCAAGAGGAAATCCGACTATTGAGGTAGAGATTTATCTGGAGGATGGGACCATGGGCAGCGCTATTGTGCCTTCTGGAGCATCAACAGGGATCCACGAGGCTGTGGAGCTGAGGGACGATGATAAGAACCGCTATTTGGGAAAGGGTGTTTTAAAAGCTGTTTCTAATGTCAATGACATTATCGCCGATGAAATAATCGGTTATAATGTTTTGGATCAGGTCGGACTCGACAAAATGCTGATCGATCTGGATGGTACGCCTAATAAGAGCAAGCTGGGCGCTAATGCTATACTGGGAGTTTCCCTTGCAGCTGCAGACGCGGCAGCAAACTATTGTGGTTTGCCGCTATTCCAGTATTTAGGCGGAGTAAATGCTAAAGTGCTTCCAACGCCTATGATGAATATATTGAACGGTGGGTCCCACGCTGACAGCAATGTTGACTTTCAGGAGTTCATGATCATGCCGGTTGGCGCTTCATCATTTCGGGAAGCATTGAGAATGGGAGCGGAAGTATTCCACAACCTGAAGGCAGTTCTGAAATCCAGAGGGTTGAACACTGCAGTAGGTGATGAAGGCGGATTTGCTCCAAACCTGGAGACTAACGAAGAGGCCATCAAAATCATCGTGGAGGCTATTCAAAAAGCGGGTTATAAACCTGGTGAAGAAATTAAGATCGCCCTGGATATCGCCGCATCTGAATTCTATGATACAAAAAATAAATTATACAACATGAAAGGAGAGGGTGTAGTGAAAACCTCTTCTGAAATGGTGGATTATTATGAAAAGCTGGTTAATGAATATCCTATCATATCTATTGAGGATGGATTGGACGAAGATGATTGGGACGGATGGAAGATCCTGACCGACCGCCTTGGGAAGAAAGTTCAATTGGTTGGAGATGACTTGTTTGTTACAAATACCAGGCGCCTGAAACAGGGGATCGAGATGGGTGTAGCAAACTCCATACTGATAAAAGTGAACCAGATCGGAACTTTAACGGAAACTCTGGATGCGATCGAAATGGCAAAAAGAGCCGGTTACAGCGCAGTGGTATCTCACAGAAGCGGCGAGACGGAGGATGTTACGATCGCCGATATCGTGGTAGCGGTCAACGCCGGACAAATCAAAACAGGCAGTCTTTCCCGGACGGACAGGATAGCAAAATACAATCAATTGCTGAGACTCGAAGAGATGTTGGGAACATCAGGCAGCTATGCCGGTTTGGATGCATTCTACAATATAAAGTAAATACGAAAACATACTTTGATTTGACCATCCTCGATATAGTTGTATTACCCACGAAATTTCTTGATTTTTATTCAGTGGTGTGTTAATATTATCGAGTTATCGCATAAGGGAGGTTAAAAATGGGAAAAATAGTTCTGATGGTTTTACTGTCAATAGCGAGTTTAATACTAATAGCCAGCATATTGCTCCAATCCGCAAATAGCGCGGGATTATCAGGATCGATAGGGGGTGGCGCAGAGCAACTTTTTGGCAAAAAAAAGAGCAAGGGATATGAAGCTCTCCTTCAGAAGATAACAAAGGTCGCAGCTGTTTGCTTCATTGCCATCTCGTTAGCCTTAGTAGCTATCGAATAATTGGCTGAAGGATCTATAACAATTTGTTTAATATTATTAAATAATAAATATTTGGCTATTAACAAAGAGGCGCCATTGGCACCTCTTTGTGTTGGTAGCCGAAAAAAAAGGGAGGTATCATAAAATGAGCACTTTAAGTATCGTCGCTCCTCTAAGCGCTGTTGTAGCATTGATCTTTGCCTACGGCTTCACTGCCTGGGTTTCAAGGCTGATGAGGGGTCGCAAAAAATGAAAGACATCGCTTCTTACATCAGAGAAGGCGCTATGGCATTTCTGAAAAGAGAATACCAAGCTATGGCTGTTGTGATCGTTGTTTGCTTTCTGGTCATAGGCCTTGCTATCGGTTGGCTCACTGCAGGTCTTTATGTCTGTGGCGCCGTTTTTTCCGTACTTGCAGGTTTCTTTGGCATGAATGTCGCAACAAAGGGAAATGTAAGAACAGCAAATGCAGCTCTGCAATCCGGAATGGGAAAAGCTCTGAAAATGGCTTTCAGATCCGGAGCGGTTCTGGGAGATCGGAAGAGCACACGTCTGAACTC
>CALBZG010000132.1 GCA_937889655.1 uncultured Clostridia bacterium
CGTCTACCTTGTTTTCCCGGCAGATGCCTTCCCGCCACTCCACGCCGGTCTCCAGGCAGACGGAGTTCGGAGCCTTGCAGTAGGCCCGCATCATTTCATCCATGTTGTTATAGACGAATCCGAAGGCCGGCGCATAGACCACGGCCGTGGTATTGATCCCCTTTTCCTTCAGCGGTCTGAAGAGGTTCTGCAGCTCCGGCCAGCAGGGGATGCCTTCGAACATGATCCGGTGGTTCTCCGGATAGCGCCAGGTGGAAGTCCCGTCCTTCACGGACTGTTCATATTCCTCCGCCAGGGCTTCGAACGCCTCTGCCGACTCCTTGCGGCAGCGGGCCGTCACCACATCCGCCATATGGTTGAACAAATCGAATCCGCTGAGGGGAGAAGGCTCGTACTGGCAATAGGAGCAGGCCTTCAGCCACGCCCTGGCTGTCCGGTTGGCATTGGCGCATACTTCCTCGAATTTCTTCTCGTCGAATTTTCTCCCGGAGATTTTCTCCAGCTGCTGGATGGCTTCATCGAACTGGGCCCGGATATACGCCACATTCTCCTCGTTCACTTCCGGGGTGTTGTTATACGGGATGTCGATCATGATCAGCGGGATATTGTGCATCCTTGCGATATTCTCATACCATTTCGTCATGCAGTTGCAGATATTATTGCAGCACAGCATGAAATCCGGCTGCGGCATCGGTCTTTCATCCCCGCCCGCTCCGGCCGCATAGGCCAGCGATATCCTGGCATAGCCGCAGATATCATTGTCATAGCCCATGGATTCCGCGTATTCGCACATGCGCTGCCCTCCATGCTTGGCCGAGATGGCTGCCGCCTGATTCTCCGGATAGCACACCTTGAGCCCCAGGGTCTCCGCTATCTCTGCCGGGAATTTCGAGGATGACCAGCCGATGGGCTCCCCTCTCTTTTTGGCTTCCCATGCTTCCGCGTACACTTTGTCCACGACTTCTCTCAACAGGTTCTTCGCCGGCACTTTCTCTGTCGGCATGTTTACGTCTTTCTCTGTTTCCGCCATTTTGATCCCTCATTTCCTCTTAATCTATTGTTTCCTATGGTTACTTTGACTTCTGATACGCGAATAAGGCTGCCCCCAAGGCTCCGTTGTATTGCGCCAGTTCCGATGTGTAGATTTTATGTCCCAGCTCTTCCTCCAATGCCTTCAGCACACCGCCGTTCCGAGCGACCCCGCCGGTCATGACAACATCATCCACCAGCCCGATCCTTCTTGCCAGAGCACCGACTCTGCTGGCAATGGCACGATGGATCCCTCGAATGATATCGCGTTTATCGGTATTCCTGGATAGTTGCGATATGACCTCGGATTCCGCGAATACTGTGCAGGTGGAGCTGATAGTGACGTCCTTTGTGGATTGTTCTGCCAAGCTCTCCAGATCATCGATTTTGACCTCCAGAACTCTGGCCATAACGTCCAGGAATCTTCCTGTTCCTGCCGCGCATTTATCATTCATCACAAAGTTGACCAGCATGCCATCATCCAGCCGCAAACCCTTGGCATCCTGGCCGCCGATATCGATAATGGTCTTCACATTTGGAAACTGAAAATAGGCTCCACGGGCATGGCAGGAAAGTTCGCTCATTTGAGAATCCGCATCCTCCATGGAATGTCTGCCATATCCTGTCGACATGACATGAGCCATATCTGTCATTTCCAGCTCCGCCTCTGCCAGCACGGCCTGGATGGCTCTCTCCGGGCCGCTGGTTCCCGCTCCAACGTCAACCAAAGATTTCGCAACGATGGTCTCTCCGTTTTTCATGATGATGCATTTTGAGGCGGTGGAACCCACATCGATGCCCATTGTAAAAATGTCGCTCATATATCTCTCCGTTCTCATTACAATTGCTCATGAATAGTACTGCTTACAGGTATCAATAAAAGTTCTCATAGGCATACTTAAGAAGCTCTTCCCGGAAGTCAGGATGCGCGATGGCTGCCATCGCCTCGGCTCGCTCCCTGAGCGATTTGCCCGGAAGGTTCGCTACACCGTATTCCGTTACCACATATTCCACCATCGTGCGCGGCGCAGAAACGGTGCTGCCGCCGGCGATGAAGGGAACGATGTTGGATTTGATGGTGCCGTCTTTCTTCTTTTGCGTCGCGTTGAGACATATAAAGCCCTTGCCGCCCTTAGAACGATATGCGCCCTCAAGAAAATCCATCTGGCCGCCGATGCCTGAGAGCTGGCGGTTCCCGGCAGACTCGCCGTTCTCCTGTCCCATCAGATCCAGCTCCACACCGCCGTTGATGCTGATGAAATTGCTCATCCGGCTGATGCGCTCCACGGAGTGAACATAATCGAGGTCCCCCGGATGGAACAGTTCCGGCTCAGCGTCCAGCCAGTCGTACAGTTCCCGGGAGCCCATCGCTAAATTCCACGTCGAATAGCCGCGATCGATCTCCTTGCAGGCATTCGTCAGCTTGCCCG
>CALBZG010000133.1 GCA_937889655.1 uncultured Clostridia bacterium
CAATAGGCTTCAACACAACCGTTGTTCCCGCAGCTGCAAGGCTCGCCGCCATAAATCAGCATCATATGGCCAAGCTCTACACCCTGGCCATTGCCGCCCCTGAACATTTTGCCATTCAGGATCAATCCGCCGCCGACTCCAGTGCCTATTGTGATCAATACTGCGGTTTTCGCTCCCGTAAATACGCCTCCATGCAATTCCGCCAAGGCGGCTGCATCCGCATCATTGGCTAAAAAAACGGGAATACCCGGAAATCCCGCCATGATTTCCTCTTTGATCGGAGCATCATGAAAGCCAAGATTATAAGCATGAATGACGCGATTCCCAGCAGCATCGATGCTGCCCGGCACCGCTATGCCGATGGAGCCCAGCAATTCCAAGCGGATACCCTTTTCTTCCGCCATATTCTTGATCATTTCGCCGACAGTTAGACAAACATTTTTATATCCGCTTTTCGGGAACGCTGTACTTCTCTCAATAACGATTGTATTGTTTTGGGAATCTACCAATCCGGCTTTTATGGTTGTCCCGCCAATATCTATCCCAGCATGAAGCATAAGAGTCCTCCTTGTTTTTTCCCTGGTCCTGTAGTAGTATATATATTTGCCGGTTTCGCCGGATCCATCATTTCAAAAATTATATGAAAGAGTTCCTGAAATGCGTAAAATTATCCTTGCAATTATCATAGTCTTATGTCTGGCCGCGGCGATCCCTCTTGGTATCAGCGAATATGTGATTTCTTCCATGGAAGAATATATAGTCGGTACGGTGGAAGACGGTCATTATTTAGATGAAGAAAAAATAGAAAGATTAATGTCGCTGAAGCCCCAATGCATCATGGTCCTCGGCGCAGGATTGAAATCCGACGGGACCCCAAGCCCCATGCTGAAGGACAGGCTCGATACCGGACTTTTTCTGTACTGGTCCGGGGCGGCACCTAAACTGCTGCTTACGGGCGATCATGGAAAAAAATACTACGACGAAGTCAATGCAATGAAAAAATATGCTTTAGAAGCCGGAGTCCCTCCGGAAGACCTTTTTCTTGATTATGCCGGTTTCTCGACTTATGAATCTATGTACCGGGCAAAGGCTATTTTCAATGTCGAGAGAATGATCATCGTCACTCAGGAATACCACCAATATCGCTCCCTTTTTACAGCCCGGGGCTTTGGCATCGACGCTTATGGCATCTCATCGAATCAGCAGATCTATTCCGGTCAGGAATCCCGGGATTTCAGGGAGTTACTTGCACGTAACAAAGACTTCATACAAATGCTGACAAAACCCGAACCCACTTATCTGGGCCCTTCCATTCCCATCGTCGGCAATGGCGTCGCCAGTCACGACTGATTTCCAGCGCTATAGCCTCATCCCTTTGATGTACACTGAATTTAAATTTAAATCACGATCAAGTATCAGCAGATCTGCTCTCTTGCCGACAGCAATGGAGCCGATTTCTTTGTCCATGCTGATACGCCTAGCCGGATTGATAGTAGCTGCTTTGAAGGCAGACGCCTTATCGATGCCAAATGCTATGGCATTCCTGACACAGCATAAGAGCCCGGTGACACTGCCAGCCGTTGTGCCTTCTTCTAAGAACGCAATGCCATTTTTTACGTAAACTTTCTGCCGGCCGAAATTAAAGCCGGCAGTTCTTTCCATATCCATTCTACTGCCCATTGGGGATAGTCCATCGCTGATCAATATGATCCTATCCTCTGACACCAGCCGGAAAGCCATTCTGATTGCCGCGGGATGAACGTGCAACCCATCGCAAATCAGTTCTGCCGTTGCATTTTGATCATCAAAAAAAGCGCCGGGTATTCCGGGTTCCCTGTGGTGGAACGGCAGCATACCGTTGTATAGATGCGTGATATGGTTGGCACCGGCTGCAAAAGCTTCCCTTGCTTCATCATAACTGCAAGCCGAATGCCCGATCGAAAGGATCGGGGGCGCCGCGGCTGATTCTTTGGTCGTTTTTTCTATGAAATCGCCAGCTCCGGGAAGTTCTGGCGCTATGCTAACTATTTTAATGTTATTTCCAGAAAGCGCTTGAAGCCTTTTATATTCCTCATAATCAGGCGGCCTTAAACAAGCTTCATCCTGGGATCCTTTATAGTTGAGAGAAAAATAAGGTCCCTCCATGTAGATGCCCAGGAGGGATGCCGCTCCCTTTTGGAATTTCTGGATTCCTATATACCGCTCCGTTATCCTGTAAAGCTGCTTCATACTTTCAGGAGGCAAAGAAAGGGATGCCGCCAGAAAAGACGTCACGCCGCTTCGGGCAAGCTGCCGTGCGATATCTTCGATCCCTTCCATATCCGCATTGGAATAATCTGTTCCGCCCGCTCCATGCACGTGGATATCCACTAGTCCCGGGATCACAATAAAACCATCCAAATCCAAAACATCTGCCGCTCTTTGATCTTTTGCGGGACGGATCTCAGTTGCTATTTCCTGGATGCGGTCCTCTTTGATGGATATATCCAGCCTTTTGAACTGAAAGTTTTCATCTAATACCAAGCCGTCTTTTAGCAGCATAGTCGGCACCTCAATGATCCTATCTGAACATTATCCGCTATTTGCAAGTTGTAATTGAAACAAATTGTTTCAGGTCCAGATCCTATAGTTCCGGAATCTTTTAGGTCCAAAGCTTCTCAGGATAAATACTCTTGTCCTTCATACGCTGAAGCGCTTTGGACACAGGTTCCTTATCTTCTTTATATGTCACTCCATGCCACTGGTCATAGGATTTAAGCACACGGACCGACGCTTTTCCCTCTTTAACCAGCGCATCTACTGTCCTTGGCAGAAGCCATTCGCATTTAAGCGGATTATCCTGTAGATTGTCTTGTAAAAAACCCGTGAAACGGTTCTCCAATTCCCGCATAAAACTTTCTGTAAAGCACCAGAAATTCATTGAAACCGGTGTTCCGCGTGGCACAGAAGTCCAGCTTTCGCCATCATCCTCTGTAAAAGCAATATCCCCGTTTCTCCACATGATCCGGGTACGCTCCTCAATATGCATCAAGTGCCCGGTGCTGTCGACTTCGCAAACACCTCTGGCCACGGATCCGTGCTCTGTTAATGTGTTTTCAATTTCATATCCGATCATGGCATAACGATATTTTGCATCGTCCTGGGCCTGGATCAAATAATCGTAAGCTGTCTGATATACGCTGGGGCCATAGTAATCATCCGCATTGATCACACAGAAAGGTCCGCTGATTTGATGCCTTGCCGATAAGACCGCATGGCTTGTGCCCCATGGCTTGACGCGACCCTCCGGTACTTGATAGCCCTCGGGAAGATCCTCCAGCTCCTGAAAAGCATAGGACACTTCGATATGCTTGTCGGCTTTTCCTTCGATCAGCTCCCGGAAGTCTTTTTCCATTTCCTTTTTGATTATGAATATGGCTTTTTTAAAGCCCGACATGACCGCGTCGTATAATGAGAAGTCCAGAATGATCTCGCCTTTGTCGGTGATCGGGTCCATCTGCTTCAGACCGCCATACCGGCTGCCCATCCCTGCCGCCATGATTATCAATGTTGGTTCTTTCAATTTTCTTTCCTCCTGAAAGGTTTTAGCTGCAAATCGCAGGTTAGCGTTAACAGCCTTTCTATTGTAACGCATATCTCGCTCCAGTTCAACCCTGGCGGAGCCGGCGAAAGAAGCCTCAATCACTCTCTCTTGTTCCAATCAGGAACTTAGAGGAGTTTTTTCTTTTTAAAGATCCAGATGCAAAAGGCGGCTATCAAAATACTGATCACAAATACCATGGGATATCCGAACCACCATTCCAGCTCCGGCATATGCCTGAAATTCATGCCATACCAACCCACCAGCAGTGTCAGCGGAAGAAAAACCGACGTTATCACCGTAAGAGTTTTCATAACGCTGTTGAGCTTGATATCGACTTGGGTTTCGTAGATTTCACTTAATTGCATTGAATATTCCTGCAGCATATGGACATTCCCCCCGAATCTAGCCACTCTATTAGTGAAGAGCTTGAAAAGCCTGAGGGTTTCTTCGGTAAAGATGGTCCCCGGATTTTCCAGGAGTTCTTCGCCCAGATCGCTTAACTGTTCATAATATGCGCTGAGCTTCATCAGGTTTTTTCGGAATCTGAGCATCCTCTGGTTGAAATCCTTAACCTCGTCTTTCAGTACTTCCTCCTCCATGCTTGAAAGACTATCGCCTATTTCCTCCAAAAACATCAAATCTTTTTCCACGATGGATTCCAGGAAGGTGTAGAAAAATTTCCCGATGGATGGATCCTTCCATTTTTTTATATCTTTAAGCTTGTCTATGATCTCTTTGCATATACCGCTTTTATCTATAAAGACGATCACATTTTCATTAAAGCAGTAGCCGAACCGATGAAAACCGCTTTCCATATTCTTCTTGTCCGGGATGCTGAAAGTCCCGGCCACGCAATCACCGAAATCCTCAAGCTTGCAGTTCCTTATGATTTCAAAGTCTGTGGTGACACCGGAAAACACTTCAAACTTACGCTTCTGCAGTTCCCATTCAGCAGGAGTGAATACCGCACCGATGCAGATATTTTCTCCGGGTCCCGGCATATAATCTATACCCGTCAATCGTTCGTTGATAATAAAATACATTTTCTGGCTCCCTTCAAATAGTGTATAATCTTTATATCTCCGGTTTCAATTTTGATTGTCATAACGGCGGATATAGGAGGGGTAAAATGATTTATAATAGCAATGATTCTGAAAAACGTGCAGCTATGACTGTGGCTGACTTAATGGCTTCGGCAGCGAGAACAGCACCAAAAGGCTGCGGTGTCGATGCCATCTTCGTCTCGATCATCGACGGCGAGGAGAAAGATCATCTGACGTCGGATATGAGGGAGATTGGCAAGCAACCCTATATGGAATTCTTTGATCGTGATGCAGGAAATATCGATCAAAGCCATTGCGTGATACTCGTCGGCGTTCATGACGCTCCCCTTGGCTTGAAGGGCTGCAGTCTCTGCGGGTTTCCGAATTGCGCCGAAGCTAAAAAAGCCGGATCCAAATGCGCCTTTAAAATAACCGATCTCGGGATCGCTATCGGTTCTATGGTTTCTATAGCAGCAAATCATCGGATGGATAATCGCTGCCTTTATACGGCCGGCCGCTCCGCCGCCAGACTAGGACTGGTCCCGGAGGATGTTACGGTCTGCTTTGCCATTCCCCTTGCAACGATGGGGAAAAATCCATTCTTCGACAGACCTGGGCCTAGAGCCTGCAGGGATTAAAGGAAATCAGCACTCTCAAACTAAGCCAAAGCCATCTGCGATACCGCAGATGGCTTTTATAGTCCGCTCGCGATGATATCGGCGATCCGGCCGTCGAGGGCCTTGATTTCTTCTCTGGTCATGCCTTTTGTTTCGATAGCAGGATGCACAATCACCTTCATAACAACATTCTTTTGAACTTTTCCCGTCTCTTCGAAGAATTTATAGCTCCCGCACAATGTCACAGGAACAACTGGAACCTCCGGTTTAGTGGCAAGTCGAAGGGAACCCTTGTTGAAAGGCCCCATTTCAGGACCCTTGCTTCTTGTTCCTTCAGGGAACAGCACCAGCGAAAACCCTTTTTCAAGGAGTTCAATGCCTTCGTTGATGGCGTCCAGAGAAGCCCGGGGACTTTCCCGCTTGATATACACGCTTCGGATGTTTCTGATCCACTCCCCATACCAGGGCAATTTCTCCAAATCGGACTTGGCCACGAATCCGATCTGAAACTTGTCAAGAGCATAAAGACACATCAGTATGTCCCCATAACCCTGATGATTCGCCACAAATACCGCCGGCCCCTGCTCGGGGATATTTTCATGCCCGGTTACATCCACCCTGGCTTTGAACATGGCAAGTATCGTTGAACTCCAGATCTTGGTGCATTCTTTGATCGCTTGTCTTTCCGCTTCATTGTCTCCGGATTCTCTGGCCTCGCGTATCTTGTTCTCGTAGTCCTTTAAACGCCCGAGAACGATTTTCAATTTTATTAATGGTATTATATTTCCTATGATTTTCATAAGTATAATATAGCATAAATACTGTGGTTTATGCTACTCAAACCGTGTATACTGATACTGGATTTTATTACTGCTGTGACAGACTGTAAAATGGGGTGTTTGTTTGATAAACGGATTTGATCTAGCGGTGGCGGAATGGTTCTATTCCATACGCAATGATTGTTTGACTTCAGCATTCGCATTCATTACACATTTTGGAGATGTCTGGTTCATAACAGCCCTCTGCATCCTTCTGATCCTGATACCATATACTCGAAACAATGGATTTACATGGCCCCTGATTGCGGGAGCTGTTACTGCCGCGCTGTTGCAGAGATTGTTGAAATATATGGTAAAACGGCCACGACCGGATATAGATATGTTCCTTATAGAGCAGGGCGGCTATAGCTTCCCCAGCGGACATTCTTTGACGGGGCTGGTTTTTTATGGGTTTGCGATTTTTTTGATCCGTAAAAAATTCCCTGGCAGGAAATTGACAAAGGTATTGACTTTTATTTTGGCAAGCCTGATTTTTCTTCTTGGACTTTCACGGCTTTATCTGGGAGTTCACTATGTTACAGACGTGCTTTCGGGATGGGCCTTTGGAGGCATTTTGCTCTTTATCCTGATCAAGATTTACCAACGCTATTCAAAGCCATGCTAAAGCAAAGACTAAAAAGAACATTTGATAAAGAACATTTGGCAAATAACAACGACTTATAACTTATATCATTTCAATACAGGAGGTGCATCATGAATTCTTTTTGTGTGTTCGGGGATTCCGTAGCTAAGGGTGTAATTTTCGATACGGTCAGTAAAAAATACAAGACAACGAAGGATAACTGCGTTGAATTGTTTAAATCCGTTACCGGAAGCAGCGTTCGGAACCTTTCACATTTTGGCTCCACCATCCTCCGGGGGAAAACCCTTATTGAGCGCCATTTGGATGAACTCCCTCATTATGACGAGATCGTCCTGGAATTCGGCGGCAACGATTGCGATCATAATTGGTCTGAAATAGCCGCAAGGCCTGATGGACTGCATCTTCCAAACGTTCCTCTGGATGAGTTCAAAAAAAAGTATTGCGAGATCATCGACAGCATCAGGGTTCTGGGCGGAACTCCCGTCATGACGACACTGCCGCCCCTTCTGGCCCGGCGCTTTTTCGACTGGGTATCAAAAGGTCTGGATCGCGACGCCATTCTCCTATGGCTGAAAGACATAGAGTATATCTATAGATGGCAGGAGTTGTACAATCTGGCGGTGAGCGAAATCGCCATAAAAAAGAATGTCACCCTCATCGATATACGCTGCGAATTCTTATTAAAGCATGATCTGGGAGCATATCTTTGCGAAGATGGCATGCATCCTAATGAAGAAGGCCATAAATTGATCGCCAACGCCCTTTGCCGGAGCTTCAGGGAAATGCCCTTCAGGACAACTCCCTGATCGCCTGTTTCATGATCCTTACATAAGCCTCGATATGCGGCACACATTCCGTTCCATACTCAGCACATAACTTGACAATGGCGGAACCCACGATGATCCCGTCTGCAAATTGAGCTATTTGTCTTGCCTGTTCCGGTGTAGATATGCCGAATCCGACAGCGCAAGGGATATTGTTCGCCGCTTTTGCCAACTCCACCATCCCGCCGATATCCGTCGTGATATCCTTTCGTGTTCCGGTGACACCCAGAGAAGACACGCAATAGATAAAGCCTCTTGCTTCGGCGGCGATGCGGCTGATCCTTTCATGGGAGGTAGGCGCCACCATGGAGATCAGGTCCAGTCCATATTGTTTGCAGATATTGTCAAATTCGCCTTTCTCTTCAAAAGGTATATCCGGCAATATCAATCCGTCTATGCCGATCTCGCTGCAGGTTTTTATAAACCGTTCTGCCCCGTAGGAAAACACCACATTGGCGTAGGTCATAAAAACCATCGGCACCTTCACGGTTCTACGCAGCTTTCGAACAAGATCGAATATTTTATCCGTCGTTGCTCCCGTGGAAAGAGCACGGAGGTTCGCCCCGCTGATGACCGGGCCTTCTGCTGTGGGATCAGAAAACGGTATGCCAAGCTCGATCAGATCAGCGCCGGCGCGCTCCATGGCATAGACGATTTTTTCTGTGATTTCCAGCGACGGATCGCCGCAGGTGATAAACGGGATGAACGCTTTTCCATTTTCAAACGCTTTTTTAATATTACTCATGGAGATCCTCCCCTCTATAGCGAGCTATTGCCGCGCAGTCCTTGTCCCCCCGTCCTGAAATATTGATCACAACGATCTGATCCCTTTTCATTTCCGGAACCTTCTTCATCGCATAGGCTACAGCGTGGGCGCTTTCTATTGCTGGGATGATTCCCTCTACACGTGAAAGATATTCAAAGGCTTCTACAGCCTCGTTATCCGTTATCGGAACATACTCGGCACGGTGGATGTCATGAAGATAGGCATGCTCAGGGCCGATGCCCGGGTAATCCAGACCCGCTGATATGGAATATACCGGCGAGATCTGCCCATACTCATCCTGGCAGAAGTATGATTTCATGCCATGGAAGATGCCAGGCCTGCCGATATTGATGGTGGCGGCAGTATCCAGGGTATCGATCCCGCGCCCGGCTGCCTCGCATCCGATAAGCTGAACCTTTTCATCGGGGATGAAATCGTAAAAGGCTCCTATCGCATTTGAGCCTCCGCCAACACAGGCAATGACCGCATCCGGCAGCCGTCCTTCCTTTTCCATGATCTGGGCTTTGATTTCTTTTCCGATTACGGCCTGGAAATTCCGGACGATTTCCGGAAACGGATGGGGCCCCATGACGGAACCAAGGCAGTAATGAGTGTCATCTATTCGCGAGGTCCACTCGCGGAATGTTTCGGAAACGGCATCCTTCAAGGTGGCAGTTCCGGATGTAACCTCGTTTACTTTTGCACCCAGAAGTCTCATGCGGTACACGTTCAACGCCTGTCTTTTTGTATCTTCTTCTCCCATAAAGATTTCACATTCCATGCCCATCATAGCGGCAACCGTCGCTGTTGCCACACCATGCTGGCCGGCACCGGTCTCAGCGATGATCCGGGTCTTGCCCATTCTGGCGGCAAGAAGAAGCTGGCCGATGACATTATTGATCTTATGGGAACCGGTATGGTTCAGGTCTTCTCTTTTCAGGTAAATTTTCGCGCCGCCCAGATCTTCTGTCATATGTTCTGCATAGTACAGCCTGCTCGGCCTTCCGGCATACTCATTGAGCAGTTTTCTCAGTTCTTCGTTGAACTCCGGATCATCCTTATATCTGTTGTACGCCTCTTCCAGCTCCAGTATAGCGTTCATGAGCGTTTCAGGGATATACTGACCTCCATGAATACCATATCGACCTTTCATCATTCTTGACCCTCCCCGTGGGCTGCTCTCACAGCTTCTATTATTTTCATCCTATCCTTCACTTTTTCGATTTCCACCCCGCTGCTGACATCGACGGCATAAGGTTGGAATTTTTCTATCGCCTCCGGTATGTTACGCGGAGTGAGTCCTCCGGCCAGAACAAACGGCCGGGCTATGCTGCCGATCAGGCTCCAATCAAAGCATTTGCCGGTGCCATATCCGTTATCCAGCAGGATCATGTCCGCTGTGGAGTTCTCTGCGGCGGCTATATCCGCTGCTGATTCGATTTTAAATGCTTTGATGATTTTCTTGCCCGGCGCCCGGACTCTGAGCAACCGGATATATTCATTATCTTCCGTGCCATGAAGCTGTGCCATGGAAATAGCTCCGGCGTTTAACAGTTCTGCAACCGCTTCGATTTTTTCATCCACAAATACTCCTACAGGCTCGATTCCCTTGTCCAGTCTTCCACTTAGCCGGATTAGGCGATCTGCTGATATACTGCGGTGGCTGGCTGGAAAGTTGATCACGAAGCCTGCATAATCCGGTCTGGCTTCATTCACAAAGGCAATATCTTCCTCGCGAAACAGCCCGCAGATTTTAATTTTCGCTTTCCCCGGCATTCTTTGAAGCCTCCTTCAATTCCCTCAACAGATCGATTTTATTGACGGCGCGCATCAAAGCTTCCCCGATCAGCACGGCAT
The DNA here is from genome assembly GCA_937889655.1 of uncultured Clostridia bacterium. Classification (GTDB taxonomy): domain Bacteria; phylum Bacillota; class Clostridia; order Peptostreptococcales; family Anaerovoracaceae; genus CALBZG01. The sequence continues at coordinate 10,113 of CALBZG010000133.1, forward strand.
CGGCTTGGATGCTTGCCAACGCCTTTACATCGGCAGCGTTCCTGACGCCGCTCTCCGCTATATAAACCACATCGTCAGGGATCAGTTCCCTTAATTGCAGTGCATTTTTTATATCGACAGTAAAATCCTTCAGATTTCTATTGTTTACACCGATAATTCCGGCCCCCGCCGAAATCGCTGATTTTATTTCGTTCTCATTATGGGCTTCGACTACCGCTGCTAGTCCCAGCATGTCGCATATTTCCAGCATGAAAGAAATCGTCCTGGTATCCAACAAGGAGCAGATCAGCAAAACGGCATCCGCGCCGAGCAATTTTGCCTCATAGATTTGGTACGGATCAACGGTGAAATCCTTTCTTATCATAGGCAGTGAAACGCTTTCCCTGATATCCATGAAAATCCTATCCGATCCTAAGAACCATTTAGGTTCTGTCAGGCAGGAAATACAATCAGCTCCGCCTTGAACATAATCATGAGCGATTTCAAGATAGGGAAACTCATCGGAAATCAAGCCCCTTGACGGCGATGCTTTTTTGACCTCGCAGATAAAAGTAAGCCCTTTTTTCCTTAAAGCTGCTTCGAATCGTTGTGTACCCTTGGGAAGTTCCAAAGCTCTTTCAATAACGAGACCCGCCGGAGCTGATTTCTTTGCTTCTTCAACCCGGACCCTTGCATAGTTCGCCAATTCATCAAGAATCATCATACCACCTCCCCTGCTCAATGGTTGGAATACTTTATCAATTCTTCAAGCTTTTTCTGCGCAGTGCCGCTGTCGATCAGTTCAGCCGCCAACCGGATGCCCTCCGACATGGAGTCTGCCTTTCCCGCAATATAAAGGCCTGCGCCTGCATTCATCAGCACGATTTCACGCTGAGGCCCCCTTTCTCCGCGCAATATCGACCTGGTGATCTCAGCATTTTCTTTCGGAGTGCCACCCGTCAGTTCGAATTTTCTACAGGTCTTCAGGCCAAAATCTTCAGGTCTGATCGTATAAACCTCCCTGTTGTCGCCTGTGAATTCGCATACCTTCGTTGGAGCGCTTAATGAAATCTCATCCAATACATCCGTTCCGTACACCACCATGCCCCTGCGGACGCCAAGTTTGCTTAGCACTTCTGCCATGGGCTCTACAAGAGATCCGTCATAGACGCCCATGATCTGCATATTGGCATGTCCCGGATTCGTAAGCGGTCCAAGAATATTAAATACCGTTCGTATCCCCAGTTCTTTTCTCACTGGCCCCACATATTTCATAGAGGTATGGTATTTTTGTGCGTGGAAGTAGCAAATACCGATAGTATTATAAAGTTCCGCGCATTTTTCCGGTTCCAGCTCCGTATTTACTCCAAGGGCCTCGAGGCAGTCCGTTGCTCCGCTTTTGGAGGAAGCTGCTCGGTTCCCGTGCTTTGCGACCTTCACTCCTGCGGATGCAATGATAATTGCCGCCGTGGTGGAAATATTGAAGGAATTGGATCTATCGCCGCCTGTTCCTACTATTTCAAACAGGTCTCCCTGACAGTCGACCGGCAGGGCATGAGCTCTCATCGCCGCTGCGCAGGCCGTGATTTCAGTGACGGTCTCGCCTTTCATGGCGAGGGCTGTTAAAAATGCCGCTGTAAGGCCCTGGCTTGCTTCGCCGTTCATAATTTCGTTTATGACGCCGG
>CALBZG010000134.1 GCA_937889655.1 uncultured Clostridia bacterium
CTTTTTCTGTACGCGCTCGGAATTGCATTCACAATAGAGGCTGATTTTGGCTATTCTCCCTGGGATGTCTTCCATCAGGGCATTTCCAATATTGCGGGGATTTCCATAGGCAACGCGAGCATAGTGCTGGGCCTTGTCATATGTGCGGTATTATACGTACTTGGAGAAAGCCTTGGGTTGGGAACGCTGCTCAACATAGTCGTGATAGGGATCATCCTTGACCTTATACTCGAATCAAAACTGATACCCGCGATGGATGGCCCCATCTCCGGAACGGCGATGATGATACTGGGTCTTTTTGTTATTTCATTGGCCACCTTTTTTTACATGAGATCCGGTTTTGGATCGGGTCCACGCGACGGACTTATGGTCGCTTTAGAAAGAAAATCCGGGCTCTCTGTGGGCATTTGCAGAGCGGCCATCGAGTCGCTCGCGGTGTTGCTGGGGTGGCTCATGGGCGGCCCAGTAGGGTTCGGTACCCTGATCGCGGCCTTCGGTACAGGCCTTTGTATCCAGATAACCTTTTCTCTTCTGAGGTTTAATGCTACGAAAATTAAACACGAAAGCCTCGGAGAGACGGCCCGCTTTCTTTTAAAATCACAAGTATAACCATTTATCTTGCAATATACTGTTCAGGACCTTCCTTTCTTCTGCGGCATAAACATACCGCCCGTCGGCCTTTGAGAATGCCATATCATCTGCTTAAAGCATCAAAAAAATAATTCAGCAATATGTACACACTATCGATATTCTTCTGATATATAATCTGTTAAAGCATCCCTTTAATGGAAGAGGTGTTATCTCATGCGTAAGATTATTGCTCTTATTTTACTGTTGCTTTGCCTCTCCTCAGAAGCCTCTGCAAATGCAAGCGTGGTTATTAACGGCACTGAGCCTAAGGCTGTCTTAAATTATATCGTGGGGGCATGGGCCCAAAGCCGGCAAAATTTCAGGATAGAGTCAGCAAATGAGTATGGAATGACGATAATCGTGACCAGGGAGCATACTCAGCTTTTCAATACTATCACCTTGATCAACAGAAAAAACTACACCGCTGTCTCAAACGGAAATGACGTGATATTGTCGTTAAACGAAACTTTTTCCTCCATGCAGTCCGGAGGAGCCAAAAATCAGCCGATCGGGAGTGACGGGGAGCTGTACCAGCTTCACGAAATAAAGGAATATTTCAACGGAAGATATTATTACGGATTCACGACGGGGAAAAAGGCCAAAGGCGGATTTACTGTCACTGAAGTCATTGACGGAGGGCCCGCTGCATCGGTCGGAATAAAAACAGGAGATATTTTGACTGCGGTAAACGGCATAAAGGTAGTAGGCAAGGACCAGAAGTACGAATTTGGCCTGCTCCCCGACAGGTTTGATCCCGGACCGACTAAATTTATGATCCTCCAGGACGGAGTGGAGAAGGAGTTCATCATTACCCCTAAATTCAGACCGGGCAAAAACAATCCGGATGCCCCGCCTGTTGACACCGAAAAAAATCATTCGCTCAGTACTCAGACATACCCGACAAAACGCACTTACTCCAACGGCAATGTCTATGAAGGATACGTAGTAAACGGCAAAGCTGAAGGGAAAGGCAAATTCACCTGGACAAACGGAGACATCTACGAGGGCAATTTTTCCAACAACGAAATGAACGGCAAGGGGATCCTCGCCTATGCAAACGGTGACCGCTACGAAGGAGATTTCGTCAACGGGAAACTCCAGGGCATGGGTATACTGGTTTTTGCAAACGGAGACAGGTATGAGGGTCAGTTCCTGGAGAATAAAATGCATGGTTCCGGCGTTTTGGTGAGCTCAAACGGAGAACGCAAAGAGGGGAACTTTGCCAACGGGGAATTTATCGGCAAGGACTGACCTTGAACATACTATTTGTTTTCCCAGAATAGTAGAGTCTTTTTGCAAAACCCAAATCACCATATTTATCGGCAGCAGCCTAACTTGGGTATTGGCATTGCAGGATAGATAGCAAAGCTTATCTTACCGATGATTTTACAGTCCGTCAGATAGACCGTCTTGGTTATTCAAACGCAGCTTTTGATGCCTGCTTCGCGGGTTGTCTGGATCGAGATATACAATTTTCTGTTCATTCAGCAATTCTCTGATCGCTTTCCCGACCGCGTCCGTGACCTTTGTGTATCCCATAGCCGCGGAAAGCTCCGAGGATGACATTTCACGGTCTCCCGCCAAAACATCGAGTATCAGATTTCTTATATCAGCTATGCTCCTGCGCGTCTTTTTCTGCGGTTCGGCTTTAGGGCTTTCCACAGATAAAAACTTCTGGTGCACCGGAAGCACGACCGTAAAATATGAGCGCTCCTCATCCGTATCAAAGATTGGAAGCTGGGAACCGTTGCGTTCCATAGCCCGCAGCATGGTGGGTATTCCGGTATTGCGTCCTTCGACGAGTTTCAGCTCCTTCAGAAAGTCGCCGATCCTGCGATTACGATAGCGGCGGGACACCATTCTCCGATTGGAAATATCATTATCCGTTATTGTTCTATCCGGGCCGGGGAGACTGGTAATCTCCAACTTCTCCGGTGTGACGGTTACGGTTATCGGTTCGCCTATTTGATACGATTTGTGGTAAACGGCATTTGACAAAGCTTCTTCGATCGCTGCATATGGGTAGTTGTAAATTCTCTCCGCTTCCGCACGTCCGGGTATCTTTGTGACCTTTTCTTTGAGAATATAATTCTGTATATAGCTCAAAGCGTCGCGGAGCTGCCGGTCAAGAGGTCCGGAGAAAATCTTTTCGGTCATACCTGTTCCCGTTGGGTCGGGCTTATCAACGACTTCAATGCGGGCATATCTGAAATAATCATCTGGTCGTTCATTAAAAAACATCAACCCCACGTTCAGAGGCTTGCGCTGTTCACTTGGCCCGCCCATCAGCCGCATGTCCGTCGCAAGCTCAGCTACCGGACGTTTGAGCGAATCCGCGTACAAATCACTGTTCACCGCATAAAGATATTCGGAAATTAGACTTGATTTCAGATCCTCTGCATTTGCGGATAAATTGACGCGATCATCATACGGCACGTTGTCGGCGAGCATGAATAATTCCTTTTCTTCCATCTGATTGGCTCGGATACTGTTCGACATCTTGCGAATGTAGTATGCCTTATCGTACTTAGCCGATTTTTCATTGGGAAATCCAACAGGGCATTTGTACGGACGCTCGTCGCCGCCGGGTACCCAAAGAACAATAACGTCCGCGCCTTTATAAACCGTATGTTCCACAACTGGGATGTATCGCGGCTCAATTAGATTGCATTTTTGCAACAGCTCTTTGTTGAGTCGGTCTATCGAGCTTTTCTCAAGCCCTTTGACCGGAAATTTGGGCATACCATTTTCTTCTTCTATCCCTATTATGATATACCCGCCGCCCCAATTGTCTATGTCATTGGCAAAGGCGCAAATCGAATGTAAAATCGGTTCGGGATTCCAGCTTCCTTTGTACTCAACACGGGCGTTTTCTACCACCCGGCGATTGATCAAATCCGCTATATTGATTGGTAGTGCCATAACGCCCCTCCTCGTTGATACCCCTTTATGATACCCCTTTATGATACCCCTTTATGATAGCGGGTATTCATATTAAATCAAGACATTCATATCAGAAAGCAAGCTGATCAGAGAAAAGCTGCTTATCGGGCGGACCATAGTGGTCATATTGGACTCCCTAGCAAAGAAAAAACCGATCAATAGATTTTGATTATTTCAAATCCATGTCTCTTTAATTCTGTCTGGATCTGACGGACATGGTCGTGCCCGTTCGTTTCCACTGTAATCTCAAGCTGGACAAGTTTAAACCTGTCCATGACCTTCGACTGATTATGTTCCAGTTTAATGACGTTTGCCCTGAGGTCTGCCAGAATTTTTGCGACATTCAACAACTCCCCCGGTTTATCCGGAAGATTGACAGTGAAGCAGAATTGTCTTCCCCGCGAAACAAGCGCACGGTTTATGATGGCAGAGATGGTGGATATGTCTATATTGCCGCCGCTTATCACACAGACCACATTTTTGTTTTCCGGTGCCAGTTTTTTCAGTCCGGCCACGGAGAGCGCTCCGGCTCCCTCGGTGATCATCTTGTGCTTCTCCATCAACAGCAATATTGCCTCAAGAATGTCTGAATCGGATACAGTGACTACCTCATCCACAAACTCTTTTATCACTTGAAAAGTCAAAGCTCCCGGCTTTTTTACCGCTACACCATCCGCCATGGTATCGACCTTTTTCAATTCTATGACACGATTTTCACCCAGGGATCTGGCGATGCAGCAAGCCCCTTCGGGCTCTACCCCGATTATCTTAACGCTTGGCTTCAACATTTTCGCAGCCAGCGCGATGCCGCTGATCAAACCTCCGCCGCCGATCGGGACAAGTATCTCGTCGACATCGTCCAGTTCTTTCAGCACCTCCATTGCCACAGTACCCTGCCCGAGCATTACATCGATATCATCGAAAGGATGGACGAAAACATAGCCGTTCTCTGCTTCCAGCTCGCGCGCCTTCCGGCATGCGTCATCATAAGTGTCTCCGTGCAGAACGACCTGTACGCCGAACTTCTTTGTGGCTTCCACTTTGATGATAGGAGTAGTCTCCGGCATAACGATCGTGGCTTTCACGCCAAGCATCTGGGCCGCGTAGCCCACACCCTGCGCATGGTTGCCGGCAGAGGCGGCGATCACGCCTCTGTTTTTTTCTTCGTCGCTGAGCTTGCTTATTTTGTAATATGCTCCGCGAATTTTAAATGAGCCTGTGACCTGAAAGTTTTCAGGCTTAAGGAATACACGATTCCCGTATTCCTTGCTGAAAAATTGGCTTTCGATCAGCTCTGTCTT
>CALBZG010000135.1 GCA_937889655.1 uncultured Clostridia bacterium
TATCGCCTCTCACTTTGCCTATGCACCGTCCCTTTTCAACTTTATCACCGTCAGTGAAATAAAATTCCGTTTCAACTTTCTCATCCAGCAATTCGAATACCCTTGCAAAAACCTGAAGTCCGCAAATGATGCCATCTCCCTTGCAGATCAGATCCACCTCGCCCTGCTTTGGATACGGCATAACACAATTTGTTGACAGATCCTCACTGGTGATGTCCTCTTTTAACGCTGATAGAATAAATGGATCGATATTCAGCTTCATGGTTGCCTTGTCAAACATTTCTATAGTCCTCTTCTCTTTATTCAATCAAGTTTCTTCAGATTTTTCCTCTTTATCGAGCCTTGCTATTTCATTTAAAACCAACTGCCGATATTCTTCGGCAAGCTTGTCAGACTCGCGATAATTGTCAAGATCGTATTCTTCATAAACCGATCCATCCGTCATCGTCACGATATATTTTTCTTCTATTTCTACCGCTGCACGTTTAGCAAAAACCAGGCTTTCCAGAAGAGAGTTGCTGGCTAAACGGTTTCTTCCGTGAACTCCAGTACATGCAGTTTCTCCTATGGCATACAACTGCGCCATACTGGTTTTTCCATTATGATCAACCTTGATCCCCCCCATGAAATAGTGCTGGGCAGGGACCACCGGTATGCATTCTTTGGTCACGTCATACCCCATCTTTTTGCAGTGTTCAACAATGTTTGGAAAATGACTCAGCAATTCTTCTTCCGGAATAGTCCTAAGATCCTCCCAGACGAATTTCGTTTGATCTTTCTCCATTTGTTTCAATATTTCCTTTGTCAGCAAATCCCTTGGAAGGAGCTCATCAACGAAGCGATTCATGTTCTTGTCGTATAGCTTTGCGCCTTCGCCCCTGACCGATTCAGAGATGAGGAAACTCCTGTCCTCTTCCTTATCCGAGTATAAAGTGGTTGGGTGTATCTGGACATAATTAACGTCCTTAAGCTCTATGCCATGCTTTAAGGCTATTGCCACCGAGTCCCCGGTCAGATGGCGGAAATTTGTAGAATGCTGATAAAGACCCCCGATCCCTCCAGTGGCTAAAACCGTATAATCAGCCTGGATCATAAAAACATTTCCATCCTTATCTCTGGCAACCACTCCATAGCAGGTATTATCTTTGCTGATAATATCGATCATAGAGGTATATTCCATTAACTTCACGTTAGGCAGCTTGCTAACCTCTTCAAAGAGCTGACCGGTGATCTCTTCACCTGTAATATCCTGATGATAGAGGATCCTGTTGTCCGAATGCGCACCTTCCCTCGTAAATGCAAGACTTCCATTATCCTCCCTGTTAAAAACAACTCCATAGGATAATAGATCTTTAATAACATCTACTGAAGACCGGATCATGATCTCCACAGACTCCTGGTCATTTTCATAATGGCCTGCCTTCATCGTATCCTGAAAAAAGCTATCATAATCTTTCTCGTTTTTCATCATGCAGATACCACCCTGAGCGAGATAGGAGTCACTGCTTTCCACGTGGGATTTTGTAATTATTAAAACCGATTTGTCTTTGGGCAGATGCAACGCGCAATAAAGTCCCGCACACCCGCTTCCGACGATCAAAATATCCGTTTTCATGCTATCCCCTCATCCAATTTCTTTTATTTCGCCAGTTCCAGCATTCTTTCAAGAGAGTTCAGTGCTTTGATCCGAACCTCTTCGCTGATCAACACTTCGTTATTTTCATTCTTTAATACATCCAAAACCTTATCTAACGTAACGAGTTTCATATCGGGGCAAATCTGAGCGGCACTGGCAGGATAAAATTTCTTTTCCGGATTTTTTGTTTTTAATTCGTAAAAAATACCGATTTCAGTTCCGATGATAAATTCTTCATTTTTGCTTTGCGTTGCATAGTCAATAATTCCCGAAGTGCTTCCGATGAAATCCGCTTCCTTCAAAATATCCATTCTGCATTCCGGGTGCGCTAGAAACAATGCGCCCGGATGAGCTTTCTTCATACTTTTTACACTTTCCAGACTGATCCGATCATGGATCGGACAATATCCATCGTTCAATATGATGTTTTTCTCCGGGACCTGCTCAGCTACATATCTGGCAAGATTGCTGTCCGGAATAAAATATATGTTCTTTTCAGGTATTTTCTTTACTATTTTTACAGCATTGGACGATGTGACACATATGTCGGAATGCATTTTGATTTCGGCCGTAGAGTTGATATAACAAACGACCGCCAGATCATCATATGTATTCCTTATCTTCAAGATATTCTCGACTGACGCCATATGAGCCATCGGGCAGTCAGAAGAAAAATCAGGCATGAGGACCTTCTTTCCAGGATTCAATATTTTTGCGCTCTCCCCCATGAATTTCACGCCGCAAAAAACAATAATATCGGCTTCTGATTCAGCCGCTTTCTTACTGAGAAAATATGAATCTCCGACATAGTCTGCAATTTTTTGTACCTCATCGCTGACGTAGTAATGAGCTAAAATCACTGCATTTTTTTCCTTTTTAAGTTTTTCTATCTCGCTAATCACTTGTATTCACCTTTCCATATGCAGATTGCCAAAGGCTCTGTGCCGTCATGAGCCCTGTTTGATATTGCCTGATTATAACATATGGATAGTCAACTGACAAGACAATTATATTGACAATGAAAAATATTCTACAACAACTTTTACAACAAAATAGGAGTCTCGCTCTTATGCGAAAACTCCTATTTATTGCCTTTATACTACTCTTCGATCCCTGTCCTAATCCATGCGTTATTTACAATGTCCAATTCAAATCTCACCGAGGTTTTCAGCCTATAAGAAGAGCGGCTATTAAAAAGCCGCTCTTCTTGATCGAGTCTTAATATTTTATGAACTTGGTTCCAGGAACGCCGCAGATACTGCATTTTTCCGGAACGAATTTTTCAATATTGCCGCATACAGGACACAGATAATAAAATACTTCTTCAACATTGTCGATGTTTTCCAAAGCATCCTTGTAAAGATTTGCGTGGACTTCTTCGGCTTTCATGGCAAATGTAAAGCTAATGGCTGCAGCTTTGTTTCCTTCCTCTTCCGCTGCCTTTAAAAAATCAGGATACATCTCCTTATATTCATGGGTCTCGCCTTCGATTCCGTCTTTCAGGTTATCCAGCGTCGAACCGATTTTACCTGCAACTTCAAAGTGCTTGAGGGCATGGATAGTCTCTGCATCCGAGGCCGCTTTAAAAAGTTTGGCCGCATTCAATTTGCCATCTTTCTCCGCCTGCTTTGCATAGGCTAAATACTTTCTGTTTGCCTGTGATTCTCCTGCGAACGCTTCCATAAGATTTGCCGGTGTTTTATTATCGCTCATTTCTCTTCCTCCTCTTATTCTTATAATTCTTTGATTATTAATTTATTTATTGTTAATATATTAATTTATTACAGCACAAAAAACAAGCGCACAAAGTGACTTTGTCACCACCTAAAAAATACCTCTGCCAATTACCTGGCAGAGGTATTTCTATATACTAGGGTCGATTTCGATCAGATCTACTTCATTCAAACGCTATCGCCAACAATATCGATTAAACAGCTTAAACAGAAGCAAGGATCTCCTGAACGTAATTCGGTAGTGCGAAGGCGCCTCGATGCAGATCCGTACTATAATATTTTGTTTTCAGCCCAAGCTTGTTCCAGATTTCCGGTTTGAAGTCCGCTATCGGATCCAGTGTTTTAGAAGCAAAGCCGAAATACCAGTAACCGGATGCATAGGTTGGCGTGTTGAAGCCGTAAACCTTGGCGATAGGGAATGTTTCTTTAATTTTTGCATGGGCCTTTTTCATTTCTTCAATGTCTCCATCAAAGAAAGCGCCTTCATGCTGGTTGATCAGTATGCCGTCTTTGGTCAGCACGCGATAGCAGTCCTTATAAAACTGAGTGGAGAAAAGGCTTTCTCCCGGGCCGGCGGGATCTGTTGAGTCGACCAGGATCAAATCATAAGAGCCATCCGGAGCTTCTTCCACATATTTCAGTCCGTCACAGAACATCAGATTCATCCTTGGCTCCGTTTTATAAACGGATGACAGTGTCGGCATATGTTCTTCACAAACCCTAACAACTGCTTCGTCGATTTCCACCTGATCGATCTTCTCGATCCCGGCATATCTGGAAACCTCTCTGGCTGTGCCGCCATCTCCGCCCCCGATGATCAGTACATTTTTGATTTCCGGATTTACAGCCATAGGCACATGAGAGATCATGTCATGGTAAACAAACTCATCCTTTTCTGTTACCTGGGTATATCCATCCAAAACCAGGAATACACCAAAGGTGTCATTTTTGAACACCTGAACTTTTTGAAACGGAGACTGTTCCGTATGCAGAACTTCTCCGATCTTTAAGGATAATTTTACATCATCCTCCATATAATATTCCGAAAACCACAAATCGCTGTTTTTGATAAGCATTTGATCTTCCTCCGTTTCTCCATTAATCCGGTATTAATCCGGCATATTTTTACCGTAAAAAACTTCATCCATTTCTTTGCGGACCTTAGATGTGATGACATTCAATTCGTCCTTGGTCAAATCGTCCACTGAAAAATTGAAAAAATAATTATCAAGATCGAAATTTCTTAACTTGCACTTTGTATGAAAAATATTCTCCTGGAATATGTTAACGTCGATGGTATAATACTGAGCCAGCAGATCCTTTCGAATATAATCCTGAATCGAACTGATTTTATGGTCGATGAAAATCTTTTTGCCGTTTATCATTCTGGTGAAGCCGCGAACGCGATAGTCCAGTGTCATCATGTCCGCTCCAAAGCTCTCTATCAGATAATTCAGCGCCATCAACGGCGATATCTGACCGCAGGTCGAGACATCGATATCAGCCCTGAATGTACATACACCTCCATGAGGATTGTATTCAGGATAGGTATGTACCGTTATATGGCTTTTATCTAAATGCATCGCTACGGACGGATTGCCTGCTGGTATCGTATGGACTGCTGATTTGGGGGGTTCGCTCTGCTCGCAAATCAGTATCGTTACACTCGCTCCCTGCGGATCATAATCCTGCACAGCGACATTCAGGATCTTAGCCCCGATAATCTCGACAACTTTGCTTAATATTTCAGTCAGTTTATCTGCATTATACATTTCGTCAATATATTCAATATAGGCCTTGCGGTCTGCAACCGATTTAGTATAGCAAATGTCATAAAGATTGAAGCTTAAAGTCTTTGTCAGATTATTAAATCCATGAAGTTTTATTCTTTTCTTACCCAATAAAATCCCACATCCCTTCGCATAAGGTATTGAACAATCAAACAGATATTATATCACAATAGATTTAAAAATAAAGACATATCTCAATTTTATTTACAACAAATCCAAAAAGGCGCCATACCCCTTCTCTTCCATTTCCTCCTGGGGGATGAAAAGAATGGATGCGCTGTTGATGCAGTATCTCAATCCCCCGGATCCCTTCGGCCCGTCTGTGAATACATGCCCCAGATGCGCATCGCCGGTTTTGCTTCTCACTTCCACCCTTCTCATGCCAAAGCTGGTGTCAGAAAGCTCGCGAATCAGTTCCGGACTGATCGGTTTTGAGAAGCTTGGCCAGCCGCAGCCTGACTCGAATTTGTCGCTTGAAACAAAAAGCGGCTCTCCGGTGGTCACATCGACATAAATGCCTTTTCTGAAGTTATTGAAATATTCATTTCTGAATGGCGGCTCTGTTGCATTGTTCTGGGTCACATTATATTGAATATCGGTCAGGATTTTCTTCAATTCCTCTTTTGGTTTTTTGTTATAAATCTTCCCGCCCTCAGCGGTGGTTTTGATACTTGAAAAATTCTTGGCCTTTTGGAACTTTTCTCGTCCAATATGACAATATCCTCCCGGGTTTTTATCCAGATATTTCTGATGATATTTTTCTGCGGTATAATAGTTTTCCAGAGGCGAGACTTCGATAACAACTGGTTTTTTGTATTTTCTCTGCAGCCTTTCAAGAGATCTCCGGATAACGGCAATATCCTCATTGTCAACGTAATAGATGCCTGTCCTATACTGGGTGCCTATATCATTTCCCTGCTTATTCATTGATAAAGGATCAACGGCATCGTAATAAAGCTCAAGGATCTGTTCCAGACTGATTTGATCCGGATCATAAGAGATCTTGACTGTTTCCGCATGGTCTGTTTTTCTGTAGCATACATCCTCGTATGTCGGGTGCTGTGTTTTTCCGTTTGCATAACCGACTTCAGTGTTTGTGATCCCCTTCACCATCGATAGATACTTTTCAAGGCCCCAGAAACATCCCCCCGCAAGATAAATTTCTTTCCATTCACCTCTATTTACAAAAGCCCTGTCATTTTCTTCGGCATTCATTTTTTCCTCGTTTCTGGCGTTTTCATTTTGTTTGATCAGCCAGGAAAAAACATAATTTACGTTATCCTCTTCGATAACAGTGTGTGGGCTTATGATATTGAATTCCCCAGGCAGTCCTTTTTCCACTGTCGCCAAATGGAAATGGCATGCAGCAATCCCCATATCTATTCTTTGAATATCATAAGCGAAGGCTTTGCTGTAGCCGGGATTTCTTGATTCATAAAAATCAAATCCGCTGCTGGTCTTGATGATCCTCCATGGCTGTTTGTTTGAAGCCGAAGGCGCCAATCTAACCATTTCCAGTGCAGTTGCATATTCCCCGGCATCTTTAGAAGTCAGGGCAGAAGAAAACCCCCTGTCGAAGAATAACTCACCCCAAGGTTTTCTTGAATCTCCTTTTGCAAGGGAAGCCCTTCCGTTTGCTTGATATATGAAAGGTATTTTTTTACAGTTTTATGGGTCTCTTTCTTCCATCGTGATGATAGATTCTTTATCCGGCCCTGTTCTTCAGTTATCAAATTCAAATCCGATTCATTCTCGGTTATTAGGTATGTATTACCACCAGCCGGAACAAAAACGTTGTATGGTTCCCATATTTTAATTTTTATTATGATAATATTTTTAAATCTATCTGTAATTGATTGATAGATGTCTG
>CALBZG010000136.1 GCA_937889655.1 uncultured Clostridia bacterium
ATAATAAAAAATGGAACAGCGATCACTCTCGCCACTGTCAATTTATTAGGTAAATTCATTCCGGCCCCTCCAATATTTTTTATAATGAATTCAAAACGATGCCCACCAGATCATAATCGAATGCATCGACGATCCTCGCATTGACGATGTCTCCCGGCTGCAACGGTTTCTCAGAAGTCAATATCACGCTATTGTCAATTTCCGGCGCATCATACCGGCTTCGCCCGTAGTAAGAACCATCTTCATCCGATCCTTCTATTATGACTTCAAGGATTTTCCCGAGAAGCTTTTGATTGTTCTCCAAAGATATTTCAAGTTGTTTGCGCATAATGGCATCCCGGCGGATCTGCTTTTCTTCGTCCGGAACATGGTTCGGAAAGACGGCGGCAGGAGTGCCTTCCTCGGGAGAGTATGCAAATACGCCCAGACGCTCAAATTTTAGCTTTCCAGCCATTTTTAGAAGCTCCTCGAAATCTTCTTCAGTCTCGCCGGGGAACCCTGTAATCAGCGTTGTTCTGATGTGGATATCGGGGATTTTATTTCGTAGGGCATTCACAGTCTCCACTATAGATTGTTGTGTGGACCTTCTTTTCATCGAATTGAGGATATTATCCGAAAGATGCTGGACGGGCATATCGATATAATGGCATATTTTTTTTTCGGAAGCCATCACATCCATCAGATCATCGGTGATTTTATCCTCATAGCAGTACATCAGTCGGATCCACCGGATATTTTCCAGCCCGCACAGCTCCCTGAGCAATTCCGGAAGCCTTGATTCACCGTACAGATCATAGCCGTAATTTGTAACATCCTGAGCGATCAGAATCAATTCTCTGCAGCCTTTTTTACCAAGATCCGCGGCCTCCTCAATGATCGACTCATAATCTCTGCTTCTGTAGTGGCCTCTGATCTGGGGGATCACACAGTACGCACAGCTGTTATCGCAGCCTTCAGATAGCCTTAATGTCACACTAAAAGGTCTTTCTTCCAGTTTGCGGGCGGTAAATTCCTCAAACGTCTCAGGACATGGGGCGAAATGTTTTTCTCTTGAATTGCGATGATAATTATCAAGAATACCTGGAAGAGCACTATAATCATTGACACCGATAAAGATGTCGACTTCCGGCATTTCCTGGAAGAGTTCATCTCCGTAACGCATGGAAAGACATCCTGCCACGATGAGTATCGTTTCAGGATCTATTGTTTCAGCTATCTCAATGATCCTATTGATGGATTCTCTTTTAGCATCATTAATAAATCCGCAGGTATTGATCACGACGGCTTCAGCCTGTAAGATATCATCCACAATAAGATGGCCCGCTTCCTCAAGGATACCGCATGCATGTTCGCTGTCGTTGAAGTTTTTCGGACACCCCAATGTATCAAAATATATTTTCATCCAAAATGATCCTTCATTTATTTATCACTGCTGTTTTCAACGGACTCGCCTTTCATTGCGTAAAGATCGACTTCCGTGATCAGCACTTGCCTTGGTCTTGATCCGTCGGAGGGGCCTATGATTTTTCTGGCCTCCATCATATCGATGATCCTGGCGGCTCGGTTGTATCCTATTCTGAAACGCCTCTGAAGCATGGAAACCGAGGCTTGACCTGAATGTACAACTGTTTCTATTGCTTCTTCCAAGAGTTCGTCTCCGTCGTCCCGGTTGTCACTGGAGTGGCCTTTTTCTATCGTTCCGATCACATCTGCGGAATATTCATTTTCCGGAAGCTGTGCTTTCACGAACTCGATCACTCTGTTGACTTCGGCATCTGATATAAAAGATCCCTGAACCCGGATAGGCTTATTGACATTTTGCGGACTGAAAAGCATATCGCCTTTTCCCACCAGTTTTTCAGCTCCTGACATATCCAGTATAGTTCTGGAATCGAATTGGCTCGACACGGCGAAAGCGATCCTGGAAGGGATATTCGCCTTTATAACACCCGTTATGATATCAACGGATGGTCTCTGAGTGGCCACGATGAGATGCATCCCTGCGGCTCTGGCCATTTGCGCCAGTCTGCAGATCGATTCTTCAACCTGGCTTGGCGCTACCATCATCAGATCAGCTAACTCGTCGATGATGATCACGATTTGAGGCAAAACGTTCTGAAGTTCCTTCCTTTTTTTCATCAGTTCGTTATAATGCTCCAAATTGCGCACAGAGACTTCGGCAAAACGTTTGTAGCGGTCGGTCATTTCGGCCACGGCCCAGTTAAGCGCTGCAGCAGCCTTTGAAGGTTCAGTCACTACTGGGACAAGAAGGTGCGGAATCCCGTTATAATTGCCAAGCTCCACCACCTTAGGGTCTATCAGGACCAGCTTCACTTCATCAGGCCTTGCTCTATAAAGCAGACTTACAATGATCGTATTGATGCAAACGCTCTTTCCGCTTCCGGTAGCGCCTGCGATCAAAAGATGCGGCATTTCCTTCAAATCAGCAACGATGGCGGTTCCGGAAATGTCTTTTCCTACGGAGAAGGCTATTTTTGACTTTGAATTTTTAAATTCTTTTGAGCTGATAAGCTCTCTTATGGAAACAAGATTGACTCTTTCATTTTCGACTTCGATCCCCACTGCCGCCTTGCCGGGGATAGGGGCTTCGATACGGATGCTTTTTGCTTCCAGATTCAGAGCGATATCATCCGCCAGCCTTGTTATGCTGTTTACTTTAACGCCTGTATCCGGCTGAATTTCATATCTTGTGACGGTTGGTCCCTGTGTTACCTGGACGACTCTTGCACCTACATTAAAATTACGCAGCGTATTCTCCAGTTTTTGTGCTTTGGCTCTCAAATTTGAGCTGTCGCCGGTAGTGTCTTTGGCTTTTTCTTCACTTAACAGATCCAACGGAGGGAATTCATATTTTGCGATCATGACGTTCTTTGTCTCTTCCAGAGGAAAACTGTTTTTCAAAGAAACCGTTTCGGCCGTAACGAAAGGCTCTTTTTCGCTATCAAGACCTATCCCGTGGGGCAGATGTGAAGTCCCATCAAGGCCCATGCCGTGCTTTCTTTCCGAACTATCCCTGAACAATCCGTCGTCATTGACCATTCTGATGATTTTCATCTGTCCTTCTGTCATGCTGCCGGGAATATATTCTGAATCTGCAGGAGCCCCCGTATTGATTACCAGTTTGGACGCCTCCGGTTTGATAGCAGCGGTCTCCAGAGCCGTTGTTGCGGCTTTGGTCATAGCTTTTAATTCTCTTTTAGATGGAGCGTTCTCAATTTTTGTTTTATCTGTACGGTCGTTGACTGCTAAATAAGGCGGAACGTCAGGATCCCCTTGCATAAGCCATTCCTGTGATGCGCCGTTTTTCTGCTCTCTTCGTTCTTTCATTGACTCAAAAAATTGGGAGACCGGCGTATTGACCACAAGCAGCAGACAAATCAATATGACCACCACTGAAAAAATCCACAAGCCATAGATACCCACAGCTTTTATCAAAAGACTACCTAAAAGCATACCCATGAAACCGGCATTTTGCAAAGCAACCCCACCTTCAAAAAAGGCCTTGAAACTGATAGGCCAAATATCCGGTGAGGCAATTTCGATAAATCGCGCGGAATTGATGACACAAGCCATGAGAAAAACGATAAACAGCAGAACAACAGACCTTGCAGTAATATGCACGGTTTTTTTTGCAAACAATAAAATACCGTACAGAATAAGATAGTACGGCAGTCCGAGGGCCACAACGCCGAAAAAGCCTTTGAGAAAATCAGACAGGATACGTCCGAATTCACCAGAGGCATTGGTTTGCAGAGCCACGAGAAGGAATGCGCCGGCAGCCATAATGATGATTGCCCAAATTTCATCCCGGATCCTGGAGTCCGATTCTATTATTTTTTGTGGAGCTTCATATTTAGAGGTTCTTGATGTGTTTTTATTTTTTGATCCGGGAGGTCTGCCCGGGCCTCTCTTTGACTTGGACATACAGTCACGACAAATCCCTTCCATCTAATAATAATGCAAATATGCATTCAAATTATAACATATAAGGGCTCAAAAAAATATTAATATTTGTTCATTTAAGCTTTTATATGATACGAAACCGTGTATAATAAAAGTTAATTGTTTTGAGGAGGTATTAAATATGAACAAAAAACCAAATATCGCAATCGTAGGCGCCACAGGTTTGGTTGGCAGTACCTTCCTTAAGGTTCTCGAGGAAAGAAATTTTCCTTTTGAAAACTGCTACATGATGGCGTCTGCGAAATCTGCCGGCACCACCATTACCTTTAAAGGTAAAGAATATGTAGTGGAAGAACTGAATGAAAAAAGTTTCGACAAGCCAATCGATATCGCCCTGTTTTCTGCCGGCGGCAGCATTTCGGAACGATTTGCGCCCATTGCGGCGGCTCACGGATGCATCGTTGTCGACAACAGCAGCGCTTGGAGAATGGATGAGAATGTCCCTCTCGTAGTTCCCGAGGTGAATCCCGAGGATCTAAAATGGCACAAAGGGATCATCGCAAATCCGAATTGCTCCACCATCCAGGCTGTGGTGGCATTGAATCCGCTGCATAAAAAATATGGGATCAAGAGGATCGTCTATTCAACCTATCAAGCGGTTTCCGGGTCCGGTCTCAAAGGCATCAAGGATTTGGAAAGCGGTCTTGCAGGCAGCGATAAGCCCCTTGCCTATGCTCACCCGATAGCCAATAACTGCCTGCCCCACATAGACGTTTTTCTTGAAAACGGCTATACAAAAGAAGAAATGAAAATGATCAACGAAACCCATAAAATTCTGGGCGACGATACTATAAGGATAACAGCAACCACCGTACGCGTTCCGGTTTTCAGCTGCCATAGCGAGTCTATCAATGTAGAACTGGATAAGCCGTTCGAAGTTAAAGAGATCAAACAGCTTCTTTCCCAATCTCCGGGTATCGTACTTAAGGATGATCCAAGCTCCAATGTCTACCCTCTCGCCAGAGAAGCGGCAGGCACTGATCTGGTGTATGTCGGCCGGATCAGAAGGGATGATTCCGTAGAAAACGGGTTGAATCTATGGGTCGTGGCAGACAATATCCGTAAAGGCGCAGCAACAAACGCCGTTCAAATTGCAGAGGAA
>CALBZG010000137.1 GCA_937889655.1 uncultured Clostridia bacterium
CTCGAAAATCGAATCGATCTGGGCGCCTTTGTCATCGTACAGCACCGAACTCTCGGAGAGTAAACTGTATATGTTGTTAGGCTCGATGTTAGGCGAGGATATGACGATGGAGATCACAAAAATGAACCCGATGGCTATCAGGCCACAGACCCCAAAGGCGATGGCTTTGGCCAATTTTCGTGTATTCAACCGGTACCTTTTGGATCGCAGCTTGTTTTTTTTCACTCCGGCCATCTCTGGGTTTTCACCTGCCTTATCGATAATGAACTTGTTTTTTATTGCAGCTCCTGCGGCGGATACTGCTCCGCCAACCTTATTCATAGTGTCCGCGGCTACGACTTTCGCATTATTGAGGATCGCATTACCTGCTGCAGTGTCCTTGCCGTTGCTTTGCTTTTCTGCCAGTCGCTGAGTTCTTGATTTCACAGCCCTTGCGACCGGGGCCGAGGGTTCCTGCGGATCCTCATCAACAGCGGGGCTTTCCGCTTGCATTTCGATGCTCTGTGTGCCTTCGCTATTGCTTAATCCACCGCTAATTTTATCGAATTCTTCACTGACATTATCAAACTGAGCAAAAAACTCGTCTATTTCACGTTGTTTTTCTTCGTCGCTTAACTTATGACTCAAAATATTTCACCTGCCTTTATTTCTTTGTGCAATCAAAATTAGAAAGACAAAACATTATATCATATCCGATATTACATAGGAAGAAATAAGAGATAATTGAAATCTAGCTGTAAAAATGGTATAATATGGCAAATAATAAAGCTCACAATATCCATTACATCTAAAAAAAGTCAAAGCAGGAGCACAGGAAGAAAAATGCGTAGACCGATGGTTTTTATATCCGGCAGTTTTGCCGGAGGAGCGGGCCTGGCATGGCTCCTGGACCTCTCCGGCATTTTATATATAACAGCGCTATTCGTAGCCATCCCAGCGGTAGTGATATTTTGTGCGCGAGAGTTTCATAGCGGCCTGGAAATGCCGTTTTATCCTCATATTAAATCACAATTCGCTATACTGATTGCTTTTATGCTGTTGGGCATGACTCTTTTTCAATTTTCAACCGACAAAGAATTTTGCCTCGCAGAACTTAGCGGTTCAAAAGATGAAATCAAAGGATATGGATTGGCGGTGGAAAAACGTTCCGGGGAACTGGTCCGGCTTACTTTCAAAGTAACGGAAAGCAGCAGTCTCGGAACGCTGGCAAAACCGGAAAAAATCCTGGTCAGTATTTATAAGGCTGAGGGGCTTGAGAACTACGGTGATCTTGTGGGTAGGCATATCGTCATTCACGGGACTTTTGAGATACCCAGCCCCGCCAGAAATCCAAATTGCTTTGACTACAGACTTTATTTGAAGACCCGTGATATTGGAATGCTGTTCAAGACGAAAGCAGGGGATGTCCGCCTAGTTACAAATGTAAATGAATTTGATCGCAAGATTTATAAAATATTGAATGGACTGTCAAAAGCCAAATGCCTATTTGCTGAAAAATTGACATTGTATGTGCCCGAAGAAAATGCGGCTCTGATTCAAGGGATGCTTTTCGGCGATACGAACGGTATCGATGAGGATACGCTTGTAGCCTTTCAAAAAAATTCCACGGCCCATATCCTATCTGTGAGCGGGTTGCATATCGGGATCATCTATATGTTCATGAATATGCTGGCGAGAGGAAGGAAGAGCATTTACTTCGACTTGGCAATGATCCTGTTTTTCCTGACATACGCGGCGCTTTCATCCTTTTCGCCTTCTGTGATGCGGGCGGTTTTTATGATCACACTGCATATTATGTCAAAACATCTATATAAGAGATACGACCTGTTGAGTGCAACAGCGTTCACTGCCCTTGTGATGCTGATGTCAAATCCGATGATGATCCTCAATGCAGGGTTTCAAATGTCCTATCTGGCCATGCTTTCGCTTTCCGTTTTTATGCCGATAGTCGAAAGGACCTTAAAACACAAACTTTTCGCAGCGGTCAGTCCTGTTTTGGCCATTCAGATCGGCATGGCGCCCTTGATATGCTACCATTTCAACTACTTCTCACTGGGCGGATTTATCGCCAATATCCCAGTAATATTCATTTCTGGATTTCTGATCCCCATCGGAATATGCTTGATGCCGCTGTCCCTGGCGCCTTCAGGTCCTTTGTTCGGAATAGGGGCGACCGCATTGGACCTTTTGTGCGGGATCATGGTGCATATCAATCAGGGGATCTATATGGATGGCGGGCTGAGCCGCAATATCGTAAGTCCGTCCTTGATGCTGCTGATACTCTATTATGGCTCACTTTTCTTCCTGGGTTCGGAAGGAGCGCTGATCCTTTTTGAAAGAAGGAAGATCAGGCGTATCGCAGTCATCCTGCTGATTATTATGGTCGCAGCTATCGGTGCCGGAGCAACCAGTAAAGAGCCTTTGAACGGAGCAGACCTGATTTTTCTGGATGTAGGACAGGGCGACTGCCTGTTTATAGAGGCCCCATCCGGCAGGACCCTGCTGATTGATGGCGGAGGAAGCACTGATTATGATACAGGCGTGAAAACATTGCTGCCGTTTCTGCTTAAAAACGGCTACGACAAAGTTGACATGGCCATTGTGACGCATCTACATCAAGACCATTACGGAGGCGTCAGGAGCCTCAGTCAGGAAATCGAAATCGGAGCATTATGTCTTTATGAGGGTTATCGGAAACAAGAGGAGGATATTATTTTGGAATCCGGCTTCACTGCAGAGGACTTCATCTATTTGAAACAAGGGGATCAAATACGATTTGACGAGGGTGTCGCTGTTACAATACTTTATCCGGAAAGAAAAGATAAAGAATACTATGAAAGACTTCTTCAGGACGAGAAAAATGAAAACGATTTGTCGCTCATAGCGACAGTGGAGTATCAAGGCATCAAGATATTGATGACAGGAGACATGGACACACAGGGAGAAAAGAAGCTGATGAGGAGTATCGATCCGGAAGCATTGAAATGCGATATACTGAAAATCGGGCATCATGGATCGAAATACAGCACCGGAGACGAATTCTTAAAATACTGCGATCCCAAACTGGCGGTTTTTCAGGTCGGGAAAAACAATTTCGGGCATCCTCATGGAAGTGTCATTGAAAAATGCATGAAAAAAGATATAATGATACTTAGAAACGATAAGCACGGCGCAGTGGGAATCGGGATAGAACATGGGGATGAACAGCAAATATGGGTACAGAGTATGCTTATAGAGAAATAATCAAGGACTTAAAAGAAAATAACATTGGCTCTGTAGTTCTTCTGTACGGCAAAGAGCAATTTCAAGTGGACTGGGCCCAGTCCCTTTTAATCGACAAATATATCAATCCGGCAGTCAGGGAGCTGGATGTTACAACTTTTCAGGACAACCCTTCCGCAAATGAAATCATCAACGCTTGCGAAACACTCACGATGTTCTCAGAACGAAGAGTTGTAATCATCCCCGATTGTGGGTTTTTTAATGAGAAAAAGTCCGATGGCGGAAAAACAGGGGAAGCAGGCAGACAGGACAATAAGGACAAACAGGATAAACAGGACAAACAAGATAGAACTGAGAAACAGTCAAAACACGATTCCGACTCGGAAATTCTCGTTGATTATATCCCCTCGCTGCCGGAAACTACTCTGCTGATTTTCAGAGCCGAAAAGGCCAGCAAGAGGCTGAAATTATACAAAGCCATCGAGAAGAAGGGGAAAGCATATGATTTTCAGCAACTACAGCTGGCTGATCTGAAAGGCTTCATCGTGAAACGTTTTAACAAAGCGGACAAGCATGCAAGTGACAGGGTAGTTCAGGGAATCATTGATCTCTCAGGATATTACAACCGGGAAACTGTATACACGCTATTTAATCTGGAAAATGATCTTGCTAAAATAATCGCCCATTCTGACGGGCCGGAAATATCCTCCCTGGATGTGATGCAAACTCTGTCAGGGGATATCGACACCTATGTTTTTTCCCTTGTCGAAGCTCTCGGCACCGGCGATAAGGGAGAAGCGCTGGCGTTATTCAATAATATGGCTGCTTCCGGGGAAAATGTTTTCAAGATCCTTGGGTTACTGGCCTCGCAATATGAACTGATCCTCGATATCCGGGAACTTCTGGACAAAGGTGCAGATCCCAGACAAATATCCGCAGCACTTGGCGTTAATGAATTCCGTGTCCGCAAAGCGGCCTATACAGCTGGAAGATATTCCGCAGCAGCATTGAGAAAGGTCCTTCTAAGACTTTATGCGGTGGACAAGCATATAAAAACGGGTTTGCTGGAGCCCACCCTGGCCATGGAGTATTTCATAGGAGAACTGTAATGAACAAGCAAATCAAGGCGGATATGATGCTTTTGTTAGTGACCGCTTGCTGGGGCGTGTCTTACTACCTGATGGACGTCAGCCTTACAGAACTCGGGCCGTTTACACTGAACGCCCACCGATTTCTGATCGCTTTTGCAGCCGCTGCAGTATTATCCTGGCCCAAATTAAAAAGTGTGAATAGGATCACACTTAAATACAGTTTTTATATTGGAGTATGTCTGGTGGTCGTTTATATAGGAGCCACTTATGGCGTCATGTACACCAGCCTTTCCAATGCAGGTTTTCTATGCGCCCTTGCCGTTGTCATAACGCCTGTTCTTGCCTATTTCATCAACAGAGAGATTCCCAGCGAAAAACTCAGCCTTGTGGTGGTCATGTGCATTGTGGGTATCGGCCTTCTGACGTTGAATGAAGATCTGAAACCCGCCGTCGGGGACTTGCTTTGCATCATGTGCGCTGTAGCTTATTCTGTCGATTTGATCATCACGGAGAAGGGGGTGCGCAAAGAGGAGGTGAACGCTTATCAGCTGGGCGTATTTCAGCTTGGCTTTACGGGTATGATCCAGCTGCTTCTCGCCTTCGCCCTGGAGGAGCCTCATTTTCCTTCCAACAGACCTGTATTGGCTTCTGTTTTATTTCTTGCGATTTTCTGCACCGGTCTGGCCTTCATCGTTCAAGCCGTGGCTCAGCAATATACCTCTGCCACCCACGTTGGCGTTATTTTCACTCTCGAGCCCGTCTTTGCGGGATTTGTAGCGTACTTTTTTGCGGGTGAAGTCCTGCTGCCAAGAGCCTACTTCGGAGCGGTGCTGTTAGTGGCGGGATGCTTCATCATGGAAATCGATTTCAAGGCATTGCTTGCCCGTAAAAAGGCGGCCTGAGCGATTCCTTGTATCATCCTGCTCCCGCTGAATCATCACATCTCCCGGGTGAGGATCCGTTTCAGCCTTGCAAACCTCGGCAGTCCGTCCTTATATGGCATCTGAACATCTCCCTGTATCAAAGGATAGGTATAGTCCAGAAAATCCTTGCGCAAAGCGTTTCCCGCTTCATTGATCCATTCCCTCGGTATGCGTTTCACCGCGTTGGCGACAT
>CALBZG010000138.1 GCA_937889655.1 uncultured Clostridia bacterium
TAAAAAAATACGCGAAGCGTTCAGCAAGCTTGCGGATAATGGGGAAGCACTGAAGGAATGCAGCAGGGAGAATATTTCATTTATGGACGAAATGATTGTACACAAGTCGCCCCCATATTTCATTGAAGCCTGGCTCAGGATGCTGGCTCAGCTTGAAAGAAACTATAAGGGAGACTACATACCCGATGGGCGGTCCTTTTATGACTTTGATTACATGGTGAACGGCCCGGGCTGCAGGAACAGGCTGGAAGGACTCTGGAGGAGTTTTTTAGTGCTGGGCGCAGCAACTCTTATACTGCCTGTTTGCGTGGCGTTTTTTACAAAGCCGCAGACTACGATTTATTCTCTGGCTTTGGGCGGCATCTTTTTCATGCTGCTTTGCATAGGCTTTCTGGTATTTACTATGCTGGATCAAAGAGTGTATTTCAGCACCAAATCGGAATACGACAGGTTTATCTGGACCTTCGACCGGGTCCTTCCTGTAGCCAAGGCTGAAGTTGCATTGCTTTTGGAGGCAACACAGAGAAATAGTGATGCTTACAGTGCGTCGACTCAAAAAATAGTGGAAAAGTTTGATACGATGGTGGATGATATGCTGCTGCCTGCTTTGGAAGACTCCATAGAGGTTATCATGCGAAGCAATCTGATCCCCGCGCTTCACAACATCGAGGAGTCCCTGGATGCGAACCTGACCAGGACGATGGAGATGCAGGAAAAAGGCATGGAGCGGATGACCTCTGCTTTCGCAGACCGGCTCGTTGAGACTGTGGCAGGCAGGATATCCGGTCTTGCTGATACGATCGGCACCGTGCAGGTGTCGATGGCGGAAATGAACCAAGGCCTGCAGGACCATGTCGAAGCGCTGACGGAAACCATGGGCGCCGCCCTCGAGCTTCAGCAAAATTCTATGGAGCGGATCAGCGGAGCGTTCATGGACTCGCTTTCTAATACTCTTGAAGCCCGCATATCTGCGCTTGCTGCAGGGATCGGCAATGTTAGGGAAAAGATGGATGAACTGAACACCGGCCTTGAAACTCACGCAGCTTCGCTGATGGAAACGACTAAAAGCAGCATATGGCTGCAAAAGAAACAGAGCGCCGCAGCAATGGCCCTGCAGAATGAAAGGTTTGACAAGATGTTCGACAGGCAGGTCAAACAGATGGACAATATCACAGCATCCTTTGCGGAATTCCTCACATCGGCTCTGAATGAGACTGTTACGAACTTGAACCGGGATCTGGGGGATACTCAGCAGCTAATGAGCGAAGCGAACATCAAGATGTCGGATAATATCGACGGCCTTACCGTCATGCTTACAGAGCAGCGCCGAGTTTTCGAGGAGTCCGCAAAAACCCTAATAAATTCAGAAGAGCTTCAGAAGAGCGCGATCGAGCAGAGCAGGGAGTTCCAGCTAAGGGCGGCTGAAAATAGCGAACAACTGAACGAGCAAGTAAAATCGATGGCGGGGATAATTGAAAAACTCTCCGAACAGACCGCGGCCTTCAGCAAGGATGCCTTCAAATTCACTAAGGAAACCAACGAGGCTCAAATCAGGATGCAAGAAGGCATGCAGGCTTCACAAACCAGGCTCGAAGCGGCGGTCAACGAAACCATGGGTCAGTATGCCAAAATGAATAGCATGATATCAGAGATGATGGACAATATTACAGCTCGAATGAACGAAGCCATGACCAATGCGGGCAGGGAGATCGCCAGCGGGATCAAAGAGGTCACGGCAGACAATGCGGAAGCCATAGGCAGGCTTGCCGAGCAGGCGCAGAATCTGAGGACCGAGTACGATTCATACTTCTCGCGCATGGAAGGCAATTCCGCGAAAATGATCGAGGATTTGGATTATCAGGTCAAGACGATCATAGCACGTATATCCGAGGATATCGGCGCTATGATGGAGGGGAATACGCAAGCCAATGCGGCGATCCTGGAAGGGTACAAAACCAATACGACGGATATTCTGGAATCCTTTGACGAGCAGGCCAGAAGCATAAGTCTTTATGCGAAAGAGATCAATATGGACATATCGGAGCTTTCGAACAATCTACAGGCTTCTGTGAGCGATTTCAGCAGCAAAATACAGGACGGTGTCAGGCTGACCCTTGCCGAGTTTGACAATGGCCTATCTGAGTTGACGCATAGGATCGCCAACACGGTAGAAAGCATCAGCGATGCTGTGGAAACACTGCCGCAAGCTTTGAAAAGAAGATAAGATCGGAGCGCTGCCATCAATTGAGATGCCATCAATGGAGATATCATGGATAACTTGAGGGATAACTTGAGCGAGCCACAGAACATTTTCGGGTCGAAAGAATTAAAAAGAAAAATAATAGCCCTGAAGGGGAGATTCTTTACATTGGAGGAATTTCCATTCATAGGAGAGGGGGTATTGCCCCGGGACACGTTGAAAAGGGCTCTCAGGATCCCTGAATCCGAAATAACGTACTTTGCACTGAGTTTGAGAGGGAAAGAGATCGACGGGCTCATTCTCGAGCTTCGGGACGCATCGGACCATGACAGCGTAGACATGGCTTCACGGATTCTCGAACTCAGAACGTCTGCAAGGATACTCAAACTCCTTACAATACTTTACCAGTACAACTATGCATCTATCGGCTTGAAAACCGTAATAAGCAGGATGTTCCATATAATAAAAGAAAGAAAGACGTTCGGCCGTGAAGCCGCCTTCATAGATAGATTCGGAGCGGAGACGGGCAAATTCACCGCCGTATGCCGAGCCATAGATGAATGCGGGATGGATATTGATCAATGCTTCCGGACTTTCAACATCCATAGCGATAGCCCGTTTGCCGCTGAAACGGCTTTGCTCTACCTCGAAAATGCGAATAAAGACGCGCTTATGCTTAATCGAAGATGGATGATCAGATCCGTCGAGCGCCACGAACCGGACCGGCTGTTTGGGCTTATCGCGAACTACCTTTCAGCCTTTGCGATCATCGAGCTGCATGACGGCGTCAATCTGGCGATCCTGAATAAAATAGGGCAGCCGTACATGTCGGTGAACTGGGGATCCTACGATATAAAGCTTAGGGAAAAATTCGCCCAATGGTGCTTTTTACATCAGCTCAAGCTGCATTCATACAATTATCCGAAGAAATTCACCGTGCTCTCCAAGTATTACGAACAGGTCATCAACAGCTATACGATCGATGAAGAGAACCTGCTGGTCATAGATTTTGGAGATCTGGTGCTTGTGGATATGGCGGCCAATTTCTTTTCCCTATTTTATGACAAGGAAACATTTGAAAGCGAGATGAAAGACTGGAGGAAGAGTAAAGCTGCCCAGGCGGGCGAGGAAGCAGAAATCCAGGAAGCAGAAAGCCAGGAAGCTTTCGTGCCGTCTTTCCTGAGAATAAATAAAAAGTACATAACCGCCAGGGATTTCATAATCGAAGAAATCGAAGAGCCGTCTGTAATGCTGAGCTATGAAGGTTTGGAGCTCCTTTATATACAGGAGATGCTGGATATCAAAATGGGCCTGGAGCCGGATATGCGCAAAAAACAACTGGCCAAGCTGAGAAAGAAGAACCCTGCGTAAAGTGGGCATTGAGCATTATGCATTGGGCGTTAAAAAAGCAACATATACCAGGTGACCAGCTGGTTACCGGCCAATAGACCGGTCGCCATCCCAAGGGACAGAAACGGACCGAAGGGCAAGGCGGGTTTCAAAGAACATTTTTTGACAAGGATGATGAAAATCGATGCGACACCGCCATAAACCGCTCCGATGAATAGTGCTAGAAGTATCAGCTTCCAGCCCATGAAAAGGCCGGCAACCGCCATGAGCTTGATATCACCGCCGCCCATGCCGTCCTTGTATGCAAGACCAAGGATCAGAAGGGGCACTGAAGCTGCAAAGAATCCGATCGCCCAATCATACCAGTTGGCGTTAAGGACAAGGGTCTGATAAATCGCATTGATGATTCCAAGGGCAAGTATGGCAAGAAGCAGCCCGTCGGGAATGATCCAACATCTTAAGTCGATAAAGGAAATGACGAGCAAAATCGAAAAAAAGACAGCAGCCAGAACAGCCGTTACTGTAAGACCGTAAACCTGCCAGATCAGAAGATACAGAAGCGCATTCAGCAGCTCAACGACAGGATATACGACCGATATTTTTTCACCGCAATATTTGCATCGGCCTTTCAAAAATATGTAGCTAAACAAAGGAATGTTGCAGTACCAGGGAATAAGCGAATTACAGAAGGGACAATAGGATCGGCCCTTCACGATAGTCTTGCCAATAGGGATCCTGTAGATGCATACATTCAGAAAACTGCCGATCAGCAGGCCGTAGATGAAGATCAAACCGGGGATCAGCGCCGGTATAACATTATATATTATGGACATTATTAAATAGCCTCCTTTGTAAAACCAATGCGACGCAGTCTTTGGCTCAGCCAAGGGGGACGCGCATAGACAACAAACGCGTATATTTTATCATAAAAATAAAATTGTTCAAATATGGAGATGAGCGAATGGTAACAAAAAATAAAAGATTAGGCGAAATACTTATAGAAGCTGAAGCGATTACCCAGGACCAGCTGGAAGAAGCACTTCAAATCGCCAAGAAAAACAAAAATGTTTTAGGCGCGACCCTTGTGGAGTTGGGCTATATTGACGAGAAGACGCTTTACAAGGGCCTGGAATATCTCTTCCATGTCCCGTATATAGACATAACCTCGATCATGATCAATAAGGATGCCACGGCAACAATAACCGAAGCCCTTGCGAAAAAGCATAACATGATCCCTATAAAGATGGAAAGCGGCGTGCTGACTATAGCAATATCCGATCCTCTGAACTTCTATGCGCTTGACGATGTAAGAAACGCTACGGGAATGGAGGTCAGCGTTGCGATATGCCCTCAAAAGGACATCAGCAGCGCAATAGACAGATATTATGGAAGCGAGATCGCCGAAAAGGCGTTCGAGGACCTGCAGAAGGAATATGGCAAGCTTAGCATGGCGGAACTCAGCGAGATCTCTGAAAGCGAAGTAGCCCAGGCTCCCGTTGTCCGTTTGCTCAATTCTTTGCTGCAGCATGCTATCAAATCAAATGCCAGCGATATCCATATAGAACCCACCGTTAAGGATTTGAAGGTCAGATTTCGTATCGACGGGCTGCTTCAGGTGGTCATGTCATCTTCGATGTCGGCTCATCCTCCCCTCACTACCAGGATCAAGATCATGAGCGGTATGGATATTGCCGAAAAAAGACTTCCCCAGGACGGACGTGTCGAGACTGTCGTGGATGGAAAGTCAGTGGATTTGCGTGTGTCTATCATTCCGACCGTTTTCGGAGAAAAGACGGTAATTCGTATTCTGGGAGGCCAGACGGTCTTCATGGACAGAAAGCAGCTGGGGATGTCCGAGAGCAATACGGTTTTATTCGATAAAATAGCGAAAAGCCCCCACGGGATAATATTGGTGTCAGGCCCGACAGGGTCCGGTAAGACTACAACGCTATACACTCTTCTTAAAGAAATAAACAAACCGGAGGTCAATGTGATCACGGTGGAAGATCCGGTGGAATACAAGCTGGATGGGATAAACCAGGTTCAGGTGAATGTGAAGGCTGGATTGACTTTTGCAAACGGATTGCGGTCCATACTCAGACAGGACCCGGATATTATCATGATAGGCGAGATCCGAGACTCTGAAACCGCTGAAATCGCGATCAGAGCTTCCATAACAGGGCACTTGGTATTGAGCACCATCCATACCAACGACTCGGCTTCCTCTGTGGCCCGTCTTGTCGATATGGGTATCGAACCATATCTGGTATCCTCGTCTCTGGTGGGCGTGACAGCCCAACGACTTGTCAGAAATATCTGCCCGCGCTGCAAAACAGCATACCGGCCTACCCATGATGAAATGCTCCTGCTAAAAATGAAAGATCCGGAGCCGCTATACAAGGGAGCCGGATGCCCGAACTGTAATTTCACAGGCTATAAGGGGAGATCCGGCATTCATGAGATATTAGTCGTCACCAAGGAAATAAGAGAGCTGGTCAACAGAAGGGCATCCATCGATCAATTAGCCCAGATGGCAATGAGACAGGGGACGGTCACATTGCAGCAAAGCTGCAGGGAACTGGTGCTAAGCGGGATCACGACAGTAGACGAGCTGATCAAAGTGACCTACAGTGTGGATTGATTAAAGTTCGGTTCGGCATAGGTTATGATTACTGAAGCAATATGATTTTGTAACGGTTTTTTGAAGATATAGCAACAGAGTGAATGGAGGATATTATGAAGTATGATCTAATGGAAATCTTACTAAAAGGCATGGAATTAAACGCATCTGATGTGCACTTCACAGTCAATATGCCGCCAATTTTGCGGGTCAGAGGCGATTTGGTCCCGTTTGGAAACGAGATCCTTACGCCTGAGGACACAAGGGACGTCGTTTACCAGATCCTGAATAAGGAAAAAAGAGAAATATTTGAAACCAGAGGAGAGGTCGATTTTTCCTGGTCCCTGCCGCAAACGAACCGTTACAGGGTGAACGCGTTCAGACAAAGGGGCAGTTGCGCGGCAGCCTTGAGGATGATCAATACAAAAATTCCGACCGTAGAGGAACTGGCCCTTCCACCTATACTCAATTCGCTGGCGCTGAAACCCAGAGGGCTGTTCCTTGTGACTGGGCCAACGGGATCGGGAAAATCCACGACGCTGGCGGCTATGGTAGGTCATATCAACAAAAACAGGCAATGCCATATTCTGACCATAGAGGATCCTATCGAATATATGCATAAGCATAACAAATGCATGATCAACCAAAGGGAAGTCGGAAGCGACTCCCAGAGCTTCGCGAATGCATTGCGTGCCGCTTTGCGTGAAGACCCCGATGTCATCCTTGTGGGTGAGATGCGTGACTTTGAAACGATCTCCACAGCCATCTCGGCCGCTGAAACCGGACACTTCGTCATGTCCACGCTGCACACCACCACTGCCGCCCAGACCGTGGACCGTATCATTGATACCTTTCCGCCTCACCAGCAGCAGCAGGTCAGGACGCAGCTGTCTTTAATACTGCAGGGCATCGTGTGCCAGCAGTTGATAAAAACTACCGACGGAAAGAAGCTGGTTCCGGCAATGGAGGTATTGATCGCTAACGATGCGGTCCGCAACCTTATCCGCGAAGGGAAAAATCATCAAATCGACACTGTGCTGCAAACCAGCGTCAAGAACGGCATGATGCCGATGGACTTCTCACTAGCCCAGCTTGCAAAATCTAAGATCATTACTACAGAGGATGCATATACCAGATGTGTGGATCCTGAGATATTTAAAAGATATATGACGATGCTGTAAAGGATAGTATCGGTTTGCGCCAAAAAGGAAATTAAAGATGAGCATCGATTATATGGACATTGAGAAAGTGCATCGGATATATTTGATGGATCCATGCGCTGAAAATCTGGATCTGCTGATGGAAGCGTGTAAATCTCTCATATTCCATTACGCCAGGATTTATGGAGGCGGCTGTTGCTTTGAAGATATCACCCAGGCGGGCTATGTTGGCCTTGTGAAGGCAACGAAAAATTTCGATGAGAAAAAAGGGATCAGATTTACCACTTATGCCTCGCATTCCATCATAGGTGAAATACGCCACTTTGTAAGGAAAGAAAGAAAATACTATTATCCGAACTGTCTGGCAAGCTACCAGGAGAAACTGGATGATATCATTGAATCCAGTATTGATGATGGCGACGAGCAGCTTCATAGTGCCTCCCGCGCGATTTTGATGATCC
>CALBZG010000139.1 GCA_937889655.1 uncultured Clostridia bacterium
ATATTAAAAAGAAAGGAAGTTATGGTGTTTTGCTTTTATAAACATCATACAAGGGCAATGATGAACGATAAAGTTAAAGTGGCTTTTGTCTGTGTTCATAACTCCTGCAGATCCCAAATGGCTGAAGCCATCTCTAAAATAATCGCCGGAGATTCCTATGAGGCGTTTTCTGCCGGCACTGAAACAAAATCGCAGATCAATCCGGATGCAGTAGCAATCATTGAAGAATTTTATGGCATTGATATGAGCCTGTCCCAAAAACCAAAACTATTATCAGAGATCCCTCCTGTGGATGTGGTGATCACCATGGGCTGCAATGTCGACTGTCCATATCTTCCATGCAGGCACAGAGAGGATTGGGGACTGGAAGACCCAACGGGCAAAGGCAAGGAAGAGTTTGTGGAAACAGCAAAACTTATTGAGAAGAAAGTTTTGGAATTGAAAGATAAAATCAATAGAGACTGGACAATGAAAGAGGTGAAGCGACATGAAGTATAGTTTTTTAGAGCCGATCAAATTAGGGCCGATCACCCTTAAGAACAGGATTATCCGGCCTGCCGTAGCGGAGTTCATCGCGAATGCGGACGGCACGATCAACCAGCAGTATATCGAATATTACCGGAACGTCGCCAGAGGCGGCATCGCTTTGATAACTCCCGGCATCGCCGTCGTGGATGAGACTGCTCCCTTTGTCGGTGTCAGGCAGCCGTTTTTAACCGATCGAAAATTCATACCCGGATTGAAGAAGGTCGTGAACGCCGTCCATGGGGAAGGTGCGAAAATCACATTCCAACTCTGGCATGCAGGGCATATTATGATCGACGGCCTGCCTGTGGCTATGGTGAACGATTTTACAAAAGAGGATATCGAGAGGCTGAAGCAAAAATATTACATTGCAGCTAAGCATTGCAAGGAAGCCGGTGCTGACGGGGTGGAATATCATATTGCCCATACCTATTTGCCTTGCCAGTTTATGAGCCCTTATTTCAATAAGCGAACCGATGAGTACGGAAGCGATACCATCGAAAACGCCATGCGCTTTTCCATCGAATGTATCGATATGATCCGGGAGGGATTGTGCGATGAGCACTTTGTCATCACTGCGAAAATCAACGGGGACGATTTTGTTGAAGGCGGGACGACTCCCGAATGGGCGGCCCAGGGAGCGAAGCTTTTGGAAAAGGCTGGTGTCGTCATGATCACAGTCAACGGAGGCGGCGCCATCACCGGTCGAGAGTTCATGAGCGATAACGGTAAACAGCCGGAAGGCTGGAAGGTCCATCTGGCGGAAACGGTAAAAAACCAGGTAAGTATTCCGGTAGCAGCTTCCGGAAGCATCAGGCATCCACAGTTTGTTCATGAGATTATCGCGCAGGGAAGATGCGATCTGGTCGCATTGGGAAGGGGAACCATCGCGGAACCGGAATGGGTCAGAAAAGTCCTGGAGGACCGGGAAGACGAAATGCGCTATTGCATATCCTGCCTCTATTGTTTTAACCCAATTGCACTGGACGGCTCGGAATCCTGCTGCAGCGTCAATCCTTATGCCAAATGCGAGTTTGTGCAGCCTGAATTGATCCGAAACGGCAATGGTCGAAAAGTTGCTGTCATAGGAGCTGGCCCTGCAGGTCTGGAGGCCGCCGTCACACTGGCTGAGCGTGGATTTACCCCGATCATATTTGAGCTGAAACCGTATATTGGCGGATTGGTTGAAATTGCGAAAGTTCCTCCGCATAAGACCAAATTCGCGTGGATGATCGAGTATTATGAAAAGCAGCTCAAACGGCTTGATGTGGAAGTTCGGCTGTCAACGCCGGCTACAATCGAAGCCATCGAAGAGGTGGCCCCGTATGCAGTCATAGCAGCCACCGGCTCCGACGAAATAGTGCCGCCAATACCAGGAATCGGTTCAAAAAATGTGATCCATGTAAGAGAGCTTTTAGAAAAAAGAGTGCAGGAAACGGGCAAAGATGTGGTTGTAATCGGCGCCGGAATGACCGGGATCGAGGCGGCCTATTACATGGCCAGCATGGGGAACAAAGTTAAAGTGATCGAAATACTGCCCCCACCTGTTGGCTTGAGCCTAGCGGACAGCCTAACATTCAGAGATACAAAACGGGCCGGCGTTGAGTTCTATTTCGAACATAGCCTCCAAAAGATCATGAACGGAAACGTTTTGGTAAAAAACATCCTCACAAACGAGGAGATCCTGATGTCTGCCGATATGGTGGTTCTGTCTTTGGGAATCAGACCAAACACGGAACTGTATGATGAGTTGAAAGAGAAATTCAACAGGATCTATAAGGTCGGTGACTGCAGCGATTTAGGCAAAATTGCCCAGGCGGTCAGAAGCGGAAGCAACATCGGGTACAGGCTGGAATAGAAGATAATAAACGTGAAGCAATTAAGAACAACCAATAAAAAGACGCCATTGCAGCTTGCCCATTGAACTGACTCGCTGTAATGGCGTCTCTATTGAATTTCATACTATTGGATCTCGAACTCGCAATGGACGATGGCGGTGATTTCCTTCTCCAAAGAATAGGTGTCGTTCATCCCATAATCGGAAACCTCGTTGGAATAGCGAGGAGTGATCTGTATGACGCCCATATCAGCGTATCTCAGTTTGCCGATTTTGGAGTTGGCGTTTTCAGCTATCATTTCCGCTCGTTTTGTCGCATCTTTTGTAGCTTCCGCCAGCATGGTCACTTTCAAATCGGCGATCTTCGTATAGAGGTACTGGGGCGCGTAGGACTGGAACTGGACTCCTTCGTTGATCAATTCAGTGGAATTCCTGGAAATCTCCGTGACCTTTTCGATTTCTTTGGAGCTGATGGTCACCGTCTGGTTCAGGTCATAATAATCCACCTCATTTGTGTATAGGCCATTTGGTGATATGACATAAATGATATTCGTATTGATCGAGGAAAAGACGATCTTATCCTTCTCAGCTCCCTGTTTGACCAGATAGTCCAATACCTTGGTCTTGCTTGCCTCAAGCTGGGAATAAGCATCTATGAGGTTTGGAGCTTTGGCATCGAAACTCCCCGTCCACACGATCATGTCGGAAGTGATCTCCTGCTTGGCGGAGCCGGTAACCATGATTTTATTACCGGATCCCTTCACATCTTTTATAGTATCCGCCACAATAAAAGCCGAAACGATCAGGCCGACCACTATTATGATTGCTACGATACTGTTTGCAGTGAGTTTACTTTTTAGTTCATTCATAAACGGACCCTCCTTTTAATATAGCGCATATGTATTATATATAATGCTCAAATCCTGACCAATTCATATCCCGCCATCCCGCCATTCCGCCATCCATAGACGACTCTATCAGCGCTACTCGATCGTAATATTGTAGATGAAAGTGTTTTCAGAAGTCGTTGAGCTTTCTCCCTCCCAATCGCGATAATATTTGAAAATGATCCGTGTATTCCCCGGCGATAAAGCTTTCAGAGTCCAGCTAAATATGCTTCCTGCGCCCAGCAAATCAGAATCAGAAATGGCTTCCTCTGAAACCACGGAAGCGACGTCCGTATTCTCAATGCTATGATGCCAGGTATAACCGGTTGTCGGATTGCCTTTCAGACTGAGATTGAATAATGATCCAGTTTGAATGACAGGCCAGGCCCTGCCCGGATCATCAGGCATAATATAAACTGGCTGGTATAACTCGGGCGTGGCCAGCAGCTCGTCCAACTGCTCAAAATTTGTTGAGAATTCCTGGATACCGGCGGCGTATGGCATGATCTCATACTGCTGATAAAAAACTGAGACGCCGTCATCCGTCAGATAAAAAGAATGATCTGGCCGGATTCTTTCAAATTTGCCATACAGTGCGGATAAAAGACCGCGATCCTTCAATTGGGCATAGACCTGATCGCTGATCATGGCGACATATCCCGCATCGGTTTTAAAAAGATCCCCCAGCTGCAGCTGCTTTCCAGTACTCAGGTCAAAGGTATAAGCGGTCTGAACAGTAGACCCATGGGCCCCGCCGGCATACTGGTAGTTTTGAAATACCATGCTGAGCAAACCATTCCGGCAATATTTGATCTGATAGTCAAAATACACCTTGCATTTCCAAGAGATATCCGGATTTTGTTCTAAGTAAGGAGCAAGATCCGCGGCATTTTTTTCACCTTCCTTCAAGGCTTGTTCTGCAAGGGCTTTGAAGGTGGAGTTGATCTGATCCTCTACTGAAGGATTTTCGAGACCTCTTATGACAGGGTATTGAATGGTTGTGTCCAACTCCTGCGGGTTTGATGAAGTCAAAGTTCCGTTTGAAAAAGTTAAAGAATTATGTTGTATGCTGGAGAGCGAAACACGATCTTCTTCAATGTCCCATTTCACCATCAGGCCGTATTCTTCCGAAAAGAATTCAGAGGACATATATGTCCTACCTTCGAGCATGAACGGGATATTGCGCATTAAATATTCGTGGCCGTTCGATTGGATCTTCGCTTCCTTTAATGATAATAAAAGGGATTTTTCCTGCTTTTGGATATCGATGGTTTTTTCTGCCGGAGACCACCCTACCGAAAACCCCAGCGCCTCGCTGACAGCTCTCAGCGGCAGGAACAGTCCGCCCGCTTTGACAGCGGCGTGCATCGATATAGGCATTCCATCCACACTTAGCGTTGGCCCCTCAGCAGTATTGGCCTCTGCGAAAACGGTATGTGGGAAAACCAGCACCAATATGATCAACATTGCATATAATCGTTTTTTCATAGGTATTGCACCTCCCTTCAATGCTGATTATATACCTCTTTTTTATGATTGAAAGCATGATTCGGGCAGCAGATATGAATTCATATTATTTTCAACCTAATGAGCCTACTACCTCAGTGACGTTTTTTCACGATAAAAGTTTCAACATACACATTATTATTTCAATATTTAAATATCGATTCAATCAAATATTCACAGTATTCAAATTTTATCTTTACGCGACGAAGAACTTGTAATATAATGGTCAAAGTCATTCATACAATATATCAGCGAGGGCATCGACGACTGGATCTTTCATGGACGCTTGTCCCCGGCCGAGACAACTTTACAACCGGCCGCTTGAGCCGGTTTTTTCATGCGCGCGGCAGCCTCGGCATGAGGTATGGTAATATTGTATTGCAAACGGAGTTATTAAGCGGAGGATTAGAAGAATGAGAGCAATTTCGAAAAACAAGAGGATCAATGTCACCGTAAATGGGAGAGTGGTCGAGGTTTACAGCGGCCTGACCATTTTACAGGCGCTGATCCAGGAAGACATCAATGTACCGCATCTATGTTACGACATCCGGTTGGAACGGGCCAACGGAGATTGCGGACTTTGTGTCGTGGAGCTTGGCGAGGGCAAGGAAAAAAGAGAAGTAAAATCCTGCCAGACTCCTATTGAAGAGGGCATGATCATTACTACCAACAGCGAAAGCCTGAAATCTTATAGAAAAATCAGGCTGGAACAGCTTTTATCAGATCATAATGCAGACTGCGTCGCACCTTGCGTCAATACCTGCCCGGACAATGTGGACATTCAGAAGTATCTGCGCCATGTCCAGACAGGCAATTTCGAGGACGCCCTGATCACCATCAAAGAAACCAACCCGTTTCCGCTGGTATGCGGACGTGTATGCCCACATCCATGCGAGGCCCAGTGCCGCCGCAGTCTGGTGGACGAACCTGTTGCCATCAACTTTGTGAAACGTTTCGTCGCGGATATGGACATCAGCAGTCAGACTCCATGGATGCCTAAAGTGAAGCCGCCTACGGGGAAAAGGATCGCTATCATCGGAGGAGGACCATCAGGATTGACCGCCGCATATTACAGCGCCATTAATGGCCATGACGTCACGATTTTTGAACGCCAGCCCCACCTTGGCGGCATGATGCGCTATGGGATTCCGGAATACCGTTTGCCGAAAGCCACGCTGGACAAGGAAATCGAACTGATCAGAAACCTCGGCGTCAAGATATTAACAGGGAAAGCGGTGGGGAACCATGTCAGCCTGACCGATCTCCAAAAAGATTTCGACGCGGTGTATCTTGCCATCGGATCCTGGGGAGCCACGCCGATCCAGCTGGAAGGGATCTGGATGGGAATCCAGTATCTGGAACAAAACATCAAGGGTCTTGACACCAAGACAGGCAAAAATGTGGTAGTCATCGGCGGAGGCAACACAGCCATCGACTGCTCCAGGACAGCACTTAGAAACGGTGCTGAAAAGGTCACGATTATATACAGAAGAACACGGGATGAAATGCCGGCAGAACCTTACGAAATCGAAGAAGCGCTGCATGAAGGGGTGGAAATGCAGTTCCTCATCTCTCCTGAAAAAATTGAGGCAAGGGGCGACAAAAAAGTGCTTCACTGCATCAAAATGAAACTCGGCGAACCGGATCGCTCCGGCAGAAGAAGACCGATTCCGATTGAAGGAAGTCAGTTTGAAATCGAAGCCGATACCGTTATCGGGGCTATCGGACAAAGCACGGATACCCGATTCCTTTACAATGACCTGCCGGTCAAGCTAAACGAGTACGG
>CALBZG010000140.1 GCA_937889655.1 uncultured Clostridia bacterium
ATCATTTTCGACGAAAACACTCCCGCCGAATTGATCGAAAAGGCAAAATCCCTAAGAAGCGAATATGTGGTAGGCATCAAGGGGATCGTCAGAGAAAGGCAGGCTAAAAATCCAGAGCTTCCAACAGGAGACATCGAGGTTTTTGCATCGGAACTGACCCTCTACTCCGAAGCGGAAACGCCGCCGATCTACATCAAGGACGACGATAATGTAGATGAAAATCTGAGACTGAAATATAGATATCTGGATTTGAGAAAGCTTAAGATGCAAAAAAATCTAGCTTTCCGTTCTCAGCTGGCGAAGGTGGCCAGGGATTATTATGCAGAATGCGGATTCACTGAAGTTGAAACGCCGATCCTTATCAAACCCACACCTGAAGGCGCCAGGGACTATCTGGTCCCTTCAAGGGTCAATCCCGGAAGATTTTTTGCCCTGCCCCAGTCTCCACAGCTGTTCAAGCAGCTATTGATGGTTGGCGGGACTGACAGATACATCCAAATCGCGAAATGCTTTCGTGACGAGGACCTGAGAGCGGACAGGCAGCCGGAATTCACGCAGATCGATCTGGAAATGTCTTTCGTAGACGTCGATGATGTCATTGAAATCCAGGAAGGCTTCCTGAAAAGAGTTATGGATGAAGTCATGGGTATAAAGATCGAAACTCCGTTCCCGAGGATCCCATATGTCGAGGCCATGGAGCGTTTCGGCTCTGACAAACCCGATACTCGCTTTGGATTTGAACTGAAGAAACTCAATGACGTGGTCAAGGACTCGGGATTCGTCGTATTCGACCGCGCGATCGCCACCGGAGGAGACGTGCGGGGTATTTGCGTGGATGGCGGAGCAGCAGCCTTCTCAAGAAAAGATATTGACAAAATGACAGATTCCATCAAGCATTTCAGAGCCAGCGGGATGGTCTGGATCAAATATGAAGAGGGGAGCATCAGCTCATCGGTGGCCAAATTCTTCAACGAGGAGCAATTGAAGAAGATTCTTGATGTTTTTAATGCAAAACCCGGCGACTTGGTGCTCGTCGTAGCGGATAAAACCAAGGTCGTATTCGACGCCCTTGGATTCTTAAGAAGAGATCTGGCTGGAAAACTCGGACTCTTGAAAGACGATCAGTTTGATTTTATTTGGGTGGTGGATTTCCCTCTCTATGAAAAAGATGAAGAGACCGGGAGCATGACAGCTATGCACCATCCATTCACCTCCCCGAGACCTGAAGATGTGCCTTACCTTGATGCCGACCCGATGAAAGTCAAGGCAAAGGCGTATGATATCGTACTGAACGGCGTTGAGCTCGGTGGAGGATCTATCAGGATCCACGACAGGGCACTTCAGAAAAAAATGTTCGATGTCCTTGGCATTTCCGATGATGAGGCAAATGAAAAGTTCGGATACCTGTTGGAAGCGTTCCGGTATGGCACCCCGCCCCATGGAGGTCTTGCCTATGGGCTGGACAGGCTTGCCATGCTTCTGGCCGGAGAGAACAGCATCAGAGAGATGATCGCCTTCCCGAAGAACCAGGCAGCTCAGTGTCTTGTTTCCGAAGCTCCGGGACTGGCCAATGAAGCGCAGCTGGAGGAACTTTCCATACGCTTAAGATAGGATTTGATTGATGAGAATAGGGATATTTGGGGGCACTTTCGATCCGGTGCATTTGGGGCACATCAACCTCGCGGCACAGGCGATCCGGGAAGCCCGTCTGGACAAATTGATATTTGTTCCTGCAAAGGTTCAGCCCTTTAAGCAGGACCAGGACATAACACCCGAAAAAGAACGGCTTGAAATGCTGAAACTGGCCATTGAAGGGATGCCCAAGGCTGAAATCAGCACCATAGAGCTGGAAAGGGAAGATATTTCATATACCGTTACTACCTTGAGACAGTTCAAGAAAGAGATGCCCGGGGCTGATCTGTTTTTTCTGATCGGAGCCGATGCTTTTCTTAAAATATTCAAGTGGAATGGCGCGGCGGAGATACTTAGCGAACACAGCTTCTTGGTGGGCACCAGGCCTGGGTATAAAGAGGCCAACCTTCAAGAAGTGATCGGAAAGGCCCGAATTCTCCACAATACAAAAATAACAAGACTCAATAATGAAGAATTTGATATCAACTCCACAGAAATCAGACGCAGGGCGGAGGTGGGAGAAAGCATCGACCATTTAGTGCCGGCACCGGTAGTGGAGTATATCAAAAGCCATGGCTTGTATAAGAACGAAAGGATCCTCGATTACATCAGTGTGAACTTTTCTGAAAAGAGAAAGATCCACACATTTGCAGTGGCAAAGGAAGCCATGAAACTCGCGGAACGTTATGGGGCAGATGTCAATAAGGCGAAGACTGCGGCTTTGTTTCACGATATGTACAGAGGAGCTTCGGAAAGCTCGCTGAATCTATACGTCAAGCATTTCGGCCTGGATAAGCATTACATGAATAACGCCAATCTTGCCCATGCAAAAATAGCCGCCATCATCATGGAAAGAGATTTCGGGATCCATGATGAGGACTTGATCAATGCCGTCAAATACCATACCACCGGCAGATGTGGCATGTCAAAACTGGAGAAGATCATTTTTCTGGCGGATGCTGTGGAACCGAACCGCGAATACGAAGGCGTTGATGAACTCAGAAAAAGAGCGTATCAGGACTTGGATCAAGCAGTCCTTTTTTCACTGGAAAGCACTATCGCTTTTGTTGAACAAAAGGGTGTTTATATGGATAAGGATACATTGGAAGCAAGAGATTATATAAAAGAAGGATTAAAGGAGAAATTAGATGAACAATAAGGAAATTGCGCTGATGGCAGCAAAAATACTGGACGCGAAGAAAGCGAAGGATATAGTCATAATCGATATCAGCAAAAAAGCTTCTTTTGCGGATTTCTTTATTCTGGCATCCGGTGCCAACGAGAGACAGGTGGGCACATTAAGCGAGGAGATCGAGGATAAGTTCGCCCAGGAAGGGATCGTTGCGAAAAGCATCGAAGGGAAAAAAACCTCGGGATGGATCCTTATGGATTATGGAGATGTGATCGTCAACATTTTAAGCACGGAAATGCGCGACCGCTATAATATCGAAAAAGTATGGGGAGATTGCGAGTTTATTACTCTGGAGGAGAATTAAAATGGAAGACAGATACAACTTTAGCGAAATAGAAAAAAAGTGGCAGAGCTATTGGGAAGCGAGCAAAATGTTCAAGGTGACCGAGGATCCTGCCAAAGAAAAATATTATGTTCTTGAAATGTTCCCATATCCTTCGGGGAAGCTTCATATGGGGCATGTTCGAAATTACTCCATCGGTGATGTGATCAGTCGATTCAAAACCATGGAAGGGTATAATGTACTTCATCCAATGGGATATGACAGCTTTGGACTGCCGGCGGAGAACGCGGCCATCAAGCACGGGATCCCGCCTGCCGACTGGACTTGGAGCAATATAAAGGAAATGACCGAACAGCTCAAAGAGATGGGGCTTTCCTATGACTGGGATAGATGCATCGCAACCTGCCATCCGGAGTATTACAAGTGGATGCAATGGATATTTATCCAGCTGTTCAACAAAGGACTCGCTTATAAAAAGGAAAATCCGGTCAACTGGTGCCCGAGCTGCCAGACGGTGCTCGCCAACGAGCAGGTGGTAGAAGGCAATTGCGAACGTTGCGGCACTACCGTGGGGAAAAAAGAACTGTCTCAGTGGTATTTCAAAATCACTGATTATGCGGACCGGCTGTTGGATAATCTTGAAATACTCGAAGGCTGGCCGAATAAAGTCAAGATCATGCAGAAAAACTGGATCGGCAAATCAACAGGAGCTGAGGTGGATTTCGATATCGTCGACTCCGAAGAAAAACTGAAGATTTTCACCACCCGTCCTGACACTTTGTATGGTGTGACCTACATGGTGCTTTCACCGGAGCATCCTTTTGTCAAGATGCTTACAGAAGGCACGGAATATGAGAAGGATACCCTGGATTATGTCGAGAGATGCCAGCACATGTCCGATATTGAAAGAACATCTACCACAAACGCCAAAACAGGGGTGTTTATCGGACGGTATTGCGTCAATCCTTTGAACGGGAAAAAGGTTCCGATTTTCATATCAGACTACGTGCTCATGGATTACGGTACCGGCGCGATCATGGCTGTTCCTGCCCATGACGAACGCGACTTTGAATTTGCCAAAACATTCAATTTGGAGATCATTCCTGTCCTGGATACCGATGATCCTTCCATCAATGTCAACAATTTGGAAAAAGCTTTTATCAGCGACGGCAAGATGATCAATTCGGATCAGTTTACAGGCCTTCCAAACAGAGAAGCCATGGAAAAAATCGTGGACTATATCGAAGAACAGGGCATTGGCAAAAGATCGATCAATTACCGCTTGCGCGACTGGCTGATCTCCAGACAGCGCTATTGGGGCGCGCCGATCCCGATGATCTATTGTGAAAAATGCGGCTGGGTGCCGGAAAAAATCGAAAATCTGCCGGTATTGCTGCCGACGGACGTTGAGTTTACAGGAAAGGGCGAGTCTCCTCTTACTACTTCAAAAATATTCGCAGAATGTCATTGTCCAAATTGCGGATCCGAGGCCAAAAGAGAAATGGATACCATGGACACCTTTTTGGACAGCTCATGGTATTTCTTAAGATATTGCGATCCTAGAAATACCGAAGAAGCCTTCAACTTTGAAAAACAGAAGTATTGGATGGATGTGGATCAATATATCGGAGGGGTCGAGCATGCGATCCTCCATTTGATGTATTCCCGATTTTTCCAGATGGCCCTTTATGATATGGGCCTTGTTTCCCATGAAGAGCCTTTTAGAAACCTGCTGACTCAGGGGATGGTCATAAAAGACGGCAAAAAAATGAGCAAATCCATCGGAAACGTGGTTTCGCCGGAAGAGATAATCAATAAATACGGCGCGGATACGGCCAGACTATTCATCTTGTTCGCTGCCCCTCCTGAAAGGGAACTGGACTGGTCTGATGCGGGTGTTGAGGGCAGCTTCAGATTTCTGAATCGAGTGTACAGGATCGTATATGAAATGGCGGACATGGTAAAGAGGGCGCCGGCGGACTATGCACTGAATAATGACAATGACAAGGATCTGGCCTACAGACTCCACAATGCCATCAAGCGCTGCACCGACGATATCGGAGGACGTTTCAACTTCAATACAGCCATATCATCCATCATGGAACTGGTCAATGAACTTTATAAATATAAGGAAAGAGCAGAAATAAACGAAGGCCTTACAGCAAGCGCCATCAAGACGCTTATCCTGATACTGGCTCCGTTTACGCCTCACATTTGCGAAGAAATGTGGCAGCATCTTGGCAATCCGGAATCATTGTACCATGAGCAGTGGCCTAAATACGATGAATCCGCTCTGGTCAGGGATGTCGTTGAAGTTGTTGTCCAGATCAATGGGAAAGTCAAGGACAGGCTCAGCGTAGCCAGCGGCATGGGCAAAGAGGAGTTCGAGAAATATTGCCTGCAGTCTGAAAAAATTAACGCTTTGGTTGCGGATAAACAGATCGTCAAGGTGATCACAGTGCCGGACAAACTTTTGAATATCGTTATCAAATAAATGTCTAATATAAAACCGATATCCAACAATCAAAAATAAATAACTAGCAATTAACAACAACAAATTACTAACAACAAATAATCAATAGCAAATAACTAATGACGAACAATAAACAATAAACAATAAAAAACTAATAACGAGAAATACAAGGAGAATCAATAAGATATAAATGAATAATAGAAAAAAAAGGAAAGGCGGCAATCCTCTCAAGGTCATCCCCGTGGGCGGCTTATCAGAAATAGGCAAGAACATGACCATTCTGGAGTATGAGGATGACATCATCATCATCGATTGCGGCATGAGTTTTCCTGAGGATGAGCATTATGGGATCGATATCGTGATCCCGGATTTTACATACCTCGTGAACAACGCCCACAAGATACGCGGGCTGGTGATCACCCACGGACACGAGGACCATATAGGCGGGATCCCGTACTTGTTGAAAGTGCTGGATGTTCCGATCTGGGGGACAAGACTGACTTTGGGGTTAGTGGAGAACCGCC
Source organism: uncultured Clostridia bacterium (assembly GCA_937889655.1). Lineage (GTDB taxonomy): Bacteria > Bacillota > Clostridia > Peptostreptococcales > Anaerovoracaceae > CALBZG01. Next base: position 6,105 of record CALBZG010000140.1, read on the forward strand.
TCAAAGAACACAGCATCAAGGCAAAGCTGAATACCATCAAGCCCGGAGATGAAGTTAAACTTGGCTGCTTTAATGTTGAATTCATAAGAACCACACACTCTGTGGCAGATGCGGTTTGCATGGCAATCGAGACGCCGGTGGGTGTCGTGTTCCATACAGGAGACTTTAAAATAGACTATACACCAGTGGACGGCGATCCCCTTGATTTACAAAGGCTGGCCCACATCGGCAAAAAGGGCGTAGCGTTGATGCTGGCGGATTCTACCAACGCAGGCCGCCCGGGGTTCACCAAATCAGAGAAGCTGGTAGGGGAAGCGCTGGAATCGATTTTCAGAAATTGCGATGACAGGATCATTGTTGCAACATTTTCCAGCAATGTACACCGGGTCCAGAAAATCATCGATGCGGCTGCAAAATTCAATCGTCGAGTCGCCATATCAGGTCGAAGCATGGTAAATGTAGTGACTCTGGCCACAGAATTAAAATATCTCACCATTCCTGCGGGAATCCTGGTGGATATCAACAAAATTAAAAACTATCGAGATAACGAGCTGGTCATAATCACCACCGGATCCCAGGGCGAGCCCATGAGCGCCCTTTCCAGAATGGCCAGCAACGAACATCGGGCTGTACAAATAAAAAAAGGGGATGTAGTTGTCCTCAGTTCGACACCGGTGCCCGGCAACGAGACCGCTGTTTCGAATGTAGTGAACCGGCTCTTTGAAAAAGGCGCCCAGGTCATCTATTCCGATGTAGCGGATATCCATGTTTCGGGACATGCCTGTATCGAGGAATTGAAGTTGATCCACTCGCTGATGAAACCTAAATATTTTATACCGGTCCATGGCGAATACAGACACTTGCATCAGCATGCGGAAATCGCTGAGAATATGGGTATGAAAACTGACGACATATACATTCTGAACAACGGAGACTGCCTGCTTGTTTATAAGGACAGAGCTGAACTCATGCGTGAGGTTGTACATGCCGGAGCAGTGCTGGTGGATGGGCTGGGAGTCGGAGATGTAGGAAACATCGTGCTGAGAGATAGAAGGATGCTTTCTGAAGCAGGACTCATCATTGTGGTTGCAGCTTTCGATGGAGCCACAGGAGAGGTGCTCTCCGGCCCCGATATCGTATCAAGAGGCTTCGTTTATGTCAGAGAAAACGAAGACCTGATCAATGAAGCAAGACAGGTCGTATCCGATATTCTCAACCAAACCACAAGAGGCAATAAAAAAGACTGGAACTCACGTAAAAGCGCTGTACGAGACGGGCTGCGGAGTTTTATATATCAGAAAACAAAACGGAATCCGATAATACTGCCAATATTCCTGGAGGTGTAAAAATGAATGTTTATGACGAAGCTCACAATCTTGCAAAGGCCATCAAAGAATCAGAAGAGTTCAAGCAGTATACCAAGGCTAAAAAAGCAATTGAAGCCAATCCGGAATTATCCAGGATGCTGACGGATTTCCAGAGTAAACAAATGGAGATCCAGGCAAAACAGATCATGGGCGAAGAACTAGGCCCGGAGGTCATGGAATCCATACAGGGACTTTACGGCATCATGCTCAAAGATCCTCTGGCAGCGGAATATTTGCAGCACGAAATGCGATTCTCCATGATGATGAACGATGTTTATCAGATACTGGGAGAAGCCATGGGAGTCGGCATGCCGGTCCCTGGCGGCGGCAACTAAATTGTCCCGAGCTGTACACTTGGCAATTACCAGTGTTTTTGATATAATAAATACCGATAATTCTCGGAAAACCAATAATATTGATATAGAAGGAGTGTTGAACTATGATTTATGCAAGCGATTTTAGAAAGGGTATTACTTTCGAAATTAACGGGGAGCCCCATGTGGTCCTGGATTTCCAACATGTAAAACCCGGCAAGGGAGCCGCTTTCGTCAGAACGAAGTATAAGAATATTCTTACCGGAGCAACTCGTGAAGAGGCCTTCAATCCCGACGATAAGTTTCCTAAAGCTTTGATTGAGACCAAACAGATGCAATACCTCTACAATGACGGCGAGCTTTATTATTTCATGGATCAGAGCAATTTTGAACAAATACCGCTCGGATATGAACAGGTGCAGGAAGCCATACAGTATCTTCGCGAAAACGACGAAGCCACCATCAAATTTTTCAAAGATATCGCATTCCTCGTTGAAGCACCGAACTTCGTAAGCCTGAAGGTCATTGAGACTGAACCGGGTGTAAAAGGCGACACGGCAACGAATGTAACGAAGGCAGCCACCGTAGAGACCGGCGCCGTTATACAGGTCCCGATCTTTATTGAAGAAGGGGAAATGATTCAGATCGACACCCGGAGCGGAGAATATCTGGGCAGGGCAAAATAGTTGGATTCCGCCGGGGCGCTAAGAGCGCCCCGTTTATATGAATAAGTTGTCAGGGTGAGGTGTTCCGATGAGCAGGGAAAAGAAGAGAGCTAAGAAAAAAGGAAAATCGGCAGGGTTTGCAGTTTCACTGATAATTTTAGTCATTGCCATTGCAGCGGGGGGTTTTTTTTACATAGATTTGTGCAATAAACCCCTGGATCCGGCCAATAAAGAGTATATATCCATAGAGATTCCAAACGGTACGGCAACCACCACCATCGGCCGGATCCTCCAGGATAACGGCCTGGTCAAAAGTTCAGACAGATTCAAGCTTTATGCAAAAATCAAAGGCTATGATGGTAAACTGAAAGCCGGGGATTATTTGCTTTCTCCTTCTATGACAGCCACAGAAATACTGGGGATGCTGGAGGAAGGCCATCAGACCACCGTACGATTCACTGTGCCGGAAGGCCTGACGGTACGACAGGTGGGAGAGAAGCTCGCTGAAGAAGGATTATTGGACTTTGAAGAATATATGGAAGAAGTCAAATCCGGCGAGTTCGATTATAAGTATATTCCGCATCTTCCGGCTGGGGATAACCGGCTTGAGGGTTTTTTGATGCCGAATACCTATGAGGTTTTCGAAAATGCTACCGCCCATGAGATCATCGATACGATGCTGGCGCAGTTCGATGTGGTTTATAAGGATGAATACTACGCAAGAGCTACGGAACTTGGCTATGATATCAACCAGATCATCACCATAGCTTCCATGATCGAAAGAGAAACCAAGGTGGACTCCGAACGGGAAATCGTATCCTCAGTTATTTATAACAGGCTGAAGATCAATATGCTCCTTCAAATAGATGCCACCGTACAATATGCTTTACCTGAGTGGAAAGAAAGATTGAGGCAGTCGGATCTGGAAGTGGACTCTCCATACAACACCTATAAATATCCGGGGCTCCCTGCGGGACCGATCTGTTCACCGGGAGAAAAAGCGATCATCGCGGCGCTGTATCCCGCCACAACGGATTACTACTATTACGTGCTGGATCCGGCGATGAATGGAAGCCACCGCTTCAGCAACGATTATTCGACATTCTTGAAAAATAAGCAAGAATATATCAATGCCATAGATTAACATTTAACGCTAGGCCTTACGCAGGCCACTAAGGAAACCGGGATGAAAAATATAACCAATCAGCATGTTACTGATTTTATCAACAATTATTATAAGCCACTGAACGAATCCCTAGAGCATATGCGGGCATATGCTGAAGAAAACAGGATACCGATCATTCAGAAGGATACGGAGCAACTGCTGCTTCAGCTGGTCAAAATAAAAAGACCGAAGAAAATTCTGGAGGTAGGCACCGCAATAGGATATTCGGCTGCATGCTTTGCCATGGCGGGGGAGGATTCCAGAGTCGTCACCATCGAAAGCAATGCGGAGATATGTGATCAGGCTGTTGAAAACCTGGCAGATTTCGGACTGTCCGACCGCGTGCAGGTGATGCTGGGGGATGGCGAAGAAGTGATGCAAAAGCTTCTTCACAAAACTAATGTGGAAGGTCTCGACCAATTCGACTTTATATTTATCGACGCTTCCAAAAGCCACTACAGACGATTTTGGGATGTTGCCATTAAGCTGGTAAAGGACGGCGGTGTCATCGCTTGCGATAATATATTGATGAAGGCGAGAACTGTCTCCGATGAATATGATCCGGAAGGGAAATACAGGACTAACATCAGAAGCATGCGGGATTTTGTAGAATACATCACGGATCTTGACAATGTTGATACGGCTATATTACCGGTAGGGGATGGTGTTTCAATAAGCATCGTTCATTTAAAACGATAGATATATGAAAAAAATCGAACTTTTAGCTCCCGCGGGAGATCTGGAAAAATTGAAAATCGCTGTTGACTATGGAGCGGATGCCGTTTATTTCGGCGGTGAGCTCTTTAGTTTGCGTTCCGGAGCAGGGAACCTGGATCTCGAAGAGATCGATGAAGGCTTGGCCTACGCCCACGACAGAGGCGCAAGGTGCTATCTGGCTTTAAACATCTTTCCGCATAATGAGGATATTGCCCCCTTGATAGAATATATCAAGGCCATCCGGGAAAAGGATATCGATGCTTATATCGTTTCCGATCCCGGGATACTGGCGATCCTGAAGGAAATGGACCCCGATAGAGAACTGCATTTGTCCACCCAGGCAAATGCTACCAACTATATGACCGCCGGATTCTGGTATCGGCAGGGAGTGAGGAGAGTGGTGCTGGCAAGGGAATTAACGCTGCAGGAGATCACGGAACTGAAGCAAAAAATTCCCGCAGACATGGAATTGGAAGCCTTTGTCCATGGCGCCATGTGCATCTCCTATTCAGGGAGATGCCTTCTTTCTAATTTCATGATCGAAAGGGATGCCAACAGAGGCCAGTGCGCCCATCCGTGCCGCTGGAAATATGCTTTGGTGGAGGAGAAGAGGCCCGGAGAATTTTATCCGGTGGAGGAAGACGGAAGAGGCACTTATATACTGAACAGCAGAGACCTCTGCATGATCGAACATATTCCGGAGCTGGCGGCCTCCGGCATTTCTTCTTTTAAAATCGAAGGTCGCATGAAGAGTATTTTTTATGTTGCCACTATTGTAGGGGCCTATAGAAAAGCCATCGACGCCTACGAAAAAGACCCGGGATCCTATGTCTTTGACAACAACTGGCTCACTGAGCTGAAAAAGGCCAGTCATCGGGAATTTACTACAGGATTCTATTTCAACAAGCC
>CALBZG010000141.1 GCA_937889655.1 uncultured Clostridia bacterium
GGATTATTCCATGAAGGTATTGACCGTCAGCGTGGGGATATCGGCCATCCCGTTTGCTGCAACATCCCTGAAAGAGCTGGTGGACAGTGCGGATATGGCTGTTTTCCAGGTCAAGCGAAGCGGCAAAAATGCCATCGCCTTGAGCTCCGGAGGCGGAGAGCGGGGCAAGTCCACCACAGACATGGCGGCAGAAGTCCATAAACAGGATATTTATTCCGGATACGCCTCCACGATATACGCTTTGGCGGCGGCTATAGACGCGAAGGATCATTATACCTTCAGCCATTCCAAGAACGTTGAATACTATGCTTCCGAACTGGGATATGCCTGCGGATTGAACGATGACTCTGTTGAGATCATCAGAGAAGCGGCGCTTCTCCACGACATCGGCAAGATCGGGATTTCCGAGAATATACTGAACAAGCCGGGCAGGCTGACTCAGGATGAGTTTGAAATCATGAAAAGCCATGTTGAAAACTCAGTTGGGATCATCCGCCATCTGCCTTCACTGGATTATGTCATTCCTGCCGTCATCGGACATCACGAAAGATATGACGGTACGGGATATCCAAGAAGGATCTCCGGAGAGGACATCCCGCTCTCGGCCCGCATACTCTGCATTGCCGACTCCTTCGATGCCATGATCTCGAGACGGCCTTACAAGGATCAATATACGGTTTTCTACGCCAAGCAGGAGCTCCAACGCCAGGCAGGAAGGCAATTCGATCACAAGCTGGTGGGGCTGTTCCTGGAGTTGCTGGACAAGGGGCTTGTCATCCCGAGAGAAAGGGATTCCCAGGAATTCGGCACATAAAGGACAGAAAACAAAGATTGGTTCTTCAAACTTAATAAAACAATGATTCGCACCGGTACATGCTGCAAGCAGACGCCGGTGCGATTTTCTTGTTTTACAACGAAGGCTAAGATATAATAGAAAAAAAGCTGTCTGAACCGGAGGAGGAGTATCATGGAACAGGATGTCAACGAAAAAAGCAAACAGTACGTGGGCGAATATATTGCCAGAGCAAAAGCTGCCCAATCCGAATTTGAAAAACTCAGCCAGGAAGAAGTTGACAGGGCGGTATGCGCCATCGGCAAGGTCATTTACGATAATGCTGAATATTTGGCCAGAATTGCCGTTGAAGAAACAGGCATGGGGAACTGGGAAGACAAGACCGCAAAAAATAAAAGTAAGGCGCGGATCATTTGGAACAGCCTGAAAGGGAAAAAATCCAGGGGAATATTGGATCGGGATCCGGCTACCGGTATTACCAGGGTTGCTAAACCGATGGGAGTAGTGGCTGCCATCACACCGAGCACCAATCCCATTGTTACGCCTATGAGCAATGCGATGTTCGCGCTAAAATGCGGAAATGCCATCATCATCACTCCACACCACAAAGCGGTCAAGTGCAGCACAAAAACTGTGGAGCTCATGAACGCAGAATTGAAAAAGCTCGGCATGCCTGAAAATCTTGTTCAGATCCTTCAGGAACATTCCAGGGAAAATACAAAGAACCTCATAGCGGACTGCGATGTAGTGATCGCTACAGGAGGCATGGGGATGGTGAAGGCTGCGTATAGTTCCGGCAGACCGGCGCTGGGCGTCGGAGCGGGAAATGTTCAGTGCATCATCGACCGGGGAGCCGATTACAAGGAAGCAGTACCGAAAATAATTACCGGCAGAGGGTTCGACAACGGCATCATCTGCTCAGGAGAACAGAGTGTGATTTGCCCTTCTGATGATTTTGATGAGATCATGTCGGAATTCGAAAAGAACGGATGCTATATCGTCAGAGAATCGAAAGACAGAGATTCTCTTCGAAACGCCATTTTTCAAGAAGGTGCCATGAACAGCAAAGCAGTGGGACAGGCAGCGCATATCATCGGCAGACTGTCAGGGATGGATGTTCCGGAAGGCACCCGCGTCATCGTCGTCGAGGCCGAGGGGCCTGGCGATATGGACGTGCTTTCCAAAGAAAAAATATGCCCGGTCTTAGCTGCTTATCGATATAAGGATTTTAAGGAAGCCGTAGAAATCGCGAGATTAAATCTTGAAAAAGAAGGCAAGGGCCATAGCGTTTCTATTCATTCCGAGAACATAGAAAATATTGAATACGCCGGAGAGATCCTCAGTGTTTCAAGATTCGTCATCAATCAGGTCTGCGCATCCAGTGCCGGCGGGAGTTTCTACAACGGACTCAATCCAACGAACACGCTGGGCTGCGGCTCCTGGGGCCATAATTCGATTTCAGAAAATCTGACCTATACCCACCTTATGAATATTTCCAGAATTGCTTACTTCATGCCCGAGAACCACGTGCCGACGGATGAGGAACTCTGGGAGCTCGAATCCGGGAGAACAGGCCGCGATGAATGACGAAATGAATGATGTAATGAATAATGTAACGATTAAAACATATCAAGTCGATGATATCATCCCAAGGCCATGGTCTGGAGGAAAGACCCGTGAACTGGCCATCTTCCCGGAAGGAGCTTCTTATCCGGAACGGGATTTTATCTGGAGGCTCAGCTCCGCTGATATCGAGCTGGAAGAATCCGATTTTACGGCTCTGCCCGATTACGACCGGACATTGATGGTGCTATCCGGAGAACTGGTGATGTCTTATGATGGGAAGCGGTCGGTGCGATTGAAAGAGCTGGAGCAGGATTCCTTTGATGGCGGGTGCGCGGTCAAAAGCTTCGGCAAGGTCACAGATTATAACCTCATGGTGCGGAAGGGCAATACCGGCATATTAGAATCTCTGCAGTTGTCTGAGGAAAGGACCGATTACAAAATTCCGGAATCCTTTTTAAACGAAAGATCCAACGCTGTTAGCGATTGCTATTATTGTCATAAAGGCTATGCTGTGATTTCTGCAGGGGATGAGACTGTGATGCTTAGGGAAGGCAGCCAGCTGGTCATAACCAGACCGGCAGCACTTTCGATAAGAGTGGGGATCATGGGCAGCGGCGTGACGGTCCGGGCGCTGATCGCTTTCTTCGATGAAACATTGGAAGAAATGGAAGAAGAAATACCTGCGGCCGGAGTATCGGCGGAGGACGTCAAGGCGGCTTACCTCATTGCTTTCAGCAACTTCAGAGGATCACGGCACCTATTCAGAAGCCTCAAAAACATCTGGTATGACAAAGCGCTACAAAAGGGCATAAACAGACTTGAAAGAGCCTATATACCAATGATCCTGTACATCGCAGGATTGTTCGCAGCGGTATATTGGGCCGGGAATACCTGGGGCCAGGATAAGATCGGCTGGGCTATGCTCCTGTGGACTCTTCTGGATGTCGGCATCCTTACACCGGCTTTATTCCTCCTGGTCCTTCCCAAGCCGATCAGGAAACACATGAAATGCATCGATGCTCTAAGCCCTGCCGAGCGAAGGATTTATGAAGCCGAAAAAGACAAGAATCCCCGAATCGAAAAAGTGCTCAAAAGATATCGGATCACCGGAAGAAACTGCGGTGACGAGTTCAAAGGAAGAGATTATAAAAGCTTCAAATAGCCGGCATCAAAACTGGCTCTCATATAATGCTGCGTAAAAACCATTTTTAGCTATCAGCTCTTCATGGGTCCCTGTTTCCACTATATCGCCTTCATTGATCACAAGGATCACGTCGGCATCCCGGATCGTAGACAGCCGATGAGCAATGATAAAACAGGTCCGGCCTGACATCAATCCCGTCATTGCCTTCTGGATCTGGACTTCTGTCCTGGTGTCCACAGAGCTTGTGGCTTCATCGAGGATCAGCACCGGGGAATCAGCTAGAAATGCCCGGGATATGGTAAGCAGCTGCTTTTGCCCTTGAGAAATATTGGAAGCGTCCTCATTGATCAGCATTTCATAACCGCCGGGCTGGGTTTTGATGAAATGGTGTATATGGGCAGCCTTGGCCGCCTCCATCACTTCACAGTCCTCCGCATCTCCACGTCCGTACCGGATATTCTCCATAACGGTGCCGTTGAACAGCCAATTGTCCTGCAATACCATACTGAAGACATCTCTCAAATCTTTTCTGGAATACTCCTTGATGTCCGTTCCATCGATCAGGATCCTTCCTGAATTCAGCTCATAGAAACGCATCAGAAGCTTTACGAGGGTGGTTTTTCCTGCACCTGTCGGGCCTACGATGGCGACCCGCTGACCGGGCCTGGCAACAAAATTGAAATCCTTGATCAAGAGCCCTTCGCCGGTTGCCGGATCCACTTTGTATCCGAAGCTGACATGCTCAAAGGCTATTTCCCCTCGTACAGAATCAATATCCAGCGGCTTCGGACTGGCGCTTTCTTCAGTCTCCTCTTTTTCGTTCAGCAGTTCAAAGACCCTTTCGGCAGCTGCTGCAGTGGACTGGAGTATATTGGCGATATTCGCAACTTGGGCCACAGGCTGATTAAAGGTCCTGACATATTGGATAAATGCCTGTATATTACCGATAGAAACAGAGCCTTTGACAGCAAGATAGCCGCCGACGACGCATACAAAAACGAAAGCCAGATTGCCGATGAAATTGGTAATGGGCATCATGGTACCCGAAAGAAACTGGGATCGCTCCGAGGCAGCTGCCAGCTTTCCGTTGAGCTCTTCAAATTTTTTCCGTGATTGCGCCTCACCATTGAAGGCCTTGACGATGACATGGCCGGAGAACATTTCTTCGATATGACCATTGACCTCTCCGAGGAATTTCTGCTGATCCTTGAAATACCCCTGGGAGCGTTTGACGATCATCCGGATCGACAGCATGGAAAGAGGCAGTATGAATAAGGCGACAATAGTCATGACAACACTGATGTAGAGCATGAGCGCCAGCACTCCTGCGATCGTGACGATGCTTGTGACCATCTGAGCCAGGGATTGATTCATCGTGGTGTTGATGGTGTCGATGTCGTTCGTCACTCTGGAAATAATTTCACCGTGGGTTTTCGTGTCGAAATAATTCAGAGGAAGCCGGTCCAGCTTCGCAGATACCTCTTTACGGAGACGGTAGGTCATTTGCTGAGCAACATTTGCCATGATCAAACCAAGACCCCAGGAACAAGCTGTCGAAGCAAGATAGATAACCACCAGAATGCCCAGAAGCTTCTGCAATTGGATGAAATCGATGCTCGAGCCGCCGGTTACGCTGACGGCGACCACATCCGTTGCCATTCCTAATATCATCGGAGACACTACAGATGATACAACTGAAAGCACAGAAAGCAAAGTCGCAAAAAGGATCGGCACTTTGAAAGGCGCGACATAACGGACCAAGGCCTTCATGGTGGATTTGAAATTTTTTGCCTTTTCTCCCGGCATCATATGGATACCTGGGCCTCCAACAGGGCCTTTGGATGGTTTTATTCTAGGACCTGCCATCTTGACAACCTCCTTTCAATCGGAGTCCAGCCAGCTCTTCCGGATCAAGCTGGGATGCTGCCAGCTCCACATACACGCTGCAGCCCCTGAGCAATTCCTGATGAGTGCCAATACCTACCAGACGTCCCTCGTCCATGACGAGGATCTGCCGGGCCTGCTTGATGGTACTGATTCGCTGAGCCACAATGAAGACTGTGCTGGCTTCGGCCTCGGCCTGAAAAGCGGATCTCAGAGCGGCTTCTGTCTGAAAATCAAGAGCGGAAAAGCTGTCGTCGAATATATAGATCGGTGTTTTTCTGGCCAGGGCTCTGGCTATAGAAAGCCTTTGCTTCTGACCGCCGGACACATTAGTGCCACCCTGGGAAATCGCATCGTCGAAGCCGTCCGGCTTGGCTGTTATGAATCCGGAAGCCTGAGCGATCTCAGCGGCCCGGACAATTTCTTCATCGGAAAGATCCTCTGATCCGTAACGCAAATTGGATCCGATCGTT
>CALBZG010000142.1 GCA_937889655.1 uncultured Clostridia bacterium
TCCATTCTTATTTTTACTTCTTCTTCCTCTTTTGGTCCGACAACAACAAGCGCAATAAAATAGCCTTCCATCGGATACAGGGTGCAAAGAGCTTTCCCGCTTTTTCTGTACTTCACGTTCCATCCCGGTTGCAAAGAGTCTTTGCTGTAGTCTAATTGACGTTTAGCATGATATGTTTCCTCAATATATAAAACCAATTCATCCCAATACTTCTTTGATTCGCCTATATAGGCTCTGATATCTTCAATAGAAGGGATTTTGCCTATATTGAATAACTCATTCCATTTCATGATTTCCCCTTTTATATGCATTGTCATCAATGGTATTCATCGGTGCCCCATGCCCTACGAATTATCGTTGTAAAATCAATACCTCTCGCGGCTGCTTCCAACCTGCCCACATTCCACACTATGACATCTAAATCGTGTTGTAATCAGATTTCAGCCTTAAAATCACATCCCATTAATTATATACAGGTATCGGCTGGCTCGGTTTTTGTCATACAGTTCCAAGCCTTTAATATCTTCCTTTAATTTTTGTTCATATAGATCTAAATTGCCTTCGTCCTCAAACGTCTTCTTATACTTTTTGATCACTTTCAAAGAATTTTCATACAGTAACCGCTCGTTCTCGCTATAGTCAATGGTTTTGAAAGAAATATTGTTTTTGTTAAGAGCATCGGCAATTTTCGTGTTATGGCTATGAAGGATGCTTCTATCTCCGCAAACTTCATCAAATATGTATTGTGAATAAAACAAATACATTCTATTGTTCTCTATGCTGTTTAATTGCTGTACTAATTTCTCCAGATCCTTGCTGAAATACAGACTATCGATGGACAAGGTGATCGTTGGTTTTAAACCATGATCGGAGATCCTGTCAATGTCGCCGTTGATATAAGTAAATGACTTACCGGCTGTCTCTAATATATCACCATCCAGTTGATCGATTCCAATTCCCCGGCATCCATATTTCTTAACTAACAGGTTTAAAATACTTCCAGCACCGCACCCCAAATCCAAGATTGTATCGTTTGCCGATACCTGAATAGAGTCTAAAACAAAATCTATCTGCTGTTTATCCATCATGTTGAAAAGATATACTCTGTAACCATAGACCTCTTCACAAAAGTCTAAGAAAGCGCTGCTTCTCGTCAATCGGCTAATTTTATTACTAAATTCATCTTTAACCGCTGCTTTCCTTATTCCAACCGCTTCGATTTCGCCTTTATTTGTCGTTGACAATTTGTGGCCCCCCTAAATAAATAACCTTTCATAATCTTTTTAACGGTATCTGCTGCCGTACTCTTTCTTTGCTTTCTGAGTACAACCAGAAATAAACTCTGTTTTGCTTTCGGTATACTCATCCCGATCATGTTCGTACTGTTTCCACAAAGATAGCTTCAGTTCTTCATATTGCTTTGCAAGAGACGGATTCTCATTCAGATAATCCCTGAAATACAGTTCATCTCCGGATCAATGGGCCAGTATTTTTTAGCTTTCAGTTAACTGGTATGTTCATCAACACTAACAGACTGCATGTTTCCGTATGCGTCGAGTGCCGGTCACTACCCTCCTACATTAAGCCATAATGATTCTTGGAAATGATGCAGCGGTTTTCGTATGGAGTAAAGGTGCATATTATTTTTAAATCAACCAGACGGGCACAGCCCAATTTCCTTTAGATATTGGTACTAAATCTTCACTCATACAAATAATGCTTCCTTCACCAGTTTCTTGGCCAGCTTTTTCTAAAACTGAAAAATGACGGCCTACATTATTCTTAGGGTTTGCGCTCTTCTTTATTTCAATTGGCTGCAACTTACCATTATTTTCAATAATCAAATCGATTTCCTTTTGATCTGAATCTCTGTAGTAGTATACCGGAGGTCTCTTTCCTGCATTCAAATAACTTTTAATTACTTCAGACACTACAAAGGTTTCAAAAAATGCTCCTGACATTGCCGAAATCTCCAACGATTCACTGGATGTCCATCTTGTTAAGTATGCGCATAATCCCGTATCCATAAAATACATATTAGGAGCTTTAACAATTCTTTTCAACGCATTGTTGAAGTAAGGCTCAATAAGAACAACAAGCCCTGATGTAACCAGCAAAGATAGCCAGTTTTTCGCCGTCGGAGAAGAAATCCCTACATCTTTTGCCAGTTCTGAATAATTGACCATTTGGCTTGTCCTTGCAGCACAAGCTGTTAAGAAACGCTGAAATTGCATTTCATCCGCCACTTGTGTCAAATCTCTGATATCACGATGAATATATGTATCGACATAAGATGCATAAAACCTTTCAATGCTCTGCTCTTTTGTATGCAATGCCGGCATTGACCCTTTATGGATCAGATCATATATATCACCCAGATTCATCTTCCTGGCAATAGCTAACCTGCCTATTAATCGTTTTACATCTGTTGTATAAAACTCATTAGGCAGCCCGTTCAGCTCTGAAAGAGACAGCCCTTGCATCGGGATTATCCCTACTCTGCCTGCCAGGCTTTCACTTACTCCTTTCATCATCTGAAACATTTGCGAACCGGTAAGCCAAAAATCGCCCATCTTCTTGTTCTTGTCCACATGTAATTTGATATATGGCAATAATTCAGGCGCATATTGTATTTCATCAATAATGACCGGCGGCTCATACCTTTGCAAAAAAAGCAGCGGTTCTTCTTTGGCCGATCTTCTGGCTACGGGATCGTCAAGACTTACATACTTTCTGGCCTTATCAGCAACATGTTGCAATAACGTTGTTTTGCCAACCTGTCTTGGCCCGGTTACAAGGAGCACGGGGTATGTATCGGATACTTCCTTGACTACTGATTCTAATGCTCTTTTTATAAACATTATTTAACTCCTCAAATGTCCATTGGAACGATGCATATTCTTAACGTTTGATTTAAAGCTCAATTTCATATTACAAGAATAATCAGAGAAAATCAAGAAAAAACCGTTTAATTTAAAATTCAATTTTAAATTAAACGGTTTACCACTCGCTATTCGTAAACGGCGATATAATATCTTCTCTTGATTACGTTCGAGTCAAAATAAATCTTTTTCAGCCTATCCCCTTATCAGCAGTGCTGCGGCTTCAACATGGTAAATAAACAGTTACATTATATAGAAAACACCTTACCCGTTCTCAACTATAGTTGTATGAGGAAACATATCGTTTTTTATTAAAAACACATCATATAGTGTTTGTATTACAGGTTTTCTGCTCTATATTGTGGTGTGTTTTCTTTGTAGCAGAACTACCGTCTCAACGTGGCACGATAGGCTCCCCTTATAGCCATTATATATCCTTTGGTTCTATTGTCCAAATCAATCATCTCCCCAATACAATGAAATCAGCTAACTGTTAGATCTCCCTATTAACATAGTTCATTTAAAGATCGAATTATCATTCTTGAGCATTGATCCATCGGATAATGTATAAAACTCAGCAGCCCGAAAGTAAACTGTACTCTGTATGATCATTTCTCAAACCCCATTTTCAACATGCTTGATCTCTTATATTCTTGGCAATTTCAATTCCAAGTTTTTCAGGGAGTGTCATCTGGTATTTTCGTCATCCAACCCAGCCCTCTGCTTCTCCTCCCTTGATAGGTTAGAGTTGTTTTTTAGCGCTTAAGACAATCAGCGCTATGTCATTGTTGGTGTCGGAGTCCAAAAATTCCACATCGTTAAAGCCGAGATTCTCCTTTGCCCATATTGCCCACGGCCGCCATATTTCTTTGGGTTCTTCCAGTTCATAGCATGCCGTGATTTCGGCGATCCCGGTCCTTTCCCATAGGTGACGCCACCAATTCTTGCTGTGGAAGCTGAACATTTCACCCTCCCAATGTTCTTTGAGCGTATCGGGATAGCCTTTGTCAAATTCTCTCGTCAGACCCGGAACCACGATGCCAACTTGTCCGCCGGCCTTCACCAGTTTTGAAAAAGTGCATGGGAAATACAATTCATCCGCTCCAAAATACTGGTAGCTGTCTATTGAAATCGCAGCGTCGAAGAATCCCTCGGCATAAGGCAGGGCGTGGGCTTCCGCATGAACGGGAAACACCAAGTCAGCTACACCGGCTTCTTCGAAACGCTTGAGGTTCTCCGTCGCGCTGATCCATAAGTCGTTGGCAAATACCGTTACGCCAAATTCCTTCGCTAAAAATACTGAAGTAAGGCCCTTTCCGCAGCCCATATCAAGCACCTTCATTCCCGGCTTCAAGTCCATATGTTCGCACAGCTCCTCCAAAAGCCAAAGCGGATTCGGTCCCATCCAGTTTTCTCTGATCCAGTTGCTGTCGTATTTTTCTGTTCTCGGATATTTTTTCATTCCGTTCCCCTCCTTATTAATCCCAAATAACCGTGCCATCATCCAGTCGGGCGATGCAATCCACTTTACCCGTTTTAAAAAGGCTCTCCCGCAAAGAGGCACGCATGTAAAGGTGCTCTCCCACAACATAAACATATCCCACCGATTCGTTGAATCCGTTTTTCAAACCACCGTCCTTTTCATCGATCATGGAAGGATCAACGGTTTCGGGGTGGTCAAGCCATTGCCTGAAGGTAATGCCCAGCCAATCCCCCTGCGCATCAAAATACTCGTTGGCTTCTTCCAGGAGCATGGTGGTCTCGTTTGTGGCAAGGTTGAGATGATTGATCACATGGCACGGCCCGTTCTTATTCGAGCTGATACCTATGTAATACAAATTGCCCTGATGATAATTGAAGTAGTCTCCGCCTTTTAAGACGACGCTATCTGCGTTGTCGGTCAGATCCAACTTATGAAATTCATCTTTATCCACAGCCCAATAATAGATGCCGCTGTCATCCACAGAGACATTATAGGTTTCGCCCTTCACAAGGGTTTTTCCGCTATTTGCAACAAGATCATAAACGCCCAGTTCCTGAGAATTATTATAGTAGACATTGCCTTTGTAGTAATAGGCCACTGTCATATCCATCACCAGCAGAGTGAAATTTTCGCCATCCAGATCTGCACGGCAGACTTGAGAACGGTTGTTTTCATCCCGCTTGTCAAAATACAGTCCGCTCTCTGCAACATAAAGATTATAGCACCAGCCATCAACCAGTTTGATTTCTTCGGTGCCGTCCGTGCGGACTTTATATATCGAATTGCCATCGAAGTGGTCGATGAAATAGACCCATCCGTCAAGAACATTGATATCTTCGATGACACGGTCGCTGACCTTGATCTTGGATGAGCCGTCGGGTTTGGCTTTATATAATCTCCAGCCATCGCTCTCGCTTCGATAATAAATAGCTCCGTCATCGCCGCCGCACACCAGCCCGCCGGCGCCAATATTACCGCCTTCATAGCCCAGACGTTCTATACTTTCCGGCGCAACAGAAGCATCCGGCATATCAATCTGTATCTGCACTCCACAGCCTGTCAGGCCGCATAATATAATGATGGAAGCTATTAGAGATTTACACCATTTTATCATAGTTTAGCCCATCCTTTTTTACTTTATCGGGTTGATTGATTATCTAATTATGGTATTATTAGTATTGTGTGTTTAATTTGCCTACCGACTTTGAAAGGAGACCGTCATGATCAGGCAAGAAATATCGACTATACTATTAGAAATGCGATCCACAAGTCTTCAAGCGAGCTCGGCCCCTGGAAAAGTCAAATACTTTCAGTTTATCCGCAAGTACGGGATACCTTTACTTGGCCAAAAATTCAATACCATCCATTCTTATGAACTCTGCCATTATCTAAAAACAAATTTCAAAATGAATATTGACAATAAAACGCTGAATCAAATTTTAGCAGAAATATGTCCCTCACTTGAGATGAAATTAAATCCACTAACCGAATTGGGGTATGTTGGTTGTCCAGGCGCTTTAATATCAGCATATTCCATTGAACTCCATTAAAAATAAATTTAAACTTTGCTAATCACATCAATGCTACAATGTTGATTCGATTTCAAGTATCGCATTTGCATCGGTCCTGACGTTTTTCATTAGCAGGAATAGACAAATAAACGCCAAAATATTGAACGCCGGGAAAATTAATGTCTCAATACGGCTCATCTCAACCCCATTCAATGCCTGGTTCACGATCATTGCAGAAATGCAAGTCAGCATCGTAATCCCTTTGGTGATGATCACTGATGATAGCAAATATCCGAAGGGTTTATGTTTGATCAGTAAGATCCCCGAAACAAAAGCGGTTGGAACAACAATGCCAAGATCCATGCCTTGAATAACAAGCGTCGTATAATGCTCAAGTCCTATTGGAGGTTGCCCCCAATAAACAGATGTAGCAATTTTACCGAGCCATAGAAGACCTATTGCAACGCCAATAAAAATCTGAAATCCTCCCAAGAGTTTGACAGACAGATTATCACTGAACGCAAGAGGGATCTTTTTGATGTTAAACGACATGAAGCATAATACAAATGCATATAGACTCATTGCCATCAGCATTACATAAAGGATAAAAAAGGGATTAAACATCCACAAAAACGTATAGGACATATACGTATACAGAAAATACCCCAATGTTCCTGTAAGCATAAGTCGGCCTCTAAAAGACCCTTTGTTTGTGAAATATAATGAAATCCATAGAAGTGGAACCCCAAAAATCAGAGTCACTAAATCCGATGCCCGACCTTGAGAAGCAACCGATACGGAATCATTTCTATATAGACCGATGCCATAGATGTTTACAAATTCTCCATTTATCGACTTGAACTCATATAGTCCCGGTCCACCTTTTAAGAGCAATCCCGCCAGGCATGCAAACAAAGCCACGATGCCAATACATAAAGCGAGAATTGTAATTGCCTTATTGTTTTTTATCATTCCCTTAAACTCCAAACTCGTTTTGGTTAATTGCCGCTGCAAGCTTTTGAATATTTTCGGGTATCTTAGCCGGTTTGGATTTTCCTTCCTTCGATTGCGCTTTTTCCATAGCCTGGGTGATCATTTTGTGCCCAAAATTCATTTTGTCCGTTCGAAGTTCACCGCCAAAGCACTCCACTGCAACAGCCTTTTGAGTTAATTCCGCAGGGAAATTGTTTTTTATATGTTGCTCAAAATTTTCCGGCAAACCGCAGCAAATAAACAATGCCAGTCTTTTCCCTGAAAGCTCCGGGATATTTTTTGAGACATAGCCTGTAAGTTTTTTAGGAAGTTTGCCCATATAAATGGGGCCCCCTATTACAATATTGTCATAGTGATCAAATTGCGGTTTCCCTTCGGAAGCCACATTGAAGGTTTCAACATCGCCGTTGATTTGGTTCTTCAAATCATTTACACACTCTTCAGAGAATCCGTAAATGCTGGCGTATATGATCAGTGTTTTCATTCTATATCAGCCTCCTCATCGTTTCCCTTTTCCATATGTTCCAAATTATTCATTATTTTTTGCATTACTTGCCTGGCTAATTGCAGGTCTTCCTTTTTAATCCCCTCAAATAGTGCTTCCGTAAATATTGTCCCCTTAGGCTGTGTTTTTTTCCAAAATTCTTGACTCTCATTAGTCATTCTTATTCTGGTGACTCTTCTGTCCTTTTTATCCTTAACCAGCGTGAGCAGATTCTTCTCCTGCAGTTTCAATGCTACCTGCTTGACATTCTGATGCGAACTGCCCATTTCTCTTGCGACTTCTTTCATTGTCGGAGGCTCTGTAAACAAGCTATCTATGATAACCGACAAAAACCATTGCTTTGATGTTACGCCAAATTGTCTGAGTTCCCTTTCCAAGAGCGTGTCCATCCGATTCGCAATAATTAAAAGTGAGCCAAAAATATATTGTTTATCGGGCATTTGTGTTGTTTGATCCATTCAATCGCTCCCCCTGCAAATTTATAGGTAACACATTACTTATATATATAATATATTACCTATTTAGTGTTTGTCAACACCCTGTCTCGAATAATTCTATAAAATATGATAAACTTACAAAGGCGAATCCGTTTAGAGTCCTAAGCTCATTATCTGGCGAGGAGAATCGGTATGAAAGAAGATGAATTAAAAAAGTACGCTCACCTTATGACAGCGAGGTTTCTTCAAGATCCTGGTGTTCAATTTCAAATTGACAACTTGGAACGTGCTGAGTTACTCTTTTCTCTGCAATGTGAAGGGCAGATTCATGCGTTTAATCAACAAAATGCGGTTCACGTGCTTGATGGAGGCAAAGGATTATTAATTGGATATTCAACAAAAGAATTGTCAGAAGAGTTATTGCTTGAAGTATTCCAGCAAGCATCCCTGAAACTTTTAGAAGAAGCCACCCCGGATGAACTCCTGGCGCTGCAGAGTAAGGCTCTATTGGAAAATGAAATCATCCCACAAAATTGGCATTTCAAATATTTTGATGGGGATGTCTATCACTTATTAGTGGTTGCGATTGATATATCCGAACAAGGAACAGGCGCATTTAGAAAATTATTAACGCCTGTTCTAAGAGATTGTGATTATAGAAAGATGCCTATCGTATTAGAGACCTTTAACCCTGTAAACCTTCCCATCTATGAACATTTTGGATTTCAATTGATGGAATCCAAAAGCTCTGACCAGATTGGTTTAACTTGCTTTTGCATGATGAGGAGACTTGCGCAATAATCCGTAAAGAATTCCCGTTAGAGCTTCGAATCGGCACGGTCATAAATAAACCTGTATATTTCCTTTAGCGCTACTTCTCCTTCTTCCAAGAGTCCACTGCTCATATGGAAGTTGTGCCATAACTCAGGCCACTCGTGGTAAAGTACTAAAACCCCTTGAGAAGTTGCCTTTTGAGCCAGCATTTCGGCATCAGAGCAAAATACATCACAGCCGGCCGAGTGTATTATCATCGGCGGAAGTCCAAAAAAATCTCCGTAAATCGGCGAAACCGTTGGATCTTTCGGATTTAAACTGACTAAATAATTATTATCAATGAAATATTCCTCAAGCAGCTGAAACTAAATTGACATAGTGGTTCATCCGATCTCCCCCTAAATATAGTTTGACTAGTCAAGCACTTCTTCCTGTTCCAATCTGGAAACATCGCCCTCAGGGCAGCTCAGGGATTGCAGATAAATTATAGTCCTCCGTGGGAAGCCATGCAATCCATTCTAAACTTTCCCGCACCGTTATACAAAAAACATGCTTGCTCAAGATCATCAGCTTGGTATTCAAGGCAATGGTATTATTTGGATTCGTTTTGTTTATTTCATGGAAATATGCTATCATAGCAGAGTCAATATTTACAATGAATCGCAGATTATTGGTAAGGGAGTATGTATGGATTGGAATGCCGGCGAGTATTTAAGCAGCCCTGAGCTGCTTGATAAAATCAGTGATGTCATACGCATAATTGATCCTCTTCAAAAGAAGATCGTTGAGTATAAAAACAACTCAACGATCGTTGAAGACATTCATTGCTTCGATTTCTGGGGCAAAAATAAGGTCTGTGACAACTGCATATCGATGAGAGCGTATAACGACAATAACACTTTTGTGAAGATAGAATATAAAGAAGACCGAACATATATGATAACAGCCGTCTCGCTTTCTGGCGATAACAAAAGAGTCATAATTGAGATCATTAAGGATATTACAAATAGTATTCTGTTCGATTCTAATCAGGGTGCCGATATTGGTCAACCAGGTATTCATGCGCTGATTGACAATATGAACAAACTGGCTTTTAATGATTCCCTGACAGGCCTTTATAATCGTCGTTATATCATGGAAAAGCTTCCGGTCGATTTGCTGAATTCCTCGCTTTTGGGGACCGAGTTATCCATAATAATGGCTGATATCGACTACTTTAAGAAAGTGAACGACAATTTTGGCCATCTGGCGGGTGACCAAGCGCTGAAAACGGTGGCCAATGTCCTATCCGGCTGTATTAAAAGAGACAGCGACTGGATTGCAAGATTCGGAGGCGAGGAATTCATGATTTGCATGCCGGGCGCGAATCTTGAGATTGCCCGTAAAACAGCGGAACGAATGCGCCAGTCGATCGAAAAAGCGTCAATCCAATATGATGGCAAGAATATAGGCGTTACGGTCAGTTTCGGCATCTATAGCCTAAGATCCGCAGGTCATGAAAAAGCTGAAGATCTATTGAAGTTTGCTGACGAAAAGTTATACCAGGCCAAATTGAACGGGCGTAATCGGGTTGAGTATTAGATGCGGCCGAAATCTAAAATCCCTGTTTCTACAACCACTCGGATAATTTTTTCTCACGACCAGAGACTAATCTGTATCTTTTATCGCAGTTCTCTTTGAAATTTCATCGGCATATCTTTTTGTTGTCCCATACTGGCTTCCATATACAATTATTTTATCCATTGACAAATCTTTTCGATTTTCAGCTTATGATTTACTGAAGGCAGGCAGGATGCTAACGCCTAATAATTTCGTAATGGTTCTCAACTTCGACATTGTTTTTGATTGCCAGCCATACCGGTGAGATCTGTTCAGCCAGCGAGAGAGCCTTTTGGATATCTTCCTCGTTGGCATCCTCTGTTTCGACAGTGATTGCAAAACTGATTCTTTCAAGAGCCAAAGGGTTTTCTTTCTTGTAACCCAAAACGCTCATTTTGTAATTGCCAACATGCTTTCCCATTTTCCGTAGAAGCGCAACGATAGCTGTGCTCACACACCCCGCAAAACTCATGGTCAATAGTTCGAGCCCAAGGAACCCTTCCCCATCTCCAATTGGAGGCAAATAGTCCATTGTTATTGGGTGCTCCTGGTTTATTGAAGAAACTGCTGTAAATTTCACTTTCTCATTTACTAGATTCAAGTTGATTTCAATAGGTGCCGCATTCATTTTGGTTTCCATCCTTTTAATAAATAAATATCTATTCTTACTATTCAACGATATCCATTACATCTCTCCTCATGCTTTGAGGGAATTCTTGTGTCGGCCGCCCTGGAATCTAATCCAAATCAGACATTTTTCATTTGGCTCCATCGATGTTGGCTCTTAAAGAAACTGCAAGGAATTTTTACCTGGATTTATTGATGATTCTATCTGCGGCTAATTTCCCCGTCATGATGCAGGTCGGCACACCTGCCGGGTTATATGCCCATTGGCCTGCCTGATAAATATTAGGGATCGGTGTAAAAACTGATTTGCTAACAATTTGCATTCTGCTGACGACCGGGATTTCGGCTTCAAAGGACCATCCTACTATTGCTCCACCCGTGCTTCCGATTCTTCTTTCTATACTTAATGGCGTAAAGGAAAATTGCTTCTTCACCTTATCTTTCAGCTTCGGATATACGCTTTCTGACAGGATACCTATCATTCTGTTTTCGACTTCATCTCTAAATTCATCGTACCAGCCAGATTCTTTTAGCTTTTCAAATAGTTCGTATTCCATGAGAATGCTCACCAGCAAACCCGTTTTACCTTCAGGCGCAAGATCAGGATCCCTGAGAGCCGGAATCGATATTTCAAAAGAATTGTATCTCAGAAAACGGTCCAGCCACAAAAGAAATCCTTTTTATCCAGGTTTGACCAATTCCCCAGCAGTTCTTTCAGCTCACTTTTGTTAATGTTGCCCAAGCCTTTTTTTGATGGGGTGTAGAAGAAATGACCATGGGAAATGTTTTTGAAATAGGATGCCGGTAAATCAACTTCCAGGTAAAGAGAGAATACCGATTCGCCCGGCTTTCCTTTTTTGATCGCATCTTTGGTCTTTTCAAAATTATCTTTTAGTCCAGCTCCTAAGTTGTCAAGTCTGGTAATATCATAAAATGTTTTTAAGTCGGCCGCCCAAATAAGGTTTTTGTAGTAATATTTTTTATTGTTGTCATCGACAATAAACTGCTGGTCAGCATGGATTTCTTGAACATGTGTGTTGGTCAAAAGTTCTCCGTTGAACACTTGTATTTTTTCCACTAAAGCTTCAGAAAGCTTCCCGATCCCTCCCTTTGGATAGAGATAGCTCAGGTATAAGGTGAAGTAGCTGAGAGCAAAAAATGTTGGCGTTCCTTTAAAGAAATGCTGTGAAATGATATCGATGAGGGCAGGATTTTTAATCATTCCCTTTAAATAATCTTCACAAGGATCATACAAACTGTTGATCTTACGGATGGCTAAAAGAAATTTGGGCAACCATGGCAAAAGTGTTTTTAAAACATACTCTTTGTCTTTTTTCACGTCTTTAAATAACGGATTTTCTATTCCATATAGGACATCAAGCAGCTTCATGATTTTCAGCATAGCTACTATGAACTTCTCGATATCTTCTGTGCTTTCAGGATAAAAACTTGCCAGCAAATTTCTATATTCGTAAATAGAGTGTAAATCATCAATTTGGATTATTCTATCTTCGATTCCAAGGGAAACCCTGCTCGGTATAAAATCAAGATGGATATCCAGGTCTTTTAGCATTGTACACACTACTCCTGCATTCAAAATTGCTCTGACACCAGCATCAAAAACAAAACCGTCACTTTTAAAGGAATTTACCAAACCACCAAGCTCTTCATTTTTTTCGACAAGCAAAATCCTCCTGCCGCTACGCGCAAGGTATACGGCCGATGTCAGTCCGGCGATTCCTCCTCCAACAATGATTACATCGTATCTTATTTGCTGCTCCATATTATCCTTCCAACTTCGCCATTCTCAAACTTGTTTCCCACAGGATTCTTGAGCTTTCCCGATCCAGTGCCGGAGGAGCGGGTTCTTCAAGGGTTGTAAGATTATAAAATTTGCCACTAATGTTTTCTACATCTTTAGAAACACCTAAATAATAGATTGCTTCCGCAGCGATCGAAACGGATTTTAGCGCCTTGTCCAACAAATTTTTCTTAAACCACTTGTAAAACAGTCCGTTTTCCTGCCCCGTGGCTGTTTTTACAGCTCCGGGATGCATGGCATTAATGGTTACGCCTGAGCCTCGAAAATACTCATCAAATTGGTTTATGGACAAGAGTTGGGCAAGTTTTGCTGAACCATAGCTTTTTAAGCCGCTATAATGTCTTTTTGACCAATCCAGGTCATCGAAGTGTAGGCCCCAAGCCTCAAAACGGTGCCCTTCAGAGTTTACGAGAATAATTCTGCAGCTATCCTGGGACATAAGTTTATCCTTTAGGATGTAGTTGATAATGAAAGATGAAAGATAATTCACCATAAAGACTTTCTCGACCCCAGCCGAAGTGATTTCTCGTTTTGTCAGATATATGCCTGCATTATGAACAAGTATATCAATCGGTATTTCCATTTTCAGCAACTTCTGAGCGACTTGGTAGGTATCTTCCATGCTGCTTAAATCAGCCAAAATATAATCACAATTTACATTATAACCAATTTCAATTTCATTCTTCAAACCTTCTGACTTTTCTTTGTTTCTGTTGATACAAATCAGGTTTGCACCTTTTGAGGCAAACTTAATGGCAGCAGCATAACCAATACCAGCAGTCGCACCGGTGATAACAACCAGCTTGCCCTTGCAATTATCTACACAGATTTGAGGGCTTTTTGAGTTGTTTCTTATCATTTCCAGCACATTGGAAACACGATACTCTTTAAAATACCTGCGCATTTTATTGTCCATATTGATCACCCGAATTTTTTCTTCATGAAATTCCTGTAACTTTTGCCAAAGCGAGGAATGTTGTCGAAGATGTCTCCCCAGAGATCATAATAATCTCTTTGTTCAATGATTTTGCCGTCCTCATTGGTACTCAATCTGGAAAGTCCGTATAATACTGAACTGGGGTACTTCTTATAGCTGATGGTCATTTCCCATTCGATAAATATATCATTCCCCTGTTGTACAGCTTTTACCAAATTCATGTTTAAATCTTTTGAACGTTTTGTAAGTCTCTGAGTCATTTCCTTGAATTCTACAATGCCTTTGATCTCCTGTATGCAATCTCTGAAATGAATATTATCATCATAATAAGGTAAGATGTGGGACCAATCAGGCTTTCCATCAGTATTATAGGTTTTTACCCAGAGTTCTTTCACAAGCTCCAGTGTGAGTTTGCAATCTTTTTGTGATTCAGATTCTCCCATAAGTCACCTTACCTTTCTGATTACTATGTTTTACAGTTTTTGCACAAAAAATTCCCATCCCAGTGTTTGATCAATCTTGGATGTAAAGACTATGAGTAAGAAGGAATATAACTGCTACCGCGCCGAGAATTAACGAAAACCACGTTAAAACAGATTTCTCCTTCCTGATTGCTATCATGCTAAAAATAAAAGCCAGCAGTTCTAATGGGGCAGCAATCGCCACCGTGGCATCCCACCAGTGCCCAGTATCAAAATCCACAAGGCCCACTGCCATAAGCAGAAAAAACACTGTCAGCAACAATAAGCAAGCAAAGGTCATTCCAACTGCCCATTTCCCAAAGCGGTTCTCAGGTAATGTTTTCATAATATCCGCCCCCTAACAAAGGTATTCGAAACAGCGCATCTATAGTGTACTTTTATACCTATCGGCGCGATTCAAAACACATCATTTGCTTACAAACGAATTCGGGATCGATTTTTAGTAATAAATTAGCATGGCACTCTAAGAAAACGGCGCCTTCGACAAAAAACATGACCGTTGGCTAAGCCGGCGGGCATGTTTGTAGTTTTGTATATAATACGAAATTGGGCCACGAGGAGTTGATTTCAATCCGAGATTGCTATATAACAATCAGGATTTTTCAAAAACAATGCCGTAGAAGTTCGTGCCTAAAGAAAATGCATCGATGGTTTTAAATCCATGCACATTACACAGTTTCTGCGTAACCTCTTCTGAGATTCGATGCTCGACCGGAGGGCCCATCGGAGTTTCTCTTTGATGAAACTCAATGATCAGCAGCCTTCCGTTTTTCTTTAATACCCGCTTGATCTCATTGAACATAGAGGTTTTCTCTTCGATCTCATGCAGGACCGTTACCATTAATGCCATGTCACAAATATCGCTATTCAAAGGCAATGCAGGGGGTTCCACTTTTTTAACTTTAATGTTCAATATTTTTCTCTCATGAATTCTGCTGTTTAAGAGCTCTATCATGCCGTCGGATATCTCTAGCGCAAAAATATCATTGCCGCTTAGCTCTGCCGCCGGGAAAGAAAACACTCCTGTCCCGGCTCCGATATCGCAAACGGTCATGTTCTCTTTCAGTCCTGCTTTTATCAGAGTGCCCTTCGGATCGAGCTCCGCCAGTCGAGCCGGATTTTCAAATTTATTCATTTTATTGTCATTCATTTTATTGTCATTCATCCCCTTGTTCCCCTTACCGTGATTAAGCATATTTATGTATAATTCCCTTCTTCTGAAGAATAATCTCCCATTAAAAATCAAGAAAATAAGTTGGGCTTTTGATATCAGAGAGCTTATTCAAATACTTTTTCCTGTTCCAATTTCGAAATTTCGCTTTCCGAATAACCCAGGGAAAGCAATATCTGCTTCGTATGGTATCCCATCGGATAACCGCCATGCTTATATTCGATTGGGCAATCCGACAGCTTGATGGCTGTGCCAAGCTGCTTTGCTGTTTTTTCGCGGTAGAGAGGTAAAGGAACATCAACGATCATCTCCCTGGCTTTGGCGTGTTCACTTTCCAGCAAAGCTTCCTGCAATGACAACACGGGCTCAACGCATACGTCCTTTCCTTGAAATACCTCAAGCCAATCGTCCAATGTCCTGCTCAAAAGGATCTCTTTGACATCCTTTTTTACCGCGTCAATATTCTCCGGCCATACCGTACCCTCAATATATTCGGGTCTTTCGATGCAATTGCAGAAGTTTCCCCAGAACTGGGGCTCCAGTGCGCCGACGCTTAAGTATCGGCCATCCTTCGTTTCATAGAAATCATATAGGCAGCCTCCGTTTAATCGTTGACCTTCCCTTTCCGGCTGCTTTCCAGTTGCCAGGTATGCCGCTCCATCCATGGCGTTGAACGGAATCAACCCATCATACATGGCAACATCGACAAGCTGGCCTTTTCCGGTTCTATTTCTGTAGTGGACCGCCGCCAGGATCCCGACCACTGAGTGTAACGATCCTACTGCCACGTCTGCAATCTGCATATTGGTCAGCACAGGACCGGTTTCTCTCCTGCCCGCAAACGACATATTCCCGCTTAGTGCCAAGTAGTTGATGTCATGCCCCGCTTTCATGCTGAGTGGCCCATTTTGACCGTATCCTGTGAGAGAGCAGTAAATCAGCCTGGGGTTTATTTCAGATAGCGTCTTGTATCCAAGACCAAGCTTATCCATAACGCCCGGACGAAACTGTTCCATGACAATGTCATAGTCCATGATCAGTGCTTTTACAATTTGTATGGCTTCCGGCTTCTTCAAATTCAGAAACATAGTCTTTTTATTTCTGCCCAGCCAGGCTTGGTTCACCGAAATATCGGTTCCTTCGATGAAAGGAGGATAATCCGCCACAATATCCGGTTTGCTTTTCGAGCTGATCTTCAACACTTCAGCACCCATATCCGCCAGCATTAATGTAGCAAATGGCCCCGGCAGCAATGTTGAAAAATCCAATATTTTTAATCCATCCAGCGCACCCATTTTAGTTTCCTCCTATTCAATGCTAGCTCAACCAGGTTAAATTATATGCCGCTGTTAGAAACGATGCAATTGAATTCAAGCTTATTTGCTGGATGTTTCTATATCCTGGTTCCAGCCGCCCATGTTTCTAAAGCAATGGATTAAGTAATATGTACACGGTCCCAACAACATTCTGCCGCAATAAATGCGTTTAGAATCAAGGTTTTTCCAAACATTTTCAAAGATATATGCATAGAAGTTCACGCCAAATGTAAATACATCGTTTAGTTTATAAATAAGCTTAGAAGGTTTTGACAACAGCTTCACTCATAAGATATTATGTCTCTATCATGAGAATTAATCTGGCAATGTTTTTAAATGCATCAGTCAGATAAGCGACTATGGTGGCATTCGGTTTTCGTACGAGAGGTGCTTATTTTATGGGATTATCTGTTTATCAATTGCTGTGGGTCATGCTTCCTGCTATCCTCGCCGGATTTATACATAGTGTTACCGGCTTTGGCGCAGGTATTGTTCTCATGATTTTCTTCCCAGTCGTCTTTTCGATAATACAGTCGGCTGCTTTGAGTCAAAGCATCGTTCTGTTTTTATGTATCCTGCTTTTATATCGCTATCGCAAATCGGTGAACATCAAATCAACACTGCTGCCCCTTGTCATTTATTTCCCGGTTTACTTTGCAGCGCTTACAGTTGCAGTCAATATCCGCGCTGATTTTTTGAAACCTATACTGGGCATATCTTTTTGGGGTATGGCTATTTATTTGATTTTTTTCTCGGAGAAATTTACAATCAGGGCCGGAGTGTTGTCAGCGTTTACCTGTTCAGCTCTTGCCGCTGTCATCGATGCATTTTTTGGAATCGGCGGTCCACCGATCGTCTTATATTTTTTAGCAACCACCAAGTCAAAGGAGGAGTATCTTGGTACCCTGCAAGCCTATTTTGCAGTTGCTGGTATTTATGGCGTAACGGTTCGTATTCTGAAGGGACAGATAACCGGTTCCATGATCCCGCTGATTGCGGGTGGTGACCTGGTATTGATGATTGGGGTTTTTCTAGGCAATAAAGTAGTAGGTCGCATAAACGCGGAGATGTTGAGGAAACTCGTGTATGGTTTTATCGGAGTTGTTGGTGTTATAACCTTTATAACAAGCTTTATTGACATATAGCGGAGGCCATGAAAAGTTAATCACATAAAAATTCAATTGGCCTTCTGCCTTTAAGAATGCGACAACTTATTTTGTCTTGCTGTTTTTGTTGACGAACGGCTTGCAGTATAGTATTGTATCTCTATAAAAGGGGAGTAGCTTATAAGTGATAAAGTCAACAACCGGAATGCACCATTACCTGGCTTTATACTCCTGATGGGAAGCAAGACCTTTAACACACGTCAGTATTGATGCTTTGTGTTAAAGGTCTTTTTATATATATGAATAAATGATCGATTGAAGAGAAATTTTACAGAAAGAGGTTTTCAATGGAGTTATTTTCCTCAGAGTTTTGGTCAGCGTTATTGGCCATTATTATCATGGATCTGGTGCTGGCTGGCGATAACGCAATCGTTATCGGCTTAGCAGCCCGAAACGTCCCTGCAGAAAAGCAAAAGAAGGTGATATTTTGGGGGATCGCCGGAGCCATTATCGTTCGAGCACTGTTAACTGTTTTCGTTGTTTGGTTGTTGAAAATCCCAGGGCTATTGCTTGTGGGCGGGCTGTTGTTGATTTGGATCGCATTTAAGTTGCTTGTTGAAGAAAAAGGGCATGGTGAAATGAAATCCGAAGCAAGCCTGTGGGGTGCTATTAAGACGATCATAATCGCGGACGCCGTCATGGGGATCGATAATGTCCTGGCGGTTGCCGGCGCAGCCCACGGAAGCTTCCTTTTAGTTGTTATGGGATTGATGATTAGTATTCCGATCGTCGTTTGGGGAAGTACGATCATATTAAAATGGGTAGAACGTTTCCCGGCCATCATTTATATCGGGGCCGGCGTGTTGGCCTGGACCGCGTCCAAGATGATTGCAGACGAACCGTTCCTCTATGCTTTTTTCGAAGGAAATAGCATGCTAAAATGGGGATTAAGCATTATAATTATTGCAGGAGTCCTAGTTCTGGGTAGGATCAAAAAACAGAAGCAGAGAAAAAATTAAAGGAGTGCATGCACATGAAAAAAATATTGATACCGGTCGATGGATCGGAAGGTTCCGAAAAAGCGGTTCGTTTTGCACTTTCACTTGTAGAAGGGCAAGACAAAGAGATCATCCTCTTGAATGTCCAGCTTAGTTATAATACCTTTCATGTAAAACGCTTTTTCTCTCAGGAGCAGATCCAGTCTATTCAGGAAGAATCAAGCAAAGAAGCGTTGGATAAAGCCCTGGAAATCACAAAAGAACTACCTGGTACTGTCCGTACCGTCGTCAGGGTTGGAGATCCCGGCACAGAGATCTGTGAGGAAGCAAAAGAAAGCGCCGTTGATTTCATCGTGATGGGTTATAGAGGGCTGGGAGCCATCAAGCGGACTATTATGGGAAGTGTTGCCACCCATGTGCTCCACGAGACCCCTTGCCCTGTTGTGATCGTTCCTTAAAAATCACATCCTCATATGGATGAATTCCAAATATTCTTCCTGCTTGGCGTCCGAAAGACAGCTCTCGATGATCCTCCTGCCCAAAGGATCGAGGTCAGGCAATAAATATTTTTCAAGTTCTCTTTTGAAAAACGAAGTAAGAATATCAGCGCCTGCATCATAGCCCTCGTTTCCAACCTCCGGTTGGAGATTTGTCTGCAGGAGGCCTTTCAGCAAAAAATTGCCGTCTATTTTCAGGGATTCCAGGGAATACCCAAGCAGCGGACATCTGGACTCGGCAATCTGTTCCGGCCTGAATTTCGCAGTTC
>CALBZG010000143.1 GCA_937889655.1 uncultured Clostridia bacterium
ATATTGATGGACAGTAGAAAAACATTTTGAACATTTTTAAGGAGAATAAAATGGAACTGAAAGTGTATACCGGAGGCACAGCAGGATCAAATTCCTATCTGGCCATAGATGAGAAGACCAGTAAAGCTTTTATTGTGGATGCAGGGATCCATTCCTCAGCCATGGTGGACGAGATCCGGCAAAACGGCTACAAAGTGGAGTATCTGATCTTGACCCATGGCCACGGTGATCATATCGCCGGTGTTGAGGGCTATAGGAAGGACTTTCCGGAGATGAAAGTCGTAGCGCATTTTGCTGAAAAAGATATGCTGAATCATCCGCATTTGAATTTCAGCCGCGAGATCAGCGGAAGACCCATCGGTTTTGATGCGGATATCTACGTCAGCGACGGTGAAGCTCTTCAGGTGGGCGGTCTTCAACTGAAGTTCATACATACGCCGGGACATACGAAGGGCGGCATGTGTATCCTGGCGGACGGGCTGCTGTTCAGCGGAGACACTTTGTTTTGCCAGAGCATCGGACGCACGGATTTTCCGGGTGGAGACTTCAACGAAATCGCAGATTCTATCCATAGCAAATTGTTCGTTCTCCCTGATGAAACAGATGTTTTGCCGGGGCATATGGGACCTACCAGCATAGGTTATGAAAAGGAGAACAACTTTTTTGTATAGTATTCGGCTGGAAGGAGTTTCCAACAAATATGAATACGAAGAGTTGATCAAGGTTTTTCTAAAACCCAATGAATTCAGTATTGAATTGCTACAGGACAGCCACGAAGAATGCATCGCTTCCGAGGATGAAGAAGACCGTAAAAGACAAAAGGACCACATTAAAAGGGAAATATATGCAGAGCTATCGGCTTTAACGGGGAAGGTGCCGGATTGGGGCATCCTTACCGGAGTGAGACCGGTGAAGCTGGCAGGGGAATTGATCGATAAAATTGGTGCTGAAGCCGCGGAAAGAAAATTGACAGAGCACTATCTGTTGAGCAGGGAGAAAGCCAACCTCCTAATAGATATTTATCTATATCAGAGAAGGCTGCTTGATTCAAATCCACAGGATGTCGGAATATACATCGGCATACCATTCTGTCCGACACGATGCCTATACTGCAGCTTTACATCCAATCAAGCTTCAGAAAGCGAAATCGCAGCCTATTTGGAGGCCTTGCATAAAGAAATGTCCTATGTCTCGAAAGCCCTGAAAGAGAAGGGATTGAAAGCGGAGTCCATATACATAGGCGGCGGTACGCCCACCACTTTGGATGCTTCTCAAATTCGGCAATTATTGGAACGCGTGGCAAATTCGTTTGATTTGACGTCACTGCGGGAATTCACCATGGAAGCCGGCAGGCCTGATACGATATCAAAGGAAAAACTGGAGGCTATGGCGTGCTGCGGAGTCGACAGGATCAGCATCAATCCTCAAAGCATGAACAGATCGACTCTCGAACTGATTGGCCGGAGCCATGATGCGGAGGATGTGTTTAAGGCCTTCGATTTAGCCTCAGGCTATGATTTTATTATCAACTCGGATATTATTGCAGGGCTTCCTGGAGAAAGCCCCGGAGATTTTGATCATACATTGGATACGGTCATTAAGCTTGGAGCGCAGAATATCACTGTCCATACCCTGGCAGTGAAGAGAGCTTCCAGATTGAAGGAACAGGACAGTGAATATCATTACAAGCAGGGAGAAGCAGTGAACCGCATGCTTAGGGGCTCGGCGGATGTCCTTAAGCGTTCAGGATATCGCCCATACTATTTATACAGACAGAAGCATATGGCGGGAGCGCTGGAAAACGTTGGCTATTGCAAGGATGACGCCGCCTGTGTTTATAACATACGCATCATGGAAGAGAGACAAAGCATCATCGCCATGGGTGCCGGAGCGATCAGCAAGGTTTATTATCCGTTGGAAAACCGGCACGAACGGGTTGCGAACGTTTCCAATTATCGCCAATATATCGACAGACTGGATGAAATGATCGAACGAAAAAGAAAAGAGTTGTTTTAGGAGGAAATGGAATGATAATCAGCGCACCGAAGGGAACCAAGGACGTTTTGCCAAATCAGGTCTATAAATGGCATCATGTTGAAAATGCATTTGCTGAAACATGCAGGCGTTATGGCTTTAAGGAGATCAGGACACCGGTTTTTGAGCATACAGAGCTCTTCGCCAGAGGCGTGGGAGACACCACGGATATCGTCGAGAAGCAGATGTACACCTTTGAGGATTATGCAAAAAGGAGCATCACACTCAAGCCCGAAGGAACATCCCCGGTGGTGCGGTCTTTCATCGAACACAAGCAGTATGCTGAGGTGCAGCCGACGAAATACTATTATGACATTCCATGTTTTCGCTATGAGAAGCCGCAATCGGGCCGTCTCAGAGAGTTCCATCAGTTTGGCGTGGAGATCTTCGGCACGATGAACATGATGGCCGATTCCGAAGTTATTGCCTTAGCTGCGGACTTCCTGTCCGGCCTCGGGATCAGGGATGTGGAGCTACGGATCAACAGCATAGGCTGTCCGGAATGCAGGGAAAAGCATCGTGCTGCTTTAAGGGATTTTCTCAAACCAAAATATAACGACCTCTGCGATACCTGCAAGGGGCGTTTTGATAGAAATCCTATGAGGATACTGGACTGCAAGAGCGAGGTTTGTCAGCAGCTGGTGCAGGGAGCTCCGGTGATGCTGGATTATCTGTGCGACGACTGCAGCCAGGCGTTTTCGGATCTTCAGAACAATTTGAATGCAGCCGGCGTTGAATTTATTGTGGATCCCGGCATCGTTCGAGGATTGGACTATTATACAAAAACTGCTTTTGAATTTGTATCAAACAATATAGGCGCTCAGGGGACCGTTTGCGGCGGCGGCCGTTATGACAACCTCATCGAGCAGCTTGGAGGGCCTTCTGTTCCGGGAGTAGGATTCGGGCTGGGCATCGAGCGTCTGCTGCTGGTAATGGAAGCAAACGGCATAACGATTCCAGAACCTCCGGGGGTGGATCTTTTTGTGGCAGTTATGGGCGACAGTGCAAAAGCTGTGGGGCTCAGGATGACAAGAGAATTGCGAAATAAAGGATTCAGTGTTGAAATGGACGGCCTTAGCCGAAATATCAAAGGCCAGTTGAAATATGCTGACAGGCTCAATGCAAGATATACTGCAGTGATCGGAGACAACGAACTGGCCGAAGGAAAGGTTTCCTTGAAGGATATGGCTTCAGGGAATCAGATACAGGTCGCCTTAGAGGATATTGCTGTAACCATTAAATAGGATGGATCGAGAAATTTGCAAAACGAGGAGACGGGGATGGAATTATTTAAAAGAACGCACATGTGCGGCGTACTGAATGCTGAGAATATTGGTGAGAATGTTGTTTTGAACGGATGGGTGGCAAAAGCCAGAGACAAAGGAAGTCTTGTATTTGTGGATCTTAGAGACAAAACCGGCATCACACAAATCATTTTCGACGAAAACACTCCCGCCGAATTGATCGAAAAGGCAAAATCCCTAA
>CALBZG010000144.1 GCA_937889655.1 uncultured Clostridia bacterium
CCTTATTACACAGTAATGCCAAGCATCGGCAAAGAGCTTGACAGAGTTCTGCAGAAAAACGTTGACGAATTGAAAGAAGTAGAAGCCGGTATTGCTAAAGAAGTTGAACGCGTTAAGAACAACGGTAAATCTACAGAAAAAATGAATGAAGCCGGAGAATGGACTGCATGGCAGCGTATTGAATACCTGGTAGATCCAGGCACCTGGTGCCCGCTTCATACGATATATGATCCTGCTGGAAACGAAGAAGGCAATACCGGCGTTATCGACGGTCTTGGCAAAATCAACGGCAAATGGGCCATCATCATCGCTTCCAACAATAAAGTT
Organism: uncultured Clostridia bacterium; assembly: GCA_937889655.1. Lineage (GTDB taxonomy): Bacteria > Bacillota > Clostridia > Peptostreptococcales > Anaerovoracaceae > CALBZG01. The sequence goes on from CALBZG010000144.1 coordinate 328, forward strand.
ATGGCTGGCGCATGGCTTACAGGACAGGCTGACAACGTTCTCAGAGTTACCGACATCTCCAAGAGACTCCACCTTCCATTGGTATGGGTACTCAACTGCAGCGGTGTTAAGCTGACTGAAGAAGAGACTATTTTCCCTAACAGAAGAGGAAGCGGCACTCCATTCTTCAGACATGCTGAATTACAGGCGCTGGGCATTCCTATCATCGTTGGTATGTACGGGACCAATCCTGCCGGCGGCGGATATCACGCAATCAGCCCGACTATCCTGATCGCCCACAAAAAAGCCAATATGGCTGTAGGCGGCGCAGGAATCGTAAGCGGCATGAGACCTAAAGGCTACATTGATGACGAAGTAGCTGAAGGACTTATTGCAAATACAAGAGCATTTAAATCAACTCCTCCGGGACGCGTAGAAATCCATCAGGGAGAAACAGGCTTCATCAGAGACGTATGCGATACAGAAGAAGAAGTTCTGGACGATATCAAGCGTTATATGGCTACATTGCCGGCATACGACCCTCAGTTCTTCAGAGTTGCAGAGCCAGCTGAACCTAAGTTCCCGGCTGAAGATCTCTATACATTGGTACCAGCAAATCAGAAACGTTTATACTCCATGCCTGATGTACTGGCCAGATTGTTCGACAATAGTGAACATATGGAATTCAGACCTGATTATGGTCCTGAAATGTACTGCGGATTAGCAAAAATCGACGGTTTTCTCTGTGGATTCATCGCAAACAACCAGGGAATGCTGGGACAGGGATATCCGAAGTATGCGGATTACCAGGGTATTGGCGGCAAGCTCTATCGCGAAGGCCTGATCAAAATGAATGAATTCGTAACCCTTTGCGGACGCGACCGCATTCCGATGATCTGGGTGCAGGATACAACTGGAATAGACGTAGGCGATACAGCTGAGAAAGCAGAAATGCTAGGTCTCGGAATGTCATTGATCTACTCCATCGAACAGTCTGACAATCCGATGATGACTATCATTCTGAGAAAAGGTTCCGCTGCTGCTCACTATGTATTGGGTGGCCCTACAGCCAACAACAACAATGCGTTCACGTTGGGGACCGCTGCTACTGAAATCTATGTAATGCATGGAGAAACTGCAGCTGCAGCATCTTATGCACGTAGACTTGTTAAAGATTTCGACGAAGGCAAGTCATTAGATCCGACAATCGCAAAAATGAACGAAATGATCCAGCACTATAATGACAAGTCCAGACCGGATTACTGCGCTAAAAAGGGCCTGGTTGACGAAATCGTTGATCTTCCTAACTTAAGGAACTACTGCAAAGCATTCGTAGGATGCTTCTACCAGAATCCAAAGAGCTTCTGCGCTGTTCACCAGCAGATCGCTCCGAGAATTTGCAAAGGTTAAGAGCAAACTAATCATAATCGGAGAGCTTGATCAGAAGAGACACTGAAGTCATATGTGATAAGGTGATCATGCAGTTCTAGATGAGTACTGTAAAACAAACAACATAGAGAAGGCCCCAAAGCTAAGAATAGCAAGGGAATCCCGAATAATTTAATAACAACCATACAATAAAAGAGCAGACCGAAACCCTTCGGCCCGCTCTTTTGTGCTTTGTAGAATTCTTGACAAAGATTTGTTAACACTTTATACTTAAACATACTGGCGAATTGTATTACAAACAGACACAATATGAAAGGATGTATAACAGTGAGTGTATCCAATTCTTTGAATACCAACAAGTGGCTAACAGTAGGGCAAATGATGAACACGAATTTCAAGTCATTGAAGACCACTGATACTTTGCGCACAGTTGTTGAATACTACCAGAAGTACAAAATCGATACACTCCCGATCGTAGATGAAAATGATATCCTGATAGCTGTATTCCCTAAGAAAAGGCTGTTCAAAGCAATATTGGAAGGCAAAGGATTAGATACACCCTGCTCCCAATATATGGTTGAACACCCGATTTTTTTGTATGCAGATCGAACTTATGATGAATATTCTTTGGTCGTCAGAGTCACAAAAAGCCAGGTTGACAACAACGTTGTGCTTGATCGCAACAACAAAGTCGTAGGAATGATAGGGACGGCGGAATATCTTCGCACGAGCCTCAACGTCATAAAATCCTCCTCTGCCCTTTTGGAGTCTCTTTTCAGAGGCAACTATGAAGGGATCATCATCGTCGACAAGGATGGTTATATTGAAAGAGTAAATCTGGCAGCTCAAAGAATGTTCCAAATCAATTTCCAAAAGATCAAAGGCCGCAATTTGAAAGAAGTACTGCCGGAGATCAGCATATCCGAGGAAATGGAAATTGGATTAAAAAGAACCGTCAGATCGGTTCCTGTCATAATCCATCAGGTCCCGATCAAAGAGAATGATGTCCCAATTGGCTCAAGCTTCACATTCATCGATATTTCGGACATGGAGAAAATAGCGCAGGAACTTGAGATAGTAAGAGGCCTTAAGACTACGATCGATGGGGTCCTAAGCGCATCTTCCGATGGTGTTTTTGTTTCTGATATATCGGGGGTAATAGAGTACGTCAATGAAAGAGCCTGCGAACTTCTTTCTCAGAAACCCGAAAAAATTATTGGGAAGCAGATCCAATCCCTTCTTCATACAAAAAGTCCGATCAAAACAGAAGAATTCGAGTCGGCCAGAGTCGACTCCTGCGATATTAATGGTAAAAAATGCATCGCCTCTTTTATTCCTTTCAAACAGAGAGAAAACGGAGATGAAGAGATCACAGGCATCGTAACAACTATATACTTGAATGACAACCCTGTAGCTGAGGAACTGTCCAGAAAATGGCTGTACTTGAATCAGCAGGTTCAGTATTACAGAGACGAGTTGGAAAAGCGCGGGGGCGGCAAGAGCCGTTTCGATCAGATGGTTACAAATAATCAGGACTTCAAAAGGATCAAAGCTGAAGCGATGTTTATTGCAAGAAGCAGATCCACGGTGTTGCTGACAGGAGAAAGTGGAGTGGGCAAGGACATGTTCGCTAGAGCTATCCACGAAGCCAGCCCAAGATCCAAATCTCCGTTTATTAAAGTGAACTGCGTATCGATCCCCGAAACGCTGTTTGAATCGGAGCTATTCGGATATGCACCGGGATCATTCACCGGGGCATTAAAAAATGGGAAACCGGGATATTTTGAGAGAGCCAATAAAGGAACGATATTTCTGGATGAAATCGGAGACATGCCACTGTCGATACAAGCAAAACTTCTCCAGGTGCTTCAGGAAAAGGAATTCATGCGGGTTGGTGGAACCAGCAAACAAACCGTTGATGTCAGGATCATTGCTGCTACTAACCGTGACCTTAGAGAGGCTATTGAGAAAAAAGCATTCCGTGAGGATCTTTTCTATAGGTTGAATGTCATCCACTTCAAGCTGCCGCCGTTGAGAGAACGTTCAGAGGATATTATTGCTTTATCAGAATCCTTTATTGAAAAGTACAATGAAATCCTGGGCTCAAGAGTGACAGGAATCAATGATCAGGCGAAGAGTCTCTTGAGGGAATATACATGGCCGGGGAATATCCGTGAACTGGAGAATGCCATAGAACGCGCGGCCAACTATGTCTGGGAGGGAGAAATTGGCGTTGAAAACCTGCCGGAACAGATTGCAATGAGAGATAGTGAAAATGCTTCTTCCCTGTCATCCTATCGCGCTTCCATGGTGGACTTTGAGAAAGAGATGCTTCTGGACGTTTTGAAAAAAACCAACGGAAACAAGAGCGCTGCAGCCAGAATGCTCAATTTAAGCCGATCAGCCTTCTATGATCGGTTAGCAAAATATAATCTTAAATAATGGATAGTCAGTTTAAGTTGTCAGTATAAGCATTGCATATTTAAGGAGGAATAGAGAATGGCAAAGAGTTTTCGGGAAGCATTGATCGGAGCATGGAAACTGGTGGATTATTACATTGAAGACACCAATAATCCCGGGGAAAAATACTATCCTTTGGGCAAGGACGTTACGGGATTTATCCTGTACACACCGGATGGATATATGTCGGCGCAGATGATGGCAGCCGGACGGCCTCCTTACGCAAGCGGCCGGTTGCATACAGGGACTCAAGAAGAGATGGCTCAGGCGGCCAAAGGATACATGGCTTATTCCGGCCAGTATGAAGTGGATGAAAGTACGAACACCTGCTACCATCATATGCAGGTCAGCATGAATCCTACCTGGGAAGGACAAACACAAAAAAGATTCGTCAAACTGGAAAATGACACCATTACCATCACCAACGAAAACAACAAAGCGGTACTGGTCTGGAAACGGGCCGAAGACCATTCCAACAGATAATAGACAGATAATAGAAAGGAGAGATCGACATGACGCATCAATTGCCGCAACTGCCGTACCCTTATGATTCTTTAGAGCCTTATTATGATGAAGCTACCATAAGGCTGCATCACGACGCTCATCACAAAGCCTATGTAGACGGACTCAACAATGCTGAAGCCAAGTTGGCGGACGCCAGGGAAAAAGGAGATTTCTCTCTAGTAAAACATTGGGAAAGAGAGCTGGCTTTTCATGGATCCGGTCATATTCTCCACACTCTTTTCTGGCAGAATATGTACCCGGGAGGCAAGGCTCTTGCCTCGGGAAATCTGCAGAACCAGATCGATAAAGACTTTGGCTCCTTCGAAAATTTCAAGAAACAGTTCAGTGCTGCAGCCATAGCAGTGGAAGGTTCCGGATGGGCACTGCTGATTTGGAATCCAGTTTTTCAAAAACTGGAGATCCTCTCTGCTGAAAAACATCAGGATCTGACTCAGTGGGGAGCAATGCCATTGCTGACTGTTGATGTCTGGGAGCATGCTTATTACCTGAAATATCAGAACAAAAGAGCTGCCTGGGTGGAGGCGTGGTGGAATCTTGTGAACTGGGCGGATGTGGAAGAACGCTTCGCAAAGCGATAGATCCCAGATACAAAATATATAGTATGAAACAACAAAAATATAAAACATAATGTCGAAACAGCAATAAAAAAAGTCCTGATCAGTCAGGACTTTTATAATGCCATAAAGAAAATTATCCGCGCACAGCCCGAAAGCCTATAAGTTCAACCTCCCTTGTCATATGGCCGGGGATGTGTGGCTGCTCATGCATCAGATCCGTAGATAAATACTTTTTGTTGTCGTCAGCGAAAACGGTTACGACCACCGCATCCTTATTTCCGAGAATGTCCTGGGATTTGATGGCGCCGAGGAAATTAGCTCCGGAAGAGATGCCAACGCCAAGGCCGAAAACTCTGGCCAGCTTTCTGGCCATATTGATGGCATCGCCGTCATCCACCATGACAATGTCATCCAATTCATTCAGCTTCAGAATATCAGGAATGAATTCGTCTCCGATCCCGGCTATTCGGTGGGAAGCAAAGGTCGTTCCACCGGAAGCCATGATTTGTGAATTCTCAGGATCCAGCGGGAAGGCTTTGCATGCAGGATAGGCTTCCTGCAACGCTTTTTTTATGCCCATGATCGTGCCGCCAGTGCCGACGCCGGCTACGACGCCATCGGGAGTTTTTCCAAAAGCCGCAAGCTGGGCAATGATTTCTTTTCCCGTTGAACGGTAATGCGCATCCACATTCATCGGATTTGAAAACTGATGCGGGAGGAAAACGCCTTCTTCTGAACCCATTCTATCCGCCAGCTTAATGCATCCTGTAAATCCGCCCTCTTCCTTTGAAACCTCGCGAATCGCAGCACCAAAGCTGCTGATCAGATCAAAACGCTCCTTGCTCATCCAGTCAGGCATGAAAATAGTAACGGGATTTCCGAGAAAAGCTCCAAGAGCAGCGAAGGATATCCCTACATTCCCGCTGGTAGCCTCTGCGATGGTTTGACCTTCATGGATCAACCCCTCAAGATAGGCCTGTTTGAGTATATGGTGCGCTACACGGTCCTTGATGCTTCCAGAATAGTTATAGTATTCAAGTTTTGCATAAATATTCCGTTCTTCATTTTTATACCTGATTTTAATTTCCAGCATCGGAGTCTTTGATACCAAAGCCTCCAGGGATTGAAATTTTTGGAACATCAGATCGTTCATGCTCATAAGGTTTATCCTCGATTGTTAGATTAATAGAAATGCTGCAAATTATAGCAACACTACAAAAATTAGTCTAACACACAGCCCTTCAACAATGCAATGACATTTCAACAAAACATAAAATAAAAACTGTACAATAGGTGGCTGAGGTGCTATAATACCACAGATATAAAAAGGAGATCGTCAGAAACTGTCATAGAGGATAGCAAAGAAAAGGAGTGTTAAATGCCAAAGAGAACAGATATTAATAAAGTATTGATAATAGGATCCGGGCCTATTGTGATCGGCCAGGCCTGCGAGTTCGATTATTCCGGGACCCAGGCTTGCAAAGCATTAAGAAGATTAGGATACAAAATCGTTCTGGTAAATTCCAATCCTGCAACCATTATGACAGATCCGGGAATTGCAGATACCACCTATGTCGAACCCCTTAATGTGAAAAGCCTGACTCAAATCATTGCTAAGGAACGACCTGATGCAGTGCTCCCTAACCTTGGAGGGCAAACAGCCCTGAATCTGTGCTCTGAACTCAGCAAGACCGGAGTATTGGATGAATATGGAGTCAAAGTCATCGGCGTGCAAATAGATGCCATAGAACGTGGTGAAGATCGTATCGCTTTCAAAGAGACCATGAAAAAGCTTGGCATCGAAATGCCTCAAAGCAGAGCGGCTTACAGCGTGGAAGAGGCTGAAGCCATCGCCGTGGAGCTGGGCTACCCGGTGGTGATCAGACCTGCCTATACCATGGGCGGCACCGGAGGCGGCCTTGTATATAATGTTGAAGAACTCAGGGTAATTGCGAACCGGGGAATTGCAGCCAGCATGGTGGGCCAGATCCTCGTTGAGGAATCTGTTCTAGGCTGGGAAGAGCTGGAGCTTGAAGTTGTAAGAGACAGTAAAAATCAGATGATCACAGTGTGCTTTATTGAAAATATTGATGCTATAGGTGTACATACAGGAGACTCCTTCTGCTCCGCACCAATGTTGACCATCGATACGGAACTTCAAAAACGCTTACAAAAGCACGCATATGATGTCGTGGAGGCTATAGAGGTCATCGGTGGCACCAATGTGCAATTTGCTCATGACCCTAAGACAGGACGAGTCGTCATCATTGAAATCAATCCAAGAACTTCCAGATCTTCAGCTTTGGCTTCCAAAGCTACAGGGTTCCCGATCGCCTATGTTTCATCCTTGCTGGCGGCAGGATTGACCCTGGATGAAATTCCGTATTGGCGAGATGGAACTCTTGAAAAATATACACCATCCGGAGACTATGTGGTTATCAAATTCGCAAGATGGGCATTTGAAAAATTCCCGGGCTCCATCGACAAGCTTGGAACACAGATGCGGGCAGTAGGCGAAGTCATGAGCATCGGCAAGAACTACAAGGAAGCTTTGCAAAAAGCGATCCGGTCTCTTGAAATCGGCCGCTACGGTATGGGCTTTGCAAAGAATTTCAATCAGTGCTCATTGGAAGAGCTGATGTCCATGCTGACAGAGCCTACCAGCGAGCGACAGTTCATATTATATGAAGCCCTGCGCAAGGGCGCTGATATCCAGCAGCTTTATGACCTGACATTCATCAAGCCTTATTTTCTTGATCAGATGAAGGAATTGGTGCTTCTTGAGGAAGAGATTTTGCAATATAAAAATGCGGACTTGCCGGACGAACTCTTGATCAGAGCCAAAAAAGACGGCTTTGCAGACCGTTATCTTGCACAGCTCCTTGACATTTCGGAAACCCAGGTACGCGAAAAGAGAACTGCCCTGGGTGTCGTAGAGGGCTGGGAGGCCGTGCCGGTCAGCGGCGTTGATAACGCTTCCTACTACTTCTCAACATATAATGCACCGGATACGACTTCGGCCACCGACAAGCCGAAGGTGCTGATCCTCGGAGGAGGCCCGAACAGGATAGGCCAGGGCATCGAATTTGACTATTGCTGTGTACATGCGGCTTTTGCCCTTAAAGACATGGGCTATGAAACCGTGATCATCAACTGCAACCCTGAAACGGTTTCTACAGATTATGATACCTCGGATAAGCTATACTTCGAACCTTTGACAGTGGAAGATGTTTTAAGTATCTATGAAAAGGAAAAGCCTCTCGGCGTGATCGTTCAATTCGGAGGACAGACCCCGCTCAATATCGCTGCGGAGCTGGAAAAGGCCGGAGTGAAAATCCTCGGGACGTCCCAGGAAACCATCGACTTGGCGGAAGACAGAGACAGATTCAGAAAGATCATGGATAAGCTGGAAATCCCTATGCCTGAGTCCGGAATGGCGGTGAATGTGGAGGAAGCCATCGAAATTGCTGATCAGATCGGATACCCGTTGATGGTGCGCCCTTCCTATGTTCTGGGAGGACGGGGCATGCAAATCGTCCATGACGAAGAAATGCTGCGGGATTATATGGCCGGCGCTGTGGGAGTGACCCGCGAAAGGCCGATCCTTGTTGATAGATTTTTAGGGAATGCGACAGAAACCGAAGCGGATGCCATCTCCGACGGGATCGATGCGTTTGTGCCGACAGTAATGGAGCATATCGAATATGCAGGGATTCATTCCGGAGACTCTGCCTGCGTCATACCGCCGGTTGGCATCTCTGAGGAACACATCAATACCATCGTAGAATATACTAAAAAGATTGCCAAGGAACTGAAAGTCGTCGGGCTGATGAACATGCAGTATGCCATAGAGAATGATAAGGTCTATGTGCTGGAAGCAAATCCGAGAGCCTCAAGGACTGTTCCGCTGGTGTCCAAGGTATGCAATATTCAGATGGCCAGGATAGCCACGGAAATCATGATGGCTGCCAACAGTGGAAAGAAATATGACATGAGCAAGCTTGTCCATGGTAAAATTCCTTACTATGGCGTGAAAGAAGCGGTGCTGCCGTTTAACATGTTCCCTGAGGTGGACCCGGTATTGGGACCGGAAATGCGTTCCACAGGGGAAGTGCTTGGATTGGCGGATTCTTTCGAGCTGGCCTATTTCAAGGCTGAGGAAGCTACTCAAAGTTCCCTTCCAACATCGGGGACGGTGCTGATCAGCGTCAACAATTCCAATAAGTCTGCAGCACTGAAAGCTGCAAGGGAATTCGTAAAGATAGGGTTCAAAATAAGGGCGACAAAAGGAACCTGTGCTTATTTCCGTGAAAATGGAGTGGAAAGCGAGGAAATCAAAAAGTTGTTTGAAGGCCGTCCGAATATCATGGACAGCATTTCCAACGGCGAAATCAATTTGATCATCAATACCCCGGAATCCAAATTCAGCGAATTCGATGATTCTTATATCAGAAAAATCGCCATCAAGAATAAGATCCCATATATTACGACGATGACTGCCGCATTGGCAAGCGTCAAGGGAATAGCAGCCTACATCAGCAATGGATCTAAGGAAGCAGAAAAAAAATCCTTGCAGGAATATCATGCCAGTATAAAATATTAATAGTGGGATGTACTTACAAACCATGACCCGTTAAACAGGACCGTGATGTTGAAATGGAGGGTGCAGCAGATGATAAGACAGCTTAAAGGCATATATCCCAAAGTTGGTGACGATACTTTTGTGGCAGAAACAGCGACACTGATCGGTGATGTAGAGATTGGAAAAAATTCATGCATATGGTATGGGGCGGTCATCCGGGGAGATGTTGAAAGGATTAGAATCGGCGAGCATACGAATATTCAGGACAATGTGGTGGTCCACGGTACGAAAGGCAAACCGGCTTTGATAGGCAATCTCGTTTCAATTGGTCATGGCGCCATAATACACGCCTGCACGGTGGAAGACAATTGTCTGATCGGCATGAACAGCGTGATCATGGATGGGGCTGTGATCGGGAAGAATACGATCATTGGTGCAATGAGCTTCATCGGAAGAGGAAAAATCATCCCGGAAGGCGTCCTGGTGATGGGAAGCCCCGCAAAGGTGATTAGAAAACTCTCTGAAGAGGAGATCCAGAGCATCTCGGGCTACGGCAACAGGAACTATGACAATGCACTGAAAAATTATTTACGAGGCGACTTGTAATCGGCAAACTTCTGCACCGCGTTCTTTCACAAGAAAGAACGCGGTGTTTTAATGGAGGGATCATAAATGTCCTGTGTCGCAATTGACATTGCGTCAAGGGATGTGTATAATTTGTATAATTATTTGCGCATTTGTAAATATTTAAGCTATTTTGAGGTATAATAAAGTTACAAGTCTAATGAGAGAGAGGAGAAGCAAAAATGATTAATCATCAAATCAAACCAGGTGTTTCTACGACGTTTACGAGGGAAGCTCGCATGTCAAATGCACTTTACCCTGATGGAGCATCAGGAGGTATTCTCGATTACTTGGTATCAACAGCGACTTTTGTTGAAGTATCTACCGAAGCCTCCGGCAAAATGCTGGATTCTCTGCTTCCTGAAGGATTTATAACTGTTGGGAAAGAAATCCAATTGACTCATGAAAGAGGAGCCATGCTGGGCGAGCCGCTAACTTATGATCTGGTAGTCAGAAAGGTCGAAGATGATAATATCTATATCGACGTTACAGTTTCCGACAAAGTCGGAGTTGTATCCACAGGCAAATTTAAAAGAGTCATCGTGAACAAGGAAGAATTGGTCAACCGGGCATTTAAAAGAGCGGCCGAAAAGGCTTGATTCTAATAAAGAGGTATGAATAATTCATGAACTCTGTAGTTTGTAGATAGAAATATCAAAGCGGCCGTAATCGAAATACGGCCGCTTAACTTTTTTTGAAACAGCCAGCTTTGGATCAACCGCCGCTGACCATCGGATATATTTTGATTTCAGAGTTTTCGTCGATAAGTGTATCTGTATCTACTGTGATCTTGTCAACAGTGATCGTCCCAATGTACTCGATTGGAAATCCGGCCTGATTTAGGATGACCGAAAGGAGTTCAGGCCCTTCCAGATCCATCTCTACAACACCTGCCTTTGCAGGGGTGTAAAATTTCAAATCGCCGTAAGCCGATATCCTGATTTTCATACTTGGCCTCATTATTTTCGATTGCCTTCAGAGTTTACTGAACGATATATTGATTATAAACTGGGTCGCCGAGGATCTCCTGATCAATGTTCAACTCAACGGCCTTCCACTTTTTAGGGTATCCCGTGATCCTGTCCCAGCCCGACAGTTCATAATACATCTGCACCATGTTTCGGAAGACTTCACGGTCTATGAAGTTCCCTTCCAAAGCGCCGTTTTCCATGGGCTGGTGGAAGCGGTCCGGCAGTCTATCATCTTCGGCAGTGAACCCTGCTGCCAGGTTAAAAAGCCTGCTCATATAAAATGCGCGTTCAGTGGCTTTAACCATTTCGTAAAGGCTCAAATCCCAACCCGTCGCCGCTTGGAATAGAACCTCCAATTTGTCGAATGTAAGAAATCCTCTTGGCGCCGGAGTGAAAACACAGGCGCCGATACTGTTGAAGGATCCCCATGCTTTTTGAAGCAGGTAGAACTGCTTGACTTTTTTCTCGCTGGTATCGAGCGGAGAGATGGTCTCCTCAAGACCCAGGGTTTTCATGGCCCTGAAATGGAAATTGTCTTTATCCAGAACCCCGTCATGCATGGATTGCATATGATCCGCGCCGGTGTCGGAGATGGCAAAGCCAAGACCCACGCCAAGCTTACCCCTTGGATCATGGATAGGAAGCTCCTGACCTTTGATGGCCATTGCGTATTGTGATGCCTCGGGACCGATTTTTTCAGCAGCCCTGACCACTCCTTCGGCCAGCATATCCCCGATCCCCTCTCTATTTATGATCAATTCGACGGTTTTGAGCATGGCCTCGGCATTTCCAAAGCGGAGCTCGATCCCTCCGGTATCTTCTTTGGTGATAAGGCCTTTTTCGAAGCATTCCATAGCAAAGGCGATGCTGACACCGGTTGAAATAGAATCCAGCGTATTTTTATTGCATAACTCACCAGCTTTTGCAATGCTCGCCAGATCACCGATACCACAAAGGGAACCGAAAGCGCCTAGCGTCTCATACTCCGGACCGCCCAGGCGGGAGTCGACTTTTATATCACCCTGTTGGATTTCAACCACATGTTTGCATCGGACGGAGCAACCAAGACAGCCTTCCCGCTTTTTGAAAATCGTTTCGTTTATTGTGGGACCGGAAAAGTTTTCGGCCTGCTCAAAATATCCCTTTCGATAGTTTTCTGTAGGTAGAACACCCCCGGCATTCAGCGGATTGACGAAAATCGCAGTACCTTCGTTATGAAGTCCATATAAAAGCGGACTGTTTTTCATCTGTTCGTTATACCATCTTGCAAGTTCCTTGACTTTTTCTCCGTCAAAGTAGTCGATTTTTTGAGTTCCCCTCACCGCGATCGCCTTGATATTTTTTGAACCCATTACAGCGCCAAGGCCACAGCGGCCGTTAAAATGCTTCAGCTCATTGGTTATGCAGGCATATCGGACCACATTCTCACCGCCTGGCCCGATTTGAGCCACTCTGATGGCTTGATCGTTATTATCATTTCTGATGATATCCTGGGCTACTTCAGTGGTCTTGCCCCATAGATGTGAGGCGTCTTTCAATACCGCTGTTCCATCCGTGATAAAAAGATAAACCGGAGAAGCAGCTTTACCCTCCAGGATGATCGCATCGAAGCCTGCTTTTTTTAGCTCAGGCCCCCAAAAACCGCCTGCTTCAGACTGACCGTAGCCGTTTGTGGTGGGAGCTTTTGCGCCAACGGCGAACCTGATGAAGCCAGGGACCGGTACACCAGTGAGCACACCTGTGGCAAAAATCAATTTGTTCTTATCGCTATAAGGGTCCTCTTTCGGATCGACTTCTTTCATTAAATAATACGTGATCAATCCTTTGCCGCCTAAATATTTTCGCATAACAGCTTCAGGTATATCCTCCGTAATGATTTCTGTGGTGCTTAGATTGACTCTTAGTAGTTTTCCGCAATATCCGTATGGCATTATTCAATCCTCCTCCCATATACTTACCAATAAATTATCATAAAATTTCATATATTTCAACATTTTAGCGCCTGAAGAGCACACCTTTGTCGTTCATGCGGCTGCTTAAGCAGGGTAAGATATGAGGATTTACATTGACAAACCTGTGCATTTAGTCTTTAAATATAAACAGCAAATATATAAACAACAAATATAATTCGAAGGGTAACTGATTATGAGAAATGAAAGAAAAATCAATCCGGCACATATAGAAACACTACAATGCGTTATCAATGAAGGACCGTTTTTCAGATTACTGTCTCTGGAAATTTGCGATATCAACCTGGGAACCAGCCGTGTCGAAGTGCAACTGAATACGGATCACCATAATTTGTTTGGCAATGTCCATGGAGGTGTTTACGCTACACTGATCGATGTAGCCTCCTACTGGTCTGCGTACTGCGATTTAGACGAAAACACAGGAACGACCACCATCGATCTTCATATCGACTATCTATCAGCAGTCAAAAGCGGCAGACTCAGAGCCGAAGGCCAGCTCATCAAGGCAGGACGCAAGGTCTGTTTTACACGAGCAACTATATATGACAGCAACGATAAAATTTTGGCGATCGGCACATCAAAGCTGATCATATCCGAGGGGGTACGGTCCATCGAAAAATATCTGGAAGACGGCGGAAGGCCTCCTCTTCCACCAAAATTCGTTGAATGAACCTATAATTTTAGCATTGCTGTTTAACAAATATTAAGAGGAGAAAGGGCATGATTGTTAATATTGTTGACAAAGAGAGACAGGTTTTCGAATTTTCAACGGAAAATATCCCTGTACTGACAGCCGCTTCCGGCGACACCATCATCTTCAATACAAAGGATGCGTTCATAGACATATTGGTTGAGGAATACTGCACAACGGCAACACATTTTCAAAATATGCAGTTCAATCCGCTCAATGGCCCTGTCTATATTGAGGGTGCTATGCCGGGAGATACCCTAAAGGTGACCATTGAAGATATTAAAATTACATCAGAATATGGAACCATGGTAATAGATGAAGGAGATGTTTATTTTTTTGATCACCTCCTGAACGGTTGCAAAACAAAGAAAATCAAAATTGAGGATGGTTACGGCTATTTTTATGGCCGCAAATTAAAGCTGGATCCCTGCCTGGGAGTTGTAGGCGTTACTCCGCTTGAGCCTGCGCCGTCCATGCAGCAGGGTAGGTACGGTGGAAATATGGACTGCAAGCTGATCAAAAAGGGAACTAACATCTATCTGCCGGTTTTTGTGCCGGGAGCACTTTTAGCTGTCGGTGATGTCCACGCAGTGCAATCGGACGGAGAAATTGTTTGCGGCCTGGAAGTTCCGGCGAGAGTAACGCTAAAAGTCGAAGTGATCAAGGATAAAGCTGAGGGATGGCCAATGCTCGAAACCGATGACAGATGGTATGTAATCGCCTCAGAGTCGCCTCCTGAGCAGGCTTGCAAGGAAGCGCTCAACAGTATGCTGAATTTTATATCGAAAAGAACCGGAACAGAGGATATTACAGACTGGATCGCGCTGATGACCCTCTGCGGCGATCTGGAAATATGCCAGATAGTGGGGCATAAACCGACTATCCGGTATGGAATAGATAAATCAGTTCTTGCGGGTATACAGTTTTAAACA
>CALBZG010000145.1 GCA_937889655.1 uncultured Clostridia bacterium
CTGAACATCTACAATACCACCGTCAACGGACAGACAGACTACAGCCTGGAGTTCAAGCCGGTGTACTTCTATGAGGATTCCACCTTCTACAGCATCGACGGGGGCTATATCAACATCCCTGCGGAATACAAAACCAAGGACGAGGAGGGCAATCTGGTGATCTCGGCGCAATTCTTCACCGATCACCCTGACTTCTTCCAGTTCAACGAAGCGGGCATGGTCCTTGGACCTGCCTCCTACACCCTGAACCAGAAGGTGGTGCAGCCCCAGTCGGCCATGGTGATCACGGATTATGCCAACGGCTACATCAAAGCCATGGTGGGAGGCCGGAACACCAAGGGACGGATGCTGTACAACCGGGCGATCTCGCCAAGGCAGCCGGGCTCCTCCATCAAGCCGATGGCAGTGTACTCCGCGGCTTTGCAGCAGGGCTATCAGGCCCAAAACTCCGGCACCACCCAGACCTTTGTCACCTACGACAACAGCGGGAACACGATCCCGAACGGGTACGGCGATTACTGGACCACCGCTTCCGTCATCGACGACTCGCCGATGAAGGTCAACGGAGAGATCTGGCCGAAGAACTGGTATAACGGATACCGTGGCAGGATGACGCTGCGCACGGCGGTGGAGCAGTCCGTCAACGTCTGCGCCGTCAAGGTCATCACCCAGGTGGGCTTTGACTACTCCGCAGACCTGATCGAGAAGATGGGCGTCACCACCCTGGAGAGAGAAGACCCGAAGGTCAACGACCTGAATGCGGCGGCTCTGGGGCTGGGAGGCATGACCCGGGGCATATCGGCGCTGGAGATGGCCGGCGGCTATGGCTGCATCGCCAACGGCGGTGAATATGTGGAGCCGATCTGCTATACCAAGATCACCAACAAGCGCGGAGAGGTGCTGATCGAGAAGACGCCGAAAACCGAGCAGGTGCTGAACGAAGGCGTGGCCTGGATCATGGGCGATATCTTAAGAGGCGTAGTGACCAACGGCCTTGGCAAGCGCGCGTCCATCCCGAATCAGCCGGTCTGTGGAAAGACCGGGACCACCACCGACAACTATGATGCCTGGTTCGTGGGCTATACCCCGACCTATGCCGCTTCCCTGTGGATCGGCAACGATGTGAATATCGAGCTGTCCCAGGGCTCTGCCGCTGCGGCGAAGCTCTGGAGCAGGATCATGACGAAATGTCTTGCGGGAACTAAAACCGAAGCCTATGACCCCGCCCCGGCCAACGTGGTCAAGTATGAAGGCGAGTACTTCATCAAAGGCACAGAAACGACTGCCAAACTCGATTCTTTTGTCACTGTCGCCATTTGTCAGGATACCGGTTGGCTTGCAACACCTTGGTGCGAACATGTGATCTATAAAACAGGAACGAATAACGGCTCCATCCCAGGAGAAGGAATAGCAAACCGCGAAGTGCCTCATTACTATTGCCCGTACCACAATTATGATTACGAGCATTATCCGATAGACCCTTCCGGAAGCAGTCAGTATAACTTTGAAGATGTGCCGACTGAAAGCGCTCCGGTGCCGACTCCTCCGGCCATTGTTCCTACAGAGCCTACGATTACGCCTGATCCGGACACAACAACCCCGCCTGACGATGGAAACAACGGAAACGGAAACGGAAATGGAAATAATGACGACGGGGGCGAGGGAAAACCGGGATGGATCTAGATCAGATAATCTTAGCTTCGGGTTCTCCCCGACGGATCGAAATGATAAAAAAATATGGGATCATGCCTGAAATCATCATCCCTGAAGTTGACGAAACGTTACCGTATGAAATGGATATGGAAGCCGCAGTGATGTTTCTGGCTCTGAAAAAAGCCCTTTCCATTGAACGTCAATGTCAGGAAGGCAAGCTGATTATTGCAGCGGATACCATCGTCTTTTTCGATCAAGTCATCGGCAAGCCGGTTGATAAAGACGACGCCATCAGGATACTGAAGGACCTCAGAGGGAAAGTGCATTTTGTAGCCACCGGTGTCGCTCTGTTGAAAGCCGGAATGCCCGTTAGAAGCGTATTTTGCGAAATCACTAAAGTCTATTTCAAGAATTACACAGATGAAGAGATTCGGAGCTATGCGGATACGGAAGAACCTTATGACAAAGCAGGTGGGTATGCGATACAGGGTGCCTTCGGGAAGTATGTCGACCATATCGAAGGTGACTATGAAAATGTCATAGGCTTCCCCTGGAACAGAATAAAATCTGAAATACAAAAACTGGAGGGTTAACCTCCAGTTTTTTATTATACAGAACCTTTAACTCTATGAT
>CALBZG010000146.1 GCA_937889655.1 uncultured Clostridia bacterium
GATGCGGACATTGCATAGAAATTTGCCCGGTCCAGGCCATAAGCTCAGTGAACGGTAAAGTGACAGTCGATCCATGCCGATGCATCAATTGCTGCAGATGTCTCTATGAATGCCCCCTCAATGCCATCAAAGTAAAATCCACGCCTTTAAATAAGCTGATCCGCGCAGGAAGATGCGTTTTAAGAATTTAGGATCCTAAATGCAGTGAAATAATGATAAATAAACAGATAGTTGACAAATCGCCATATCAATATTAATATATCGATATGGCGATATCTATATTGCCCCAAACGAGTCCTACCCCATGAGTAATTAACAAGACAGGAGGATGCTTCAATGGAAAAATCAAATAAAGACTCCCTTGGATTATCGATACAAGCTCTAAAGAGAATGCCCGCCTATCTGAATTGTCTTCGGAGAGTACAGAAGGAAGGTGCAAAATTCATTGCTTCCCCGGCCATTGCAGCGGAATTGAAGCTGAATGAAGTCCAGGTAAGAAAGGACTTATCGGCAGTTAGCACTTCAAAAGGCAAGCCTAAGTGCGGTTTCCCTGTGGATGAGCTGGTATCCGACATAGAGGAATTTTTGGGATACACCAATTCCAACGATGCCGTATTAGTTGGCGCCGGGGCTTTGGGGAAAGCCCTGCTTTCCTATGATGGGTATGAAAAATACGGTATGAATATTATAGTGGCATTTGATTCGGATCCGGAGCTGATCGGGCAGACCATCGGCGGCAAACAGGTCCTGAACGTTGAAAAATTGAGCGATATGTGCCGGCGCTTAAGGATCCATATCGGCATTATCACTGTGCCGGCAGAAAAAGCGCAAGTCGTATGCGACCAGCTTGTAGCGGGAGGTGTCCTGGCCATCTGGAATTTTGCGCCGACAACATTGGCAGTTCCTGATGGGATACTGGTCGAATATGAGGATGCAGCTGTGAAGCTGGCCAGACTTTCCCAGCATTTGAGAGAAAAGCTCGGCCAGGCGCAGTCAGGAGAGTAAGAGGAGAGCGACATGAATACGCTTCATTTGAAATATGCCGTTGAAATTGAAAAAACCGGTTCGATCACTCAGGCCGCGGAAAACCTCTTCATGGCTCAACCAAATTTGAGCAAGGCCATAAAAGAGCTTGAAGACGCTCTGGGACTGACTATATTTGAAAGAACTTCAAAAGGAGTCTTGCCCACAAAAAGCGGGACCGAGTTTTTGAAATACGCCCGGAACATCCTGGCGCAACTGGATCAAATCGAGACTTTGAGCACCGGCGGAAATGCTGATTCTCAAGGATTCAGCATTTCTGTACCGCGTTCAAGTTACATTGCCTCGGCCATATCTGATTTTTTGTCTGAAATGGGTTCTTTCAATTTCGAGAGCAGGGATCCCATCAGTATAGTTGAAACAAATTCCGTCAATACTATAAATTCGGTGGCGGAGGGGCAATGCAACCTGGGTGTCGTTCGATACAAAGGGATTCATGAAAAATATTATAAAGACTATTTGGAAGAAAGAAATATTTGCAGCGACACTGTATGGGAATTTGAATCATTATGCCTGATGTCCAAAAATCATCCTCTAGCCTGCATTCCGGAGCTTCGATACAATGAATTCATGCCATATCCGGAAATAGTGGAGGGCGATATTTCCATACCCTATCTCTCCCCGGGCGGAACAGCTGCGAGAAGCAGAAGTGAAAAAAAACCGGCAAAAAAAATAATCGTTTATGAGCGCGGAATCAAATTCGATATTATGTGCAAGCTGGATACGGCATTCACTTTGGAAGCCCCTATCCCTGCAGAAGTGGAGAACAGTTACGGCTTGGTTCAGCGGAAATGCGACTGGCCCGATAACAGAAATACAGATCTGCTGATTTATCGAAAAGGTTATGAAATAAGTGAAGCCGATAAACACTTCCTTAAAAAGCTATATGTTGTCAAGAATGAAGTAGCCTATAGAAACTATACATAATAGAGATCCGGATAATGATACAGACCAAAGAGAGGTATCAATCGATAGCAATATATCGATATTTATATATCGATATATTGCTTTTATATTTCTGTTGCTTCGTTGAAGATGATAATCTTGAGTTGAAAGAAAGCAAAGCCGGTCTCATACACGCTTAAAAAGACCGCCTCATGCATAACTCACACCGCGGATGCCGCGACACTCCGGCATCCGCAACTCTCCAAAAGAAAGGGTTACTATGAAAATCACGATATGTATCGGTTCGTCCTGTCATATAAAAGGATCCAGGCAGGTCGTCGAACAATTGCAGTCTTTGGTCGAGGAGGCCTCTTTGCAGGGAGCGGTCGAGCTGGCGGGAACATTCTGCTTAGGGAACTGCATGAATGGCGTCAGTGTAAAAATCGATGAAGATCTGTTTTCACTGAGGCCTGAAAATACAAAAGAATTTTTCGAAATGCAAGTCAGAAGCAGACTCTAGGGGGATCGGATAAAAAGATCTGAAAAGGAGCATCCAGACCATGAATGATTATTTAAAGCTAAAAACTTCAAATTGCAAAAACTGCTATAAATGCATTCGGCATTGCCCTGTAAAATCCATTCGTTTTTCGGGGAACCAGGCTCACATCGTTGAGGACGAATGCATACTTTGCGGAGGATGCTTCGTAGTTTGCCCTCAGGATGCCAAGGAAATCGCTGACAGCACTGAAACAGTCAAAGTCATGCTTCAGGGAAGCGAACCTGTATATGCCAGTATAGCCCCCTCTTTTATTGCAAACTGGAATGGGGTAGGGATCGCATCTCTTGAAAGGGAATTGATTAAGCTTGGATTTGCAGGGGCAGAGGAAACTGCTATAGGCGCTTCCATCGTAAAGGCAAGATACGAGAGTATTATTAAAAACCAGAAGCCTGACATTCTGATCTCTTCCTGCTGCCATTCTGTGAACATGCTGATCCAGAAATACTTCCCTGAGGTGCTGCCATATCTTGCAGATGTGGTTTCTCCGATGCAGGCCCACAGCATGGACATCAAACGCCGTTATCCAAATGCTAAAACTGTTTTCATCGGACCTTGCGTCGCCAAAAAAGATGAAGCGGAAAGATATCCGGGGATCGTTGATGCAGTCATGACATTTAAGGAGCTGCAGAATTGGTTTGAGTCGGCAGGCATCAGGCCGGAATCATGCAAAGACACCACCGAAGAAAGCCGGAGCAGACTGTTTCCGACTACCGGCGGCGTTCTAAACAGCATGGACCGCGGCCAGTCTGATTATACATATATGGCTGTCGATGGAGCAGAAAACTGCATAGCGTCCCTGAAGGATATCCAGCAGGGGGGACTTAGGCACTGCTTCATCGAAATGTCAGCCTGTGCCGGAAGCTGTATCGGCGGCCCGGTGATGGAAAAATATCATTGCTCGCCGATAAGAAATTATATGGAGATATTATCATATGCTGGCAAAAAGGACTTTTGCACCAGTGAATTTACCGCTGAAAAGCTTATAAAAGGCCTTGAGTATACCGGAAGAGAAGCAGAAGTCCCTTCAGAGGATGGAATTAACCAAATCCTCCTTCAGATGGGAAAAACAAAACCGGAGCATGAACTCAACTGCGGCTCCTGTGGTTATGACACCTGCCGCGAGAAGGCCATAGCGGTCCACCAGGGTAAAGCTGACCTGACCATGTGCCTTCCGTTCCTTCGGGACAAGGCCGAAAGCTTTTCGGGCAGCATAGTCAACAATGTTCCGAACGGGATATTGGTACTCAATGAAAACCTCGAGGTCCAGCAGATCAACAATGCAGCCTGCAGGATCCTGAATATAAAATATGCCGCCGATGTGATGGGGGAACCAGTGATAAGGATCATGGACCCCAAGGACTTCATGAATGTGCTGAAGTCGGGACGCAATATACGGGATCAAAAGGTCTATCTCGCTGAATATAAACGTTATGTTGAAAAGACCATATTGTATGATAGGGATTTTCACAGACTGATATGCATAATGCGGGACGTTACAGAAAAGCAGCTTGAGCGGGAACGTAAAGAGACTGTCAATAGGCAGACTATAGAGATTACAGACAGGGTGGTCGAAAGGCAGATGCGCATCGTACAGGAAATTGCATCACTGCTGGGAGAAACGGCAGCTGAAACGAAAATAGCCCTTACAAATCTGAAGGAGTCGATTTCAAATGAATGATCTTTGTGTCGAAATTGGTTACAACAGTCTGAATAAATACGGTGAACAGCTTTGCGGAGATCATGTGGACGTCATAACCCAGGACGATGGATCGACGGTAGTGGTATTGGCAGACGGTCTTGGCAGCGGAGTCAAAGCCAGCATCCTGTCCACCCTCACTTCAAAAATCATTTCCACCATGATATCGGAAGGGATGGAACTGGAGGATTGTGTTTCGACCATAGCAGCCACGCTGCCCGTTTGTTCTGTTAGGGGCATCGCATATTCCACGTTTTCCATCGTCAGGCTAGTCAACAATCAGGAAGCTGAAATCATACAATTTGACAATCCCCATGTGATCATGTTCAGAGATTTCAAGTTTTTCGAGATGCCTGTCACGCTATTGGAAATAGACGGAAAATCCATCTACCGCACAAGGATGGAATTGAAGGAAAACGACATCTTCATAGCTATGAGCGACGGGGCCATCCATGCCGGGGTCGGTCAAAGCCTGAACTTCGGCTGGCAGCGAAAAGACATCATTTCCTACATGGAGACTTTCTGTCACGTTGGGTTGACAGCTAAAACTCTGACCACGATTCTGCTGGACGAATGCTTCGCCCTCTATGGGGGACAGCCCGGAGACGATACGACGGTCTGCACCATACGCATCCGGAAGCGAGAACCGGTGAATCTGATCATCGGACCTCCCGCCAATCGAAATGATTGTCATAAAATGATGTCGCTGTTTTTCGCCAAAGAAGGAAAACACATCGTCTGCGGAGGCACAACATCTTCCATAGCAGCGGATTACCTTAAAAAAGC